>NZ_CP068046.1:2236818-2556363 GCF_016698665.1 Devosia rhizoryzae
ATCAGATGTTCTGGCCTTATGCCATAGCTTGCCTGTCCAGCGGCGGCTACGCCCTCTGACAGCGGCAGGGTGACGCCCGCGGCCAGAAAACCCTCCGGGCCGATGCTGCCGCCGATTATGTTCATGGCCGGTGAGCCAATGAATCCTGCGACGAAGAGATTAGCGGGACGGTCGTAAAGCTCCAGCGGAGCTCCGATCTGCTCCACTCGGCCGGCATTCATCACCACAATGCGATCTGCCATGGTCATGGCTTCGATCTGGTCATGCGTCACATAGACAGTGGTGACACCGAGCCGCTGATGGAGGCCTTTGATCTCGCCGCGCATGACGACGCGCAGCTTGGCATCGAGATTGGAAAGTGGCTCGTCGAACAAGAACACCTGCGGGTTGCGCACGATGGCGCGGCCCATGGCGACACGCTGCCGCTGGCCGCCGGAAAGCTGGCGCGGATAGCGGTCGAGCAGGTGCGAAAGATCGAGGATATCGGCCGCCCATTTCACCCGCTCGGCGATCTCGCTCTTGGAGGCGCCGCGGTGTTCGAGCGAGAAGCCCATATTGGTGGCGACGGTCATATGCGGATAGAGCGCATAGTTCTGGAACACCATGGCGATGTCGCGATCCTTCGGCTCGAGGTCGTTGACCACCCGATCGCCGATGGCGATTTCGCCCGAGGTGATGGTTTCCAGCCCAGCGATCATGCGCAGCAAGGTTGACTTGCCGCAGCCGGACGGTCCGACCAGGACGATGAACTCGCCATCGGCGATCTCGACGTCGATGCCATGCAGCACATTGACATCGCCATAGGACTTGCGCGCGGCGGAAAGGGTAACGGGTGCCATGGGATCAGCCTTTCAGACCGGTATGAGCAAGACCTTCGACGAACTGTTTCTGCGCCACGATGAAGACCAGCAGCACCGGGATAGCCGTCATGGTGGCGGCCGCCAGCTGGATGTTCCACATGGCGCCGCCATAGGCGTCGGTGAACTGGGTCAGCGCCTGTGGCAGGGTGAACATGTGGGTGGAGGACAGGAACACGATTGGCTCGAGATAGAGGTTCCAGGAGTGGAGGAAGGTGAAGATGGCCACCGCGCCGAGCGCCGGCTTGGCGAGCGGCAGGGCTATGGTCCAAAAGATCTTGAAGCGGCCAAGGCCATCGACGCGGGCGGCTTCCTCGAGCTCGCCGGGCAGCGAGATAAAGAACTGGCGCATGACGAAGGTGGCAAACACCGACGGCGCACCAAAGATCGGCACAAGGATCAGCGGCCAATGGGTATTGATCATGTTCCAGCCCAAAAACATCTGGAACAGCGGCACGATGGTGACTTCGGAGGGGATCAGCAGGCCCAGGAGGACCACCATGAATAGGGCATTGCTGAAGGGAAACTTGATCCGGGCAAAGGCGTAGCCAGCCATGGATGAGACCACCATGGTGCCGACGGTGACGATCGCGGCGATATAGGCCGAGTTCCAATACTGCCTTCCGAACGGCTGCAGTTCGAAGACGCGCTGATAGGTCAACCAGTCGAAGCGGCGCGGCCAGAGGTCCGGCGGAAAGGCGAAGATGTCGCTGATCGGCTTGACCGACGAGGTGATCATCCACCACGTCGGAAAAACGAAGGGGATCAGCAGCACGCACATGAGGCCGTAAAGGGCGACCTTGGCGCGGGGCGAAAGCTCAGTTTTCATAGAAGACGATCCGCTTGCGCATCTGCCACTGGATAAAGGTGAGCACCGCGACGATCAGGAAGAGAAGGATCGACAGGGTCGAGCCATAGCCGAAGAAGTTGAACTGGAAAGCCTGCTGGTAGAGGTAATAGACCAGCACTGTTGTGGAGACGCCGGGCCCGCCCTTGGTCAAGATCGCGATCTGGGCAAAGACCTGGAGCGACCCCACGATGGTGATGATCGAGGTCAGAAGGATCGTCGGCGAGATCATCGGCAGGGTGATGCGGCGGAATTGCTTGAAGCGACCTGCCCCGTCGACGCGTGCGGCCTCGTAGAGTTCCTTGGGCACGCCTTGGAGGGCTGCAAGGAACAGGATCATGTTGAGGCCAACGTTCTTGAGCACCTGCACCACGACCACCGAGACCATGGCGGTTGACGGGAGGCGCAGCCAATTGGGGCCCTCGATGCCGATCATGGCCAGCATGCCGTTGATGCCGCCATTGGCCTGCAGCAGAAAGCTCCAGACGATGGTCCAGGCGACCAGCGACACAACCACTGGCGAAAAGAATAGCGTGCGGAAGACGACGATGCCTTTGAGCTTTTGGTCGAGCAGCACGGCTAATAGCAGCGCCAGGCTCATGTTGAGGACGACGAGGCCGGCAGAAAACACGGCGGATGCCCAGAGCACCTGCGGCAGGTTGGGATCACGCAGCAGGAGCTGGTAATTGGCATCGCCGACAAAGGTGAAGGTGTTGGCGAGCACGTTCCATTCGTGCAGCGAATAGTAAAAGACCAGACCCAGCGGGATCAGCACGAAAGTAATGATGCCCAGCAATTGCGGCGCGATGAACAGATAGCCTGCTGCGGCGTCGCGGCGGTGCATCGTCCAGAACGCTGGCTTACGCTTCGTGTCGATCGGCTGAGACATAGTTGGTCCTCAGGTCTAGCTTGGGTTCCACCGCGCCGCCGAGACAGCGCGGTGGAAGAACAGGATGGGAGCTGACCTGTTCTGATGGGCGCGCCTTAGCGCATCAGCAGCGGGTTGATGCTGGTGCAGACATTGCCCAGCACGGCAGGCACGTCGGCATCGGCGACCCAAAGGGCGTCGAGAGCGGCGCGCACGCTTTGCTGGATCTGGGCAAAGTTGGTGCGCCCGGCGATCACCTGGCCATTGGTGATGCCGTTGACCACCACGGTTTCGATCTGCTCAGGCGTCAACAGCGGATTGGTGGCGGACAGCGTTTCAGTGTTGAGAAGGCTTGCGCGGGCCGGCGGGAAGAACTGGGCCAGCTTCTGGCTGTTTTCCGGATTGGTCATGTAAGCGAGAAATTCGACCGCCGTTTCGGTGTTGGGGCGATTGGCGAAGACGCCGACGCCGGCCTGGCCAACCACGGAATAGGACCCCGCCGGACCTTCCGGCAGCGGCACCAGATCCCAATCGAAACCATCCTGCGGCAGCAGCGACGCACGCGAAATCTGCGTCACGGTCATTGCAGCATCACCGGCAAAGAAGTCGACGTTTTCGCCTGGACCCGGGATCGAGCCATCGACGAAGACTGCATTGTGGAAGGCTGTCATGGCGTCGATCATCGGCTGATCAGCGAAGGTGCAGGTCTTGCCGTCGGCGCTCCAGCTATCGGCGCCCCATCCACGCCAGAACGAGGTGAGGTTCTGCCAGGTCTGGTAGTTGAAATCGCGGATCACAAGGCCTTCATTGCCTGCATCGGCTACGGCCTTGGCAGTGGCAAGAGCGTTGTCCCAGTTCCATTCACCGGCTTCGATCAGCTCAGCAGGCGTGCGGGCGCCTGCTGCAGTGATGAGGTCGTTGTTGGAAAAGACGGCGAATGGCGAGGTCGAGAACGGATAGGCATAGAGCTGGCCCTCGCGGGTCCACAGGGCCGTTGCGCTTTCGGTGACGTCGTCGAGTTCGTAGCCATCGGTGGCGCCGAAAGCGTCGGTCAACGGCGCGAGGGCATTGGAGGTGACGAAATCGGCAGCGCTGGTCTCAAAAATCCAGGCCAGGTCAGGTGCGTTGCCGCCAGCGATCTGGGTGGTCAGCGTCGTGGTGTAGTTTTCGAACGGCAGCGGCTCGAAAGTGACGGAAACGTTGGGGTGCGTTTCCGTAAAGCCTGCGGCGATCTCGTTGAAGAGGGCCAGGTGCGCTTCGTTGGCGCTCCAGATGGTCATGCGCAGGTTGACTGCATCCTGCGCCCAAGCAGTGCCGGACGCTGCAAGCGGCAGCAAAATGGCAGCCAGTGCAGCTGTGTTCTTGAGATAGGCGAATTTGGACATGTGTTCCTCCTGTTGTCCCTTGATTAGTAGCCGCGCACGTCCGGCCAGCGGATCTCGATCCCCTCGCGATAGAGCTGGGCCTGGAAGTCTTCGAGCTTGGCGTCCTCGGCCTGCACCTGGTGCGGCGTCAGGCCGTTGTTGAGGCAGTGCGCGGCGAGCAGACCGGCCACTTCGCCCACGTTCCACTCCACGGGATGGAGCCGGTAGCAACCGTTGGTGATGTGGGTCGTGCCCATGTTCTTGCCGCCGGCGAGCAGGTTCTTGACCCGGCGCGGCAGGAGCGACCCCAGCGGAATTTCGAAGGGGGCGGACTCGACATCGACATAGTTGTCGCCACCCGTCGATGGATGAAGGTCGATGCGGTACATGCCGATGCCGACGCTGTCGCGGTAATGCTTGGACAGCGCATTGCCGTGG
Organism: Devosia rhizoryzae; assembly: GCF_016698665.1. Lineage (NCBI taxonomy): Bacteria > Pseudomonadati > Pseudomonadota > Alphaproteobacteria > Hyphomicrobiales > Devosiaceae > Devosia > Devosia rhizoryzae. Next base: position 2,241,193 of record NZ_CP068046.1, read on the forward strand.
ATGGTCATCGACACGTCCTGCTCGACGATGCGCGTCACCGGCAGAATGCGGCGGCTTTCGCGAATATAGGGGGCCATGGCGAGGCCATGGTCGGTGCCGGTGACGTCGCCGCGCAGGCGCAGACCCGGGAAGCCCTGCCCGCCATCAACCCGCGGCGCCTCGGTCTGCAGCCAATAGAACATGGAATAGGAAAGCTCGGCTGCACGCTTGAGATGCGCCGCCTTTTCCTCTTCCGACACGTCGATAATGGTGTGTTCCATGTAGTCGATCATCGGCCAGTTCACGAGGCAGATGTCGGACTGGTAGGCGCCGGGTAGAAAATTGCGGCGCGCGGCAATGCGGCGGAAGGTCCAGAGATTGCCATCGCCCGGATTGCGGCGCTGGTCGGCGTCGACCAGGGTCGGATCATCATCGGGATTGGGCGTAAAGCTGCGCGTTGTCAGCTCCAGCGTGCGCGGATGCGGCGCCGTGAAACTGACCAGCGGCGCACCCCAGAAATCGGGCTGATACTTGCGCCAGAATTCGTAGTTTTCCGGCTTGTCGATCACCTGGTTGCCATCGACATGGTCGACGGCAAAACAGACGGAGACTGCCTGGACATTGTCTGGTTGCGCCACGGCGGGAGCACTGGGTTCGCCGGTGTCGGACTGCGCTTCGAAACCCTTGGCGTATTCGGTGCCGGTCATGGGCAGGAGATCGCCCAGTTCGGTGGCATCGACCACGTAGGCGGCCGAACACACGATCTCGACGCCGCTGTCGCGGTGGCGCAATGTGATTGAGCGCACGGTGTCGCCGTTTACATCGGCGGCGACCGGGCGGTAGGGCTGCAACACGGTAAGCTTGCCGCCACCGCGCCAAGGGGCAAGCATCGCCTCGATCACGGCAACGCCGACACGCGGCTCGGCACACAGCCGGCTGACGAAACCGGCGCCGGGATTGAGATCGCCCCAGGGGCGGCTTTCAGCGGTCAGCGGGTAATGGTCGCGATAATATTGGCGGATGCCGGTGCGCAGCTGCCGATATGTCCGGGTAATACCGAACTGCTCGACCCAGGAATGCTCGTCGGGTGGCACGGCCTGGCTGGTCAGCTGTCCGCCGAGCCAGTCGAACTCCTCGCTCATGATGACGGTGCGGCCGGAGCGCAGAGCGCCCAGGGCCGCGGCGACGCCACCAAGTCCGCCGCCAACGATGAGAATATCTGCGTGAAGCTCTTTGGTCATGTGGTCCGATTGGTTCTGGTAGAAACAGGCCCGAGGGTGTCGCCCTCGAGCAATTCGCAGGGCAGCAACACCTGTTCGACAGGGGCGTCGTTCTCGACGCGGCGCACCAGCATCTCGGTGGCGGCACGGCCCATGGCCTCCCGCGGGATAGCGAAGGACGTGAAGCGCCGCCCCGGCTCTTCGGCGCGGATGTGGTTGCCCAGAACAACGATCGAGAGGTCATCGGGCACTGAAAGCCCGCGCTCGCGCGCTGCCGCTTCGACGCCGATGGCGTCGGCCAGTTCAGTGAAGAAGACGCAGGTTGCGCCAGATCGAAGGACGTCATCGAGCGTTTGCGCCGCCGCCCCACCAACCGAGAAGCGGGAATAAACCAGCGATGCATCGCCGAGTGCCGGCTGGAAGCCAGACCAGCGATCAGCGGTCGATTCCGCGCCCTGGTTGAGGCCGATAAAAGCAATTTTAGCGTGACCAAGCTGACGGGCCCGGCCGACCAGCGCACGCGTTGCAGTCACATATTCACCGCCGACATACGGCACCGGGCCGCCCGCATCGTCGCGTCGTCCAACGGCGACAAAGGGGAAATCACCCCCCACCAGCCTTGCCAGTTCTTCGCGGTCGAACTGCCGGCCAAGAATGATGCAGCCATCGGAGAGGCGAAGGCGAACATTCTCCCCGAAGATGCGCCGCTGTATGCCGGCGCCGGTCAGCAGCAGGAGATCATAGCCCAGCATCTGCGCCGCTTCCTCGATACCAAGAAGAAACGGAGTGAAAAAGTCCGCCTGCGCCGAGGGAAAGGCAGGCTCATAGGTGAAGACACCAAGGATGCGATTGAGCCCCTTGACCATGCGCCGCGCGACCGGATCGGCAACGTATCCGGTTTCCCGAATAACTTTTTGCACCCGCTCACGCGTGTCCGGCGGAATGCGGTTGGCATTCTCCGGTGAGCCGTTGAGCACAAACGATACCGTCGCCTGACTGACGCCAGCCAGCCGCGCAATGTCCTTCTGTGTCAAACGCTTTGCCGTTGCCAAAGCACCTCCCCCATTTGCTAATGCGTATTAGCGCTGATACGTATTAGCTTGGTAGTTGGGTTTTTGCAAGCGGGAGTTTGAAGATCAATTCGAGGCGGTCGCATCAATCATGGGCGCCAGCGTAGAAAGCAAATTGGCTGCTTTCGGCACACCCTCTGGCGGGCTGACCAAGCGTTGTTCTCTGTGAATGTTAAATCTTTAGGGACAATCCACGCAGATCGCCAACTTCAACATGACACCTTTCTCTCGTTAGGCGACAGAGGGAATGACCATGGGAATGGTGGAGCGGCTTAGAGGCTCGCTGGTTGCGAAGGTGTTCGGCGTAAGCTTCTTGGCTATCCACGTGCCCCTTCTTTCCCTCAGCCTTTATCTCGGCCTAGGACGTCCGGCAGACCCAATCTCGATCCTTGTCGTCGCGCTTATCGCCACGCTGCTTGGTTCGGTTCTGTCCTATCTTGCGATCTTCCAAATGGTCAGCCCGATAGATCGCCTTGTCAGGGCGGTAGACCGTTATCAGGAAGAAGGCATCGAGCCTTTCGTCGAGGTTCGCGGCAGCGACGGTGTGAAAAGGCTTGCGGAAAAGGTCTCAAGCCTGGTGCGAGCTCAAGAGCAGTCTTTGAGTGCCCTAAGAAGGCAGGCAAACAGCGATCCGCTCACGGGCCTCGGCAACCGTCGTTGGCTACAGAATGCTGTTTCGCTTGAGATCAGCCGTGCATTGCGACGCAATCAATGGGTTTGGGTTATCGCCTTCGATCTCGATCGATTCAAGGAAATCAACGATCGCTTCGGTCACGCGGCTGGCGATGAAGTGCTCATGATCGTTGCCGAAGTGACCCAGCGCCAGCTCAGGCCCTACGATCTCATAGCCAGGATCGGTGGAGAGGAGTTCTGCGTCGTCTCCGCGGATGCCAGCGATGATTTCGGCATCAAGGCGGCTGAACGTATCAGACAGGCGATCGAGGCGTGGCAACCTGCCCTGGGCGGAGTCGCCACGACAATCACGGCAAGTTTTGGCGTGTTTCGAGGTGATCCTGCCACCCATAGCTTCAACGAAATGCTGCGCTTGGCAGATGACAGGCTCTATTCAGCCAAAGCGAGAGGCAGAAACCAGGTGGTCGCTGCCTAAGCAGGGCTTGGCATCAACATATGCCTGAGCTGGAGCGATCTTTAGCCGGCCAGCTGAGTGGGGCGCATTTGCGTTCCCGAACGCGCATCAGGTCGGATGAGCTTGCGGATCGTCTTTGGTCGGATCTATGTCGCGCTCGAATCGATCAAGAGCGTCAGCGACCTTCATGGCGATGGTTGGATTGCCATCACTCTCAGACTTTGCGTGTTCGTATGCGGTAAGCTCGTCAACAGATATGCCAGCACGAGCGGCGAGATCATCGACGCTGATGCCGAGTTGCTCGCGACGGTCCCGATCTGATGCCGGCGAACGGTCGGTGATGTTGATGGTCATGGATCGCCTCTTTCTCTGCGAAGCTTGAACCACCAAAGATCGAGCTTCGTTCCGGACCACCTTTCGTCGGGAGGGACGCATACTGTGCGACTGCTATGCCGGCTCAGCACATCGTCACAGGTCCCGCGCTCCAATGAGATTACCGATCATGGCGGGGCACGACCTTGGATGGATCCAGCCGTTCTGGCCGGCCGGTGAGGTCTAGAGCGCTGATGCGAGGTGCGGTACGGGAAATCACCTTGCCAGATTTTATCACTGCCAGGCGTGTCGCCTTTAGACGGATGGCTTCGATCGGGTCGGCTGCCTGGAGCAGCACCATGTCCGCCTTGCAGCCAACATTGATGCCATAGCCGTCGAGATGAAGAATTTCGGCCGGGCCTGTGGTGACGGCGGCAAAACACTGGCGCATGGCGTCGCGGCTGGTCATCTGCGCGACATGGAGGCCCATATTGGCGACCTCAAGCATGTCGGCCGAGCCCAGCGAATACCAGGGGTCCATCATGCAATCCTGGCCGAAGGCGCCGGTGATGCCGTAGCTCAGCATTTCGGGGAAACGGTTCATGCCGCGGCGCTTAGGATAGGTGTCGTGGCGGCCCTGGATGACGATGTTGATGTTGGGATTGGCGATGGCGGCAACCCCGGCCTCGGCCATCAGCGGCAGGAGCTTTGAGACGTAGTAATTGTCCATGGAATGCATGGAGGTGAGGTGCGAGCCGGCGACGCGGCCGCCAAGACCGAGGCGCTGGGTTTCGTAGGTCAACGTCTCGATGTGGCGGCTGAGCGGATCGTCGGTTTCGTCGCAATGGAGATCGACCAGGAGGCCGCGCTCGGCCGCGATTTCGCAGAGGGCGGTGACGCTGGCGGCGCCATCGGCCATGGTGCGCTCGAAATGGGGAATGCCGCCGACGACGTCGACGCCCATGTCGAGGGCGCGGTTGAGAAGATCGACGGCACCGGGATAGCGGTAGTAGCCGTCCTGCGGGAAGGCGACGAGCTGCAGGTCGATATAGGGGGCGACGAGGCGCTTGACCTCGAGCAGGGCTTCGACGCCAAGGAGGCGGTCGTCGCAGATGTCGACATGGGTGCGGATTGCGAGGAGGCCCTGCGAGACGGCGAGGTCGCAATAGGCAAGCGCGCGCTCGATGACGGCTTCGTGGGTGAGGAGCGGCTTGAGCTCGCCCCAGATCTGAATGCCTTCGAGAAGACGTCCGCTTTCGTTCAGCCGCGGCAGGCCGAGCGACAGGGTCGCGTCCATGTGGAAGTGGCAATCGACGAAGGGCGGGGACACGAGTTGGCCCACGGCATCAATGACTTCGCCAGCCTCGCCGCCGAGATTGGCTTCGATAGCGGCGATGCGCCCGTTGGAGACGCCGATATCCATGCCGGTGCGGCCATCTGCAAGAGTGGCATTGGTGAGCTTGAGGTCGAACATGGCAGTCTTTCGGTTAGTGGCGCTGGCCCTTGAACCAGGGCTGCAGCAAGGCACGGGGATAGTCGGCGCGGCGGGCCACAAGGACAAGCGCCACGATGGACAAAAGATAGGGCAGCATCAGGAAGACCTGGCCCGGAACGACCTGGCCGATTTCGGCCTGGAGGCGGATCTGGAAGGCGTCAAATGCGCCGAACAGCAGCGCGCCCAGCAATGCCTTGCCGGGCTGCCAGGAAGCGAAGACGACGAGAGCGATGCAGATCCAGCCACGGCCATTGACCATGCCGAAGAAGAAGGCGTCGAAGGCCGACATGGTGAGGAAGGCGCCGCCCAGCGCCATCAGCGCCGAACCGGCCACGACGGCACCGATGCGCAGGCCTCGGACGGACAGGCCCTGGGCTTCAACCGAGGCCGGATTATCACCGACGGCTCGAATGGCGAGGCCAAGGGGGGTGCGGTAGAGCACGATGGCGACAAGGGCGACGAATGCCAACGCGAGAAAGGTCAGCGGCGTTTGCTGGAAGAGCGCCGGGCCGATGAAGGGCAGGTCGCTGAGGCCGGGGATATTGAGCGGGCTAAACGGGACGATGCGCGGCGGCGAGGTCACGTTGGGAAGCGCTGTGCGGTAGGTGAAGTAACTGAGGCTCGTGGCCAGCAGGGTGATGCCGATGCCCGAGACGTGTTGCGAGAGGCCGAGGATGACGGTGAGTAGCGCATGCAGCAGGCCAAAGACGGCGCCGGTGAGCATGGCAACCAGGACGCCGCCCCAGAGACCGGCACCGAGATAGACGGCGAGCCAGCCGGCCATGGCGCCAGCAACGAAGATGCCTTCGATACCGAGATTGAGCACCCCTGCCCGCTCGCAGATCAGCGCGCCGAGAACGCCGAAGATCAGCGGGGTGGCGATGCGGATGGCGGCGGCCCAGAAGTTGGCGGAGCCGAAGATTTCGATCAGCACGTCCATGGCTATTCTCCCGCTACCGGCGCCGCGGCGGGTTCATAGCGCACGCGGAAGCGGAGGAAGAAAGCGCCGACGAGGACGCAGAGCAGCGACAGCGCGACAACGAGGTCGGCGAGGTAATTGGAGATGCCGGTGGCGCGGCTCATGGAGTCGGCGCCCACGAAGACGGCAGCGACGAAGATGGCGGCGAATACGGTGCCGACGGGGGAAAGACCGGCCAGCATGGCGACGACGATGCCGGAATAACCAAAGCCCGGCGAGAGGTCGGCGGAGAGGTAGCCCTTGACGCCCGACACCTCGCTGACGCCGGCAAGACCCGCAAGACCGCCGGAGATCAGCGCGACCTTGAGCATGGTAGCATCGACCGGGATGCCGGCAAAGCGAGCGGCTGCGCGGTTTTCACCGACGGCCTTGATCTCGAAGCCGAGCACGGTCTTGCGCACCATGAACCAGAGGATCAGTGCGCCGCCGATGCCGACGATCAGGCCCCAATGCATGCGCAGGCGAGGCACGAGCTTGGCGAACTTGGCCTCGGCAAGGAGCGGCACCGACTGGGGCCAGCCCATGGCGAGCGGGTCCTTCAGTGGACCTTCGATCAGCATCTGCACGAGGAGGATGACGACGAAATTGAGGAGCAGCGTGATGACGACTTCATCGGCGCCGAACCGCTGCTTGAGGATAGTGGGGAGTACCATCATCATGCCGCCAGCGAGGAAACCGGCAATCATCACGGTGGGGATGAGCAGCGCTGGCGGCATCTGCAGGAGGCCGCTGCCGACAAGGACTGCGGCGAGCGCGCCGATATAGAGCTGCCCTTCGGCGCCAATGTTCCAGAGCTTGGCGCGGAATGCCACGGCTGCTGCAAGTCCGGTGAGGATTAGCGGCGTGGCGCGGTTGAGCGTTTCGGACAGGGCGAAGAGAGAGCCAAAGGCGCCCTGAATGATGAGGCCATAGGCTTCGATGGGGTTGCGCCCGGCGAACAACACGGGGACCGCGACGAGGAGCAATGCGGCAAGGCCTGCACCGAGCGACACGGAAAGCTTGAGCGCCACGGACGCATCGGTGCGTGGTTCGAGACGGAAGCTCATGCGGCCTGTCCTGCCATCAAGAGACCCACCGCGCCGCGATCCAGGAGATCGGACGGTCCGGCATCGCTGACTTCCCCGGCATGAACGACGAGGAACCGATCGGCGAGCGCGAACAATTCATCGAGGTCTTCGGAGATGACCAGCACGGCGGCACCGCGATCGCGGGCAGCGATGATGCGGCGATGCACTTCGGCTTGGGCGCCGACATCAAGGCCGCGCGTAGGCTGATTGGCGAGAATGATCTGCGGCGTGCGTTCGAGCACGCGGGCGAGGATCAGCTTTTGAACATTTCCACCGGAAAGGAGTCGCGCCTCGGCGTCCGGGCCAGGGCAGCGGATGTCGTAGGCGGCGATGGCGCTGGTGGCGCGGCTTTCCATGGCTTTGCGATCGAGCAGGCCCATGCGCGAAAAGGCAGCGCCACGAACTTCTTCGATGGCGATATTGTCGGCGACGCTCATGGTGCCGACGACGCCATCATGTTGGCGGTCTTCCGGCATGCGGGCGACACCAGCCGCGACGAGAGCACGAGGATCTGCGGCATTTATCGGCTTGTCGTTGAGGAGCACTGCACCAGTGTCGGGTACGGCAAGGCCCGAGATCAAGGCGGCGATACCGCCCTGCCCGTTGCCGGAGACGCCGGCTAGGCCGACGATCTCACCGGCACGCAAGGCAAAATTGACGCCGCGCAGGGACTGACGTGCCGAGCCCTGCTTGAGGTGAACGTTCGTAAACTCGAGCAGAGTCTTGCCCGGCGTGGCAGGGGTACGGGCGACTTCGGCAACGGCTTTGCCGACCATGAGATCGGCGATGGCGCGGCGGTCGGCATTGGCGGTGACGAGTTCGCCCGCCTTGCGGCCACCGCGCAGGACGAGGATGCGGTGGGACACGGCGAGCACTTCGCCGAGCTTGTGGGAAATGAAGATGACGCCCAGACCATTGCTGGCCAGGCGGCGCAGCACGGTGAAGAGGCCGTCTGATTCCTGGGGCGTGAGGACGGCTGTGGGCTCGTCTAGGATCAGCACCCGGACATTGCGGTAGAGTGCCTTCAAGATTTCGACGCGCTGCTTTTCGCCGACCGTCAGCGCGGCGACAGGGCGATCGAGGTCAACATCGAGCCCGCTTTCGGCTATGATCTGTGCGACTTTCTTGCGGGCAGCGGCTTTGCCGCCAAAGGCGAAAAGCCCTTCGGTGCCGAGGCGGATATTGTCGAGGCCGGAAAGATTTTCGGCGAGGGCAAAATGCTGGTGCACCATGCCGATGCCGGCATCGAGCGCGGCGCCGGGCGAGCCGGGTGGCAGGGTTTGGAGATTGCCTTGGGCATCGGCGGCGCGGACTAGGCCCTCATCCTGCACATAGTGGCCGAAAAGGATGTTCATCAGCGTCGTCTTGCCGGCGCCGTTTTCGCCCAGGAGCGCAAGAATTTCGCTGCGACGCAGTTGCAGGTCGAGCGCGTCATTGGCGACGAGCTTGCCGAAGCGCTTGGTAATGCCTTCGAGCGAGAGGACGATGCTGTCGGAAAAGGCCATGCCCGCCCCAGAAAGAAGAGCCGGGCACCCGGGGCGCCCGGCAGAAAACTACATGGTGGAGGACGGCTCGGAGTCGTTGATCTCGACCTTGAAGCTGCCGTCGAGGATTTCGGCTTCCTTGGCCTTGGCGGCGGCGACAGCCTCGGGACCAGCCAGAGCCTCGTCGTAAACGGCGCTCGAGCCACCATATTCCATGAAGGCATAGATACCGTAGTCGGAAGCGGTGAAAGAGCCAGCCTTCACATCGGCAATGGCTTTGTCGATCATCGGCTCGCCATGCCAAAGAGCGCTGGCGAGAATGGTGCCGGGGTAATCGGCTGCGGTGTCGATGACGTTGCCGATGGCGAGGATGCCGCGTTCCTTGGCAGCGTCGGAAACACCGAAACGCTCGGCGTAAAGAATGTCAGCGCCAGCGTCGACCATCGCGAAGGCAGCTTCCTTGGCCTTTGGCGGATCGTACCAGGAATTGATGAAGCTGATCGAGAACTTGGCTTCCGGATTGACCGACAATGCACCGGCCATGAAGGCGTTCATGAGGCGGTTGACTTCCGGGATGGCGAAGCCGCCGACCATGCCGATGACGTTGGACTCGGTCTTGGCGCCAGCGATCATGCCGGTCAGGTAGCTCGGTTCCTGAATGAAGTTGTCGAAGGTCGCAAAGTTGGGTTCGACGGGCGGCAGCGACGAGCCCATCAGGAACTTGACCTCGGGATAATCGGCAGCCACGGCGCGGGCCGGCGCCTCGACGGCGAAGGCTTCGCCGATCAAAAGGGCGATGCCCTGCTCGGCATATTCGCGCATGACGCGCTCATAGTCGGTGGCAGTGGTGTTTTCGGAATAAACGTATTCGATCTCGCCGCGCTCCTGCGCCGCGACCAGCGCATTGTGCAGGCGGCTTGCCCATTGCTGTTCGACCGGCACGGTCCAGACCGCGGCGACCTTGATCACGTCCTGCGCAAAGCTTGCGCCGGAAAGCGCAACAGCGGTGCCGATGGCCAGCATCGACACGAAGGCGCGGCGTCCGAGTTTAAGTTGATCCATCATCATAGTTCCCGATCTGTGTAAAAAACGCCCACGCTTCCCGACTGCTCATCTAAGTGGCAAGGCATGGCTGTTGGCAAGGCCAATGATGGCTGGATTAACAGGCGCTTATGTTTACCAGACGATATCGTGCGTCTCTCCGGTGGCGACGTTGACGAAGCCATTGGGCGCCAGCGGGGACGGCGCGACAAGCACCCAGCGCCAGGGGGCGCAGGTGAGCGTTGCAAAGGCGAGGCGTTCCGGAAAGCCGGGCCACCAGCGCGGCGAGAAGGTCGGCTCATACATCCAGTCGATGGTTTCGCCAGCCTTGTAGAGCTGCTGCATTTCCCTATCGAGTTCGGGTGCCGGGCGGCAGGTCATGAGGCCGCCGACCTCGTATTTGACGGTCGCCAGGAGTTCGCCGCGCCCCACCAGGGCCCAGCCGCCCTGAGTTTCCCGCAAGGCGTTGACGGCCTTGGCCATGGCGGCGTCAGAGGAGCCGACCACCCAGATGTTGTGCTTGTCGTGGCCCATGGAACAGGCCAGCGCCGTATCCTCGGTACGCGGGCCCGTACCGAGCCAGAACATGGCCGAGGTTTTGCCTTCGCCGGAGAAGCGGTCGACGATGGCGAACTTGGTGATGTTTCGATCAGGGTCGCGCTCGACGAGACCATCGCGTACGGGGAGCTCGGTGGTGATGAAATCGTCGGCCCAGTGGAATGGCCGCAGCAGCGCAGCGTTGACGCTTTGCCGGCCCTCGGGTGCGTGGATGGCAAAGTCGTCGGCGGTCATTTCGCGATCGATGGTGACGGTTTGCGTCGCCCAATCCGGCCAGTCGATACTCGGGAGCGCTCCCACATAGTCCCGGCCCTTAGACACCTGCTGCCCATCGGCCCAGACCTCGGCGATGGACAGGGTTTGGACGTCGTCGAGTAGGACCAGATCGGCGAAACGACCGGGCGCGATCGAGCCGACCCATGGCGTGAGGCGCATGTGGCGTGCCGGGTTGATGGTCACGAGCTGGATGGCGATTTCGGGCGCAAGGCCAGCTTCGATGGCGAGCCGTACATTGTGGTCGGTGGCGCCCAGCTTCATGGTGTCGGAGCAGGACCGATCATCGGTGCAGAGCGCAAACTGCGACCAGTCCTCCTGGCCGGACGCCAGGAGGCCGGTGACGATCTCTTTGAGCGAATGCGGGCGGATTTCCATGAAGAGGCCACGTCGCAGCTTGTCGGCGACTTCCTCAGGGGTCCAGGCTTCGTGGTCGGAGGCCATGCCGGCTGCGGCGAAAGCGTTGATATCGTCGATGGCGCGCATGCCGGCGGCGTGGCCTTCGACAACGCCGCGCTGCTCGAAGGTTGCGCCGATCATGCCCCAAAGCCGCTCGTAAGATGGGTTTTCCGGGTTCCAGACGGCAGGCCAGTCCATGACTTCGTCGAGGCCGGCCACCATCAACTGGCTGGAAAGAAAGTCACGTTGTTCATCATAGCCGAAGTGACCGCCGCCCCATTCATAGGCTGTCGGCGGCACTGCCGAGCCGGGCAGCGGGAAGATCTTCATCGGCGAGCCGGCGAGACGTGCCTTGAGCCAGAATTCAAGGTTTTTCGGCCCGTTGACGTTGGAAAACTCGTGGCTGGCTTCGCAGGTCCAGGTACAGCCAAAGGGCAGAACGAGAGCCGCCTCGTATTCGGGCGTCAGGTGGCTCGATTCGATATGCTTGTGCACTTCGCCAAAGCCGGGGACAGCCGCCAGATGCGAGCGATCGATACGCTCGTCGACGACGCCGGGGTATTTTCCGGTCGGTCCCACCCAGGCGATGCGCCGGCCCGAAACCACGATTTCCTGGTCGTCATGCCAGCGGCGGCCGTGAACATCGAGGAGCCGGCCGACGCGAATGGCGCGGTTTGCCGGCCGCTTGCCCAAGGCGACCAAAGCAAGATTCTGGCGGATTTTGACTTCGTCAGCGGCGCTGATCAGGAGGTCTTCTGGCGCCTGGCTCATAGGGCTGGTCTCTCGTGCTTGATCTCGCCGGCAAACTCGTCAGAGCGCCCTATCGGGTCAAGCAAATAGATGTGGTGCAAAGCTGGTGCGCGCTTAAAGATTGAGCTTGCAGTCGCACCGCCGCAAAAATAGGCTTTGCAGCGGGGAGCAAAATATTAATCAGCCGTCGTGCCTAGCCGACGCGAACAGGAAGCCGTCTATGAACAAGTTCTTCGTTACCGCTCTGGCGATCTCCGCCACGGCCATGCTGTCTGCTGCCCCGGCAATGGCACAGGGCAAGACGCTGACCATCTCCTGGTGGGGTTTTAACGGCGAAAAGCTCGAATCCATCGTGCTGGCGCCCTTCCGCGAGCAGTGCGGCTGCGAGATCGTGTTCGAAACCGGCAACAATGGCGAGCGCCTCAACAAGATCCAGATCCGCAACGGCGCGGGCGTCGACGTCGCCTACTTCTCCGACAGCTTCAGCCAGCAGGGCATCGAAGCCGGCCTGTTCCAGAAGATCGATCCGGCCAAGTTGCCGAACCTTGCCGGCATCTATGATCTCGCCAAGGACCCGCAGGGCGGCTACGGCCCGGCTTATACGATTGGCCGCGTCGGCATCGTTTACGACACCGCCAAAGTCGCGACCCCCATCACGTCCTGGGAAGATCTCTGGCGCGAAGACCTCGCCGGTTCGCTGTCCCTTCCCGGCATCACCACCACGGCCGGTCCGATGGTCGTGATGAAGGCCGGCGATCACGCTGGCGTCGACGCCTTTGCCGACCAAGACTCAGCCTTTGCAGCAGTCGAAGAGCTCAAGCCGAATGTGGTCAAGAACTACAATACCGGCTCGGAAATGATCAACCTGTTCTCGACCGGTGAGATCACTGCCGCCGTCGCACAGGACTTCACCCTCGGGCAGATCCAGGCCGCCGTTCCGACCGTCGAGTGGGCCGAGCTTGAAGAAGGCGCGATCGCAACGCTTAACACCGTCAACATCCCGACCGGTGCTGCCGAGCCCGAGCTGGCCTACGAGTTCATAAACTTTATCCTGTCGCCCGAAATCCAGCAGCAGCTGGCCGAACAGGGCGTCGATGCTCCGGTCGTGACTTCGGTTGAACTGACGCCAGAACAAGCATCGCTTTGGACCTATGGTGCCGACGTGATCGCCGGCCTGCAGCGCATCGACTATGCCAAGATGAACGCCGCCAAGGGCGGTTGGGTCGACCGCTGGAACGAAATCTTCGGCATGTAATCGACTTTGGCGGGGTGGCCACGGCCGCCTCGCCGCTCTGCTTGAAGGCCATAGTATGAAACGTTTCGCCGGCTGGACTCTGGCCTCCCCTGCCACGCTGTTGGTCGTGGTTTTTCTTGTTCTGCCGGTGCTGGCGACGATCGTCACCACATTCACGACGCCCGGCGGCCCGTTCGCCACCTATGCTGCATTTTTCGGCAGCGGCTTTCGTCGCGCAGTGCTGTTTCGCACTATCCAGGTGTCGCTGGCCGTCACCGTGATCGCGCTGGTGATCGGATTTTTGACGGCCTATGTCGTGTCGCGCGCGCCCGGCTGGCTCAAATCCATCCTGATCATCGCAGCGGTCTTTCCGCTCTTGACCGGCGTTGTCGTCCGCTCCTTCGCTTGGCTCATTATTCTGGGCAAGAACGGCATCCTCAACTCGACCCTGATCAATCTCGGACTGATCGCCGAACCATTCCAAATGCTCTACACGCAGGGCGCGGTGATCGTGGCCATGGTCTACCTCTTCGTGCCGCTGATGATCCTGACTCTGGTCGGCGTGCTGGAATCCATTCCGGACGATCTGATCCAGGCCTCGTCCTCGCTCGGTGCAAAGCCCTCGGCAACCTTCATGCAGGTCACCCTGCCCCTTGCCGTTCCGGGCCTGATCGTCGGCGCGGTGCTGGTTTTTACCGGAAGCTTCACCTCCTACGCGACGCCGCAGCTTTTGGGCGGCGAGCAGGTGATGATGATGGGCACGCTGATGTACCAGCAGGCCATGGTCACCTTTGACTGGGTCGCCGCCTCCACCATCGCCGCCGTCATGGTCGTCATCACCATCGCCATCGTCGCCGCGATGAACGCCATGGCCCGCCGCCTCAACCCGATGACCGCCTGATGACCCGCAATATCCATCCCCTGCTTATCGCCGGCACTGCGCTGGTCTTCATGTTCCTGGTCGGGCCGCTGATCATCGTGCTCGGCGCGGCGCTCAGCGACACGACCTACCTGACCTTTCCGCCGCAAGGCCTGTCGCTACGCTGGTTCGAAAACATCTTTGCCATCGACGCGTTCCGCCGCACGATCCTGACGAGCCTGCAGATTGCCCTGCTCTCGACGACGATCGCCCTGATCATCGGTATTCCGGCCGCCTATGCGCTCAATCGCCACCGCATCCAGCTGCCGGGCTGGCTCTCAACGCTGTTCATCCTGCCCGTACTGGTGCCCGAGCTGGTGCTGGGCTTTTCGCTGCTCAAGAACGTCGCCGTCCAGTTGAACTCGCCGATCTACCTCTCGCTGCTGTTCGGCCACGCGCTGATCGTCTTGCCCTATGTGGTGCGGGTGATCAGCGCCTCGCTGGCCTCATTCGATTTCTCCATCGAAGAAGCAGCGATCAGCCTGGGCTCTCCACCGCTCAAGACCTTCTTCACCGTGCTTTTGCCCAACGTGCGCTCGGGCGTCATCGCGGCCTTCATTCTCGCCTTCATCACCTCGATCAATGACGTCTCCATCTCGATCTTCCTGACGGGGCCGGGGCTTTCGACCCTTCCCATTCAGTTGCTCGCGCATATGGAGCAGTTCTTCGATCCCACCGTAGCTTCGGTTTCGGTGCTGTTGATGATCCTTACCGTGGCCGTGATGGCCGTTGTCGAGCGTACGCTCGGCCTCACCTTCCTGGCCAAATGATCTTATGACCCAGTCCCTTACCCTCGATTCCATTTCCGCGCATTACGGCACCACCAAAGTGCTGGAAGACCTCTCGCTTGCCGTTGGCGAAGGCGAACTCGTCTCCCTGCTCGGCGCCTCCGGCTGCGGCAAGACCACGACCCTGCGTCTTGTCGCCGGCTTCCTGCAGCCGACATCAGGCACCATTACCCTGGGCGGCCGCGACCTCACCCGCCTGCCGCCACACCAGCGCGATATCGGGCTCGTGTTCCAGAACTATGCGCTCTTTCCGCACCTGTCGGTGGCGGACAATGTCGGCTTCGGTCTCAAGCAGCGCGGCATTTCCGGCGAAGCGAAATCCAAGCGCGTCACCGCCATGCTGGAGCGCGTGGGTCTCGCCCATCTTGCCGACCGCCTGCCTGGCGCCCTTTCGGGTGGTCAGAAACAGCGTGTCGCCTTGGCCCGCGCGCTCGTCATCGAGCCGCCGCTCTTGATGTTCGACGAGCCGCTGTCCAACCTCGACGCCAAGCTGCGCATCGACATGCGCGTTGAAATTCGCCAGCTGCAGCGGGCCAATGGCACGACCTCGGTTTATGTCACGCATGACCAGGAAGAAGCGTTTTCCATCTCGGATCGCGTCGCGATCATGCATGCCGGCCGCATCATGCAGCTCGACACGCCCGAGCGGCTTTACCAGCGCCCGGCAAATGCCTTTGTGGCGCGATTTGTCGGCTTCGAAAACCTGATCCCCATGACGGTTGTGGAGCGCGATGGCGCAAAGATCACAGCCGAGATGGCGGGCGGGGTGCGCTTGACGCTGGGACTCGAGCAGTTCGGCGATATTCCGGATCGCTTCATCATGGCCTGCCGGGCCGATGGCCTCCAAGTCACCGACAATGCCGCCATGGAAGGCATTCCGGCAACGCTCGGGCTGCGCACCTATCTCGGGCGCGCCTATCAGTATCAGGCCGAAACGCCGGCGGGCGCACTGATAGCCAATGGCCCGCTAACCCGGCCGCTGGAGCCTGGTGTCACCGTCAAGCTCGTGCCCGTCCCCGAACAGTGCACGATCCTATCGCCGGAATGACGATCCTTCTCACCAATGCCTGGGTTTTGACGCTCGACGACACTCTGAGCGAGCACAATCCAGGCTGGGTGCGCATCGACGGCTCGACTATAACCGGGATCGGGTCTGGCCTTCCGCCTACAAAAACTGGCGCTGAGATCGTCGACTGCGGCGGCGACATCGTCATGCCGGGCATGGTCAACACTCACTGCCATATGGGGATGTCCGTTTTCCGCGGCTTGGCCGAAGATGTGGACGATCGGCTTTATCGCTACATCCTGCCGCTCGAGCGCAAATTCGTTACGGCCGAGATGGTGCGGATCGGCTCGACGCTATCGGCTGTCGAAATGATCCAGGGCGGCGTGACCACAGTCGCCGACATGTATTATTTCGAGACCGAAATGGCAGAAGTCTGCGATCTCTCCGGGCTGCGCGCCATCGTTGGGCAGACGCTGGCCGATTTCGATCCGCCGGACCACAAGAGTTTCGACGCGGGTTTTGCGCGCGTTGACGAGTTAGTCGATCGTTACCGCGATCATCCCCTGGTGACGCCCTCGATCGCGCCGCATGCGCCCTACTCTACTGGCCGTGCCGTCATGGAGCGCATTGCTGACTGGTCCCATGCCAACCCGGATGTTCCGGTGCAGATGCATCTGGCGGAAAGCACGCTCGAAGTGGAATGGGCGCGAAAAACGCATGATCAGAGCACGGTCGCGGTGACGCGCGATGCGGGTCTCCTCAAACCCAATCTCATCGCCGCGCATTGCCTGCAGCTCGACGATGCCGACATCACCATGATGAGCGAGGCGCAAATCTGCGTCGCCACCAATCCGCGCTCCAATGGCAAGGCAGGGCGGGGCATTTCGCCGGTGGAAAAGATGCGCAATGCCGGCCTGCCCGTCGGCATCGGCAGCGACGGCGCGATGAGCGGCAATACGCTCGATCTCTTCTCCCAGTTCGCGCCGGTCTCGATGTTTGCCAAGCTTCTGGGCGGTTCGCGCAAGCCGCTGCCTGCTGTGGAAGTCGTGCGCATGGCGACCATCGAGGGCGCCCGGGTGCTGAGCCTTAACCTGCAGACCGGTTCGCTTGAGGTCGGCAAGCAGGCGGACCTCATCCGCATCAGCCTCGCCGCGCCACGCCTGCACCCGATCTACGACCCATATTCGCTGCTGGTCTTTGCCGCGATGCCCAGTGACGTTACCCATTCGATGGTTGCCGGTCGATGGCTGATGCGGGATCGTCGGCTGGAAACGCTCGACCCGGTCGGCGCCCTGCGTGACGCCGTCCAGATCGCCAATTCCTTCAAGGCCGAAATGCGCCGCATCGACGAGAGCCATGACCCAGCTTGACCGCATCCTCGCCCGCGTCGACGCCGACATTCCTGCCAGCCTCGACCGCCTGTTCGAGCTGATCCGCATTCCTTCGGTTTCGACTGAAGCCCAGTATGCATCGGACTGCCGGCGCGCTGCCGAGTGGCTGCGGGATCAGCTGTCGGCGCTCGACTTCGATGCCAGCGTGCGCGCCACCGCGGGCCACCCCATGGTCGTGGCCCATGGCCCCTCCAGCGAGGGGCCGCATGTCCTCTTTTACGGCCATTACGACGTCCAACCGGTCGATCCACTCAACCTCTGGAACACGCCGCCCTTCGAGCCGTCGCTTTCCCCGCAGCCGGATGGCGAGACCCATATTCTTGGCCGCGGCGCTTCCGACGACAAAGGCCAGCTGCTGACTTTCATCGAGGCTTGCCGCGCCTGGAAGGCTGAAACGGGCGCGCTGCCGATCAGGGTTTCGATGCTGTTCGAGGGCGAGGAAGAAGCGGGCAGCCCGAGCCTTGGGCCGTTTCTTGAACAGCATGGCGACAACCTTCGGGCCGATGTCATGCTGGTCTGCGACACCGATATGTGGGACCGCGACACGCCGGCCATTACCACGATGTGGCGCGGCTTCGTATCGGAAGAGTTCACTATCAACTGCGGCGACCGGGACCTGCATTCGGGCATGTTCGGCAGCGCGGCGCGCAATGCCGCGCAAGTCATCGGCAGCATTATCGGCAAGCTGCGGAACGATGAGGATGGCAGTGTTGCCATACCCGGCTTCTACGATGGGGTGGCGGACCTGCCGCAAGAGGTCGTCGAGCAATGGAGCCGACTGCCCTTCGACGCCGAAAAATTCCTGTCCGATGTCGGACTGACGACGCCCGCCGGCGAGAGCGGTCGCTCGGTGTTGGAGCAGGTTTGGGCGCGGCCGACCTGTGAGATCAACGGGGTCTGGTCGGGCTATACTGGCGATGGCTTCAAGACGGTTATTCCGGCTCAGGCTAGCGCAAAGCTGAGCTTCCGGTTGGTTGCCGGCCAGGATCCGCACCGCATAAGGCAGCTTTTCCGCGACTATGTGACAAGCCTTCTGCCACCCGATTGCACGGTGTCGTTCAAGGCCTATGCTGCGGCGCCTGCCCAAGCCATGCCGCTCGACGGCGCGCTTTTGAACGCGGCGCGCACAGCGCTTAGCGACGAATGGGGTCGCGAGACGGCGCTTGCCGGCACCGGCGGCTCGATCCCGATCCTCGGTGAATTCAAGCAGCGGTTGGGCATGGATGCGCTGCTGATCGGCTTTGGCCGTTTCGACAATCGCATCCATAGTCCCAACGAAAAATACGACCTCTCGAGCTTCCACAAAGGCATCCGATCCTGGGTGCGCATTCTCGCAGCCTTCGCGGAGACCAAGCCATGACCCTTAACCGCTTCTCCGTCGCGCCGCTTCATGCCAGCACGATGCATCTGGCGGCCGTCGCAGGTGGCCGCGCAACGGCGGACCTCGTGATCACCGGCGCAAGGGTACTCTCGACCTATTCCGAGCGCATCTCCGCGGATCGCGAAATTTGGGTGGCCAATGGTCGCATCGCTGCGGTCATGCCGTCGGGTGCGCATCGCAAGGGTCCAGCACCCAAGGCCGTTTATGACGCGCGTGGTGGCATCATCGCACCGGGTCTGGTCGATCCGCATATCCATATCGAAAGCTCGATGGTCACGGCTTGCGCCTATGCGGAAGCCGCGCTGCTTAACGGCACGACGACGATCTTTTGCGACAGCCACGAGATCGGCAATGTCATGGATGTGGCGGGCGTCGCGGCGATGCTGGAAGACGCGCGCCTGGCGCCGCTATCGATTTTCCTTACCGTGCCCTCGACCGTTCCAGCGACGTCGCCAGAACTCGAAACCGCTGGTGGCGACCTGACGCCGGAAAAAATTGGCGCCTTGTTCGACAAGTGGCCCGAGGCGATGGCCCTGGGCGAGAAGATGGACTTCGTACCGGTTGCCATGGGCGATCCGCGCAGCCATGCGATTATCGCCGAAGCCTTGAAGCGCAACCGCCCGGTGTCGGGCCATATCTACGGACGCGAATTTGTGGCGCCCTATGCCGCGGCCGGCGTGACCGATACGCACGAAGCCATCGACCGTGACATCTCCAATAATTTCGTTGATGCCGGGGTCTGGGTGTTCTTGCGCGGCGGCAATCCGGCGACGCCCTGGAACTCGATCGTCGAGGCGATCAAGCCGATCACCGAGCTGGGCGCCAGTCACAAGCGGTTTTGCGTTTGCACCGACGATCGCGATGCAGACGACCTCTTAAGCTTCGGCCTCGACTGGGTCGTGCGCGAGGCGATCCGCTGCGGCATGAAGCCGGAACAGGCCTGGTCCATGGGATCGCTGCATGGCGCGACCCGCTTCGGCCTGGGGGACGAGATCGGCGGGCTGGGTGGCGGACGCCGCGCGGACCTCCTGCTGCTCGACGACAGCATGAAGCCGATCAGCACCTGGTATGGCGGCGAACTTGTAGTCGACGACCGCAAGATCACGCCGCTGCTCGAGGAGACGCTCAACCAGCGCTACCGCTATCCCGAAGCGGCGTATAATACCGTTCACCTGCCCACGGGCCTCAAACTCACGCCGGAACTTCCGACCGCCCCGGTGGTTGCCAATGCCATCGGCATCGAGATGCCCGGCATCGTCTTGCCGCATCGGAAGGTCGCGATCGAGCCGGCTAATGACTGTTCGACGATCCTCGAGAAGCACAACCTGAGCTTCGTCACCATCATCGAACGGCATGGGAAATCCGACGGTGGCATCGCGCATGGGCTGCTGCAGGATTTTGGCATCACCAACGGCGCGGTGGGTTCAAGTGTCGGTCATGACAGCCACAACATCATCCTTGCCGGGACGAATGAGGCTGACATGGCGCTCGCGCTCAAAACGATTGAGGCAGCCAAGGGCGGCATTGTCGTCGTGCAGAATGGGCAGGTGAAAGCCTTTGTCGGCCTGCCGGTCGCGGGCCTCATGTCGGACAAGCGCGTGCATGAGGTCGCGGCGGAAAACCAGGCGCTCAAGACCGCATGGCAAAATGCCGGCTGCACCATTCCCTATATGGGCTTCAACCTGATCCCATTGTCGGTAATCCCCGAGATCCGCATCACCGACAAGGGGTTGGTGAAGGTTCCGGAAATGGTGCTGGCGCCGCTTTATGAATAGAAAGGTCATCATCGATACCGATCCTGGCCTCGACGACGCGGTGGCCATTCTTTTTGGCTTGGCGAGCGACCGCTTCAAGGTGCTGGGCCTGACGACGGTGGCGGGCAATATCGGGCTGGCGCGGACGACGGCGAATGCGGGGGGCCTGCTTGCCGCGATGGGGCGGAGCGACATTCCGGTCGTGGCCGGGGCGTCGGGGCCGCTGCGGCGCAAGACCATCGATGCGGCCGAAATCCACGGCAATGACGGGCTAGGTGGCGTCACGCTCCCGGCAGCAGCGCCGCTTTTGAGCGATGACGCGGTGGACTGGATGGCCGAGACGTTGCTGTCGGAGCCGAGCGGCTCGATCGATATCCTGGCGCTAGGTCCACTGACCAATGTCGCGCAGCTGATCGAAACTCATCCGCAGGCGGCAAGCCGTATCGGGCACCTGATCGTCATGGGTGGCGCCATTGTGGAAAAGGGCAATGCCGGACCGACGTCGGAATTCAACTTTGCCGCCGATCCGGAGGCGACCGCACTGGTGCTTGCAAGCGGCGTAAGAACGACGCTGATCCCGCTCGATGTCACGCGTCGCATCCGCGCCGATCGGGACTATGTCGAGGGACTGCGCGGCACGGTGGCTGGCGATACTGCCGCGGCGCTGCTGACGGCCTATGTTCAGGATGAAAAGACCAGCAGGCCGCTACACGATCCGTGCGTCATGGTGCTGGCGCTGGCGCCGGAGCTCTTTGGGGTCGACAGCTATCGGTTGTCGGTCAATGTCAGCGATGACACCGATGCCGGTGGGCTGATCCAGGACGAGGCTGGTTCGCCGGTATCCGTCGCGATGCGGGTCGACGCAGCAGGCGTGCTTGCGCTTTTGGCGGAGGGGCTGCGCTAGCGCAGCTCCTCTTCGACCACTGCGGTCCAGAAGCGGGCGCCGGTTTCGATGGCCGCATCGTTGAAGTCGTAGCGCGAATTGTGATGCAGGGCACCGACAACGGCGGGTCCGTTGCCGAGCCAGACATAGCAGCCGGGCACGCGATTGCCGAACTCGGCGAAGTCGTCGCCGGCCGTCGAGGGCGGGAAGTCGGTGACGACGGGTCGACCGGTAGCGGCCTCGGCGGCCTTGAGCGCTACCGAAGTGGGCCCGGCGGCATTGACGACGGGGGGAATGCGGCGCTTGAACTCGTAGCTGGCGCGAATGCCGAAGGTGGTGGCGATGCCCTGGGCCAAGGTGCCGATTTCGGCTTCCAGCTGATCGCGCACTTGAGGCGTATAGGCGCGGGCCGTGCCGCCGATGCGGACATCGTCGGGGATAACGTTGAGGGCCCGGAAGTCGCCGCCTGTGATGGCGCAGGCGCTGACCACGGCCGGCTGCAGCGGGTCGACGATGCGGGCAACGATGGTGTGAATGGCAGTGAGAAAATGTGCGGCCGCGGTCATGGCGTCGCGCCCAAGATGAGGCTTGGCGCCATGGGTGCCGACGCCGTGGAAGGTGACTTCCCAGCTGTCTGAAGACGCCAGTTGTGGGCCGACGACAACGGCCATTTCGTCTGTGGCGAGGCCCGGCATGTTGTGAAGGCCATAAACGGTGTCGATGGGGAAACGATCGAGGAAGCCGTCGTCCAGCATGGCCTTGGCACCGCCGCGGCCCTCTTCGGCGGGCTGGAAGATAAAATGGACCGTGCCGAAAAAGGCTCGGGTCCGCGCCAGGTGTCTAGCGGCGGCAAGCAGCATGACCGTATGTCCGTCGTGGCCGCAAGCATGCATGGTGTTGGCGGTGCCGGACTTATAGGGGACATCACCAAGTTCGGGCATAGCCAGCGCGTCCATATCGGCGCGGAGCGCGATCGAGCGGGAGCCATCGCCGACGCGCAGGGTGCCGACGACACCGGTCTTGCCCATTCCACGGTGCACTTCGATGCCGGCGGCTTCGAGCTCTGCGGCAACGATCTGGCTGGTGCGCTCTTCCTCGAAGCCGAGTTCGGGATGGGCATGAAGGTCGCGCCGAAGCTTGATCATGGCATCGAGGTCGAAAGGGTCGTTGTGGCCGTGGGACATGGGACTATAAGCTCATCGTTATAGGGTCGGCCTAGCATCCGCCCTCCGCCTTTGGCCAGCAAGGAAACCGTGATTGTCGCTTCTTCCCCACCAGTTCTGGCAGACCGTCGACCCCGCCGGCTCGCATGCTTCACGCGCCGAGGGGTGGGTCGACAGCTATCCGGTATCGCTTCCCGATGGTCGCCAGGTTCTGCTGCCCATTCGCGTCTTGCCGGGGGACGGAACGGCTGCGGTGGCGTCGCTGATCATCAATCAGGCGAGCTTTGCGGTGGAGGATGCAATCTCCGCCGCCCTGGCCGAAATGCTTCAGTCCTTTTCGCCCGATGTCATTATCGGCGTTCCCACGCTTGGCCTAACTCTGGCCAACAATGTTGCCCGAAGGCTGGGACATCCTCGCTTGGTGGCCTTGGGGACATCCCGCAAGTTCTGGTATCGCGATGAGCTTTCGGCCCCCATGTCTTCGATCACCAGCCCCACGCATCAAAAAACCTTATTCCTTGATCCCCGCTCCTTGCCGCTGCTGGAGAACCGCCGGATTGTTGTTGTCGATGATGTCATTAGTTCAGGAACGTCAATGGCAGCCGTATTGCACCTGCTGAGTCGAGCTGGATTAGCACCCCTAGGCATCGGGACGGCCATGCTGCAGGGCACAAGATGGCACGAGACCCTGGTTAATTGGCGCAGCAGGATCGTAGCGCCACTCGTTTCCCCTCGGTTTCAACGAACAGCATCCGGGCATTGGCGGCAGGCTGATGGCCTGGATGGTTAGTACTTCCGGGCTATAGCCACAAAGATGTGGCCATGCAAAGGACCGCGCTTGCCAATTCGGCCACCCCCATCCGGTATGTCAGGGAAAGGTGGGTTAAAGCCGTGCGCCGAAGCGCTGATGAATGGCAGCCATATCGATGTACCCGCCTGAGAGCTGCCGGTCAGCAACCGGGCCAATTGTACCCGCAGGTGATAATTCGAGGAGTGTCAGCAATAGGTCTGCCCTTCAGCGGTGATCTGATCAATGCCTTTATGCATACGAACGGCAGATCATCGACACTGTCGGCTGCCCACCGGACATCAGGCTTCGATAACGTTATTTATCGAACCACGACAACAATGACGAAAGAAGACTGGCGCGCCCAGCGAGCTTCGAACTCACGACCTCTGCCTTCGGTGCCGGTACGGAGCTATTTCCTATTTGCTTACAGTGTCTTAGGCGCCTACAAAGTATCGAATGCCTTCCTATGACGCAACACAACTTTGCATAGCTTTGTAGGTGGCGATGTCCCATTTCGTCCCTCCCCGCCTGTTCGCAAGTAAGCGTCGTCGCATCCATCAATTAATCGGTTAACGAATGCCACCCAGACTTAGCCGACTGAAGGGCGAGCTAACGACAGCTTTGCGTACGAACTGCTGCTTCCATTGTGGTCGGAGATGCGCCCCATTCCGGCCGTTCCGACGACCATTGCGATTTACCGGAAGGGGCCGTTCTGCTTTGGTGACGGCCGTGTCCTCAACGGGGTGGTTTGCTGCCGGCCCGCTTTAGGTAAAATCTCCGACTTAGCAGACGTCATGCAACCGTCAGTGGCGCGAATTTGTGGTGTCTATTTTAGCAAATGGCATCCGCGCTTCCCGTACGGCGGAAGTCGGCGCTGCTCTTGAGGCGGCCGCCGTCGCGCCAACTCATCTGGAACGATCCCTGGTTCCAGTCCCATTGCGGCATGGGTCCGAGCAGGAGGCCCATGGACGTGAGCTCCGTTACCGTCTTGGCTGACAGGCGGCTCTCGACATGAAGTGTGTAGTCATCCTCGAGTGGCAGCATGCGCGGCGCGTCGGATGCCTCCTGTGGGTCCATGCCGAAATCGAGAATGTGGACAAGCAACTGCGCCACCGTGGCATAGACATTGCCAGGCGTGCCGAGGGCCAGCCAAGGCGCACCGTCCTTGAGGACAAACGTGTTGCCCAAGATGTTGCGCATTCGCGCGCCGGGCACCCGAAAGTTCGAAAAATGCGAATTCATCGATGTCTGCTCATGCGAGCCCATCATGAAGACGCCATCCACCGCCATGCCTGGGATGCCTCCGGACTGGATGGTGTTCATCATCTGGATCCAGTTGCCTTGGGCATCGACGATCGAGATTTCGCAGGAGCCGACGGGCGGCTTGCGGCTGGCGCTGTTCCAGCCACTGGCGGCGAGAGCCGCGCGGCCTCGGGTAAGGCGGACATGCTCGGTGAGGTCGACATGCGGCTTGCTGGCTGCGATAAGCCTGGCTTGGCTCGCGTGATATGCCGGGTCCATCAACACCGCTGCCGCATCGCCCGCCACCATCGGATCATGCATGAAGCCGCAGGCGTGTTCAGCGAGGCGCAACGCATGTGCCATGGTGAAGACGTAATATGCGCCAAACGGCTCCATCTCATCGATGCCGGCATGATCGAGAATGCCCAGCACCATGGCGCAGAAAGCGCCTTGCCGCTCGGGCGGAGCCAGACCGACAATCTCGTGGCCGCGATGGGTGAAGCGCAGCGGCGTCTGCCAGCGCGGCGGATTGGCGGTGAGGTGGTCGAGGCGCACTGGCCAGCCGAGCTCGTTGCCAGCGGCGATAAATGCCTTGGCCCAGCCACCGGTCGTAAAATAATCCGGCCCCTTCTCCGCAAGCCGTTTCATGGTCACGGCAATGGCCGGGTTACGCACCACCTGCCCCACTGGCGTCAGATAGCCATTGGGCATGAAGACGGCGCGGCCGGACTCGAAATAGGTGCAGAACGGCGCGGCAAAGACGTTGACGCCATATTCGAACGAGGACACGGCATGGCCGCGTTCTGCCCATTCGACTGCCGGAGTGCAGAGCTCAGCCCAGCTTTTGCTGCCATAGCGTTCGTGCAAGGCGGCAAGTCCGGGCATGAAGCCGGGAATGGCGGCCTGCGGGCCGGGTGCCCCTTCGCGGGCCCAGCCTCCAACCCCATTGATCGGCCGGAACGGCGGCAGATCGGGCGCCAGCGTGCCCAAGGCGTTGAGCTGCTGCGCTTCGCCTTTGGCGCCATCCCAATACAGGCAAGACACCATGCCGGCATGGCTGGTCAGATGCGGCTCGACCACGGCTTGCACCAGCGCTGCTGCAATAGCCGCGTCGGCAGCGTTGCCGCCGTCGGACATGATGCGGATCGCGGTTTCTGTAACTATCGGATTACCCGCACTGGCCACGGCACGGCCCTCGGCCAAGGGTTTTGGTCCCTGGTCGGCGATATAGCTTTCGAGCGGGCGCATGCTTACTCCCGAGGCTCCATGGCGTCGCGCAAGCCGTCGCCGAGGAAGTTCACTGCTAGCACGGTGAAAAGAATTAGCAGGCCCGGCGGTATGGCTAGCCAAGGCGCCTGCGACAGCCACGAGGAAGCGCTGTTGAGGAGGTTGCCCCAGGTCGGCACCGGCGGCTGGATGCCAAAGCCGAGGAAAGACAAAGCCGACTCCAGCATGATGGCGCTGCCGACGGCGAGGGTCGACGCTACCGTGATCGGGCCAATGGCATTGGGCAGGATATGCCGGAACATGAGGCGCGGGCCGCTGGCGCCAAGCGCGCGGGCGGCTTCAACAAATTCGCGCTCCCGCAGCGCCAGGAATTGGCTGCGCACCAATCGTGCCGTACCCATCCAGATCAGGATACCGACAATGGCGACAAGGAGCGGCGGGCTCGGCCTGAACAGGCCTGAGAGCAGCAGCACCAGGGGCAAGGTCGGGATCGACATCATGACGTCGGTAAACCGCATGAGGATAATGTCGGGAATGCCGCGATAAAATCCTGAAACGGTGCCCACCAGGGTGCCAACGATCCCAGCGATCAGCGCACCGGCAAGACCAACAGCAAGCGACACGCGGCCACCGTGCAGAAGACGCGTCAGCGCATCACGGCCCAGCTCGTCTGTGCCAAGCCAGTGTTCGGCCGACATCGGGCCCGGCATGCCGAGCAGGTCGAAATCCTGGTAGTCGTAGCTATAAGGCGAAACCATCGGGCCGATGGTGACGACGATGCCGAGCAGGATCAGGAATGCAGCCCCAATCACCGCCAGCCGGCGCTTGAAGAACCGCTTGGTAACGCGTCGCCAATAGCTTTGCGGTGGCGAGGCGGGCGCGATGGCGGCAGGAACCGTTGCGTCAGTCATAGCGGATCCTCGGATCGAGCGCGGCATAGCAGAAGTCGGCGATGATGTTCGCGGCCACGATGGCGAGCGAACCCATCATCATCAGCCCCATCAGCATGGGATAATCCCGGCCGTTCATGCTCTCCATGAAGAGGCGTCCGATTCCCGGCCAGGCGAAAACGGTTTCGGTAATGACGGCACCGGAAATGATGGTGACGAAGTCCACAGCGATCACGGTGACCGCTGGGATCATTGCGTTACGCAACGCATGGAGGAATAGCACGGCCTTTTCGCCACGACCCTTGGCATAGGCCGTGCGGATATAGTCCTGGTTCAGCACGTCGATCATGCCGGAGCGGATGAAGCGGCTCCAACTCGCGACAGTCGCCAGCGAGAGAACCGAAGCCGGCATGATGATGTAGCGCAGGCGGTCGAGGAAGGAGCCGTCGCCGATGGACTGGTAGCCGGCAGAGGGCAGCCAGCCGAGCTGCACGCTGAACAACAGCTGCAGCAGCAAGGCGAGCCAGAACACCGGGGTCGAAATGCCGGCAAAGCTCAAGACGGTCACGGTCCCGTCGAGCTTGGAGCCACGGCGAGCCGCGCTGATCATGCCGACAGGAACGGCGATGATCAGGGAGATGATCATGGCGAGCCCGCCCAGCTGCAGCGTCGGTCCGAGGCGCAAGAGGATTTCGTCCAGCACTGGACGGCCGGTACGGATCGAGTAGCCCCAATCACCGACAACGATGGCCTTGAGCCACATGAAATATTGAACGGGAACCGGCTGGTCGAGGCCATAGCGCGCAGCGATCTGCGCCAGCGCTTCCTTACTGACCGACGGGTTTTCCGCATACATGTCCAGCGGGCCACCTGGCGCCAGCTGGATGATGACGAACAAAATAACCGAGATGCCCAACAAAAGCGGGATGGCGCCGAGAATTCGGCGAATAATAAAACCTAGGCTCATCTTGCTCCTCGGGGCCCCGGAGCCACCGGCCCTGCTGAAACAGGGCCGGCATGCAGTTGAAGATTGGCGCCTGGGGCCTTAGCCCTCAAGGTACCATTCCTTGGTGTCCACGAAATTGGTCATGTTGGTGGGGTTGGGAACGAAGTTCTTCAGTTCCACCGGCTTGGCAATGACCGACACGCCCTGGGTAAGAGCAATGGCAGGCAGGTCTTCGGCGATGATGCGCTGCATCTCGGAGGCAGCGGCCTTGCGCTCTTCGGCATCCAGCGTGTTTTCGAGACGTGCGAACACTACGTCGAGCTCTGGATTGGAATAGCCCTGGCCGTTGTTCTCGCCTTCCGAACCGTAGAAGGTCGAATAGACCGGGTCGGCAGAGGTAATCCAACGACCGTAGATCAGGTCATAGCCACCGTTGTAGCGGGCTTCACGGTAGGCAACGCCAGCCTTGTTGTCGGCGGTCGCTTCGATGCCGATTTCCTTGAGCTGGGCAATGATCACCTGCTGCACGTTCTCGTCGTCCGCACGGCCGGACTGGATCACAAAGGCAAAGCTCAAGCGCTTGCCGTCCTTTTCGCGGATGCCGTCGCCACCGCGGGCATAACCGGCGTC
This sequence comes from Devosia rhizoryzae, assembly GCF_016698665.1. Taxonomy (NCBI): domain Bacteria; kingdom Pseudomonadati; phylum Pseudomonadota; class Alphaproteobacteria; order Hyphomicrobiales; family Devosiaceae; genus Devosia; species Devosia rhizoryzae. The sequence continues at coordinate 2,269,151 of NZ_CP068046.1, forward strand.
GTCGAGCAGGGCGTTGGCCGCTGCAGGATCATAGGCGTATTCGGGCGTCGCGTCGTCGTAGAGGTCGAAAATGGGCAGAACCAAGGACTTGATCGCGATCGGGAAGCCGCCCTGCACGCGGATCAGCGTCTCGCGGTTGATGGCATGCGCCACTGCCTTGCGGACGTTGACGTCGGCCAGCAGTTCATTGCGGAAGTTGAAGTCGAGGTGGCCCCAGCTCAGCTGCGGTCCGACGATGATTTCGAGACCTTCAACGCCCTCGAGCTGCGAGGCGCGGCCGTAGGGGACCGAAACCGCCATGTCGAGCTCACCGCTCTGCAGCTGCGTCAGCAGGGTGTTGCTGTCGGTAACGATGCGGAACACGAGACGATCAAGGTATGGCAGTGCATCCCCGTTTTCGGCAGTGCGCCAGTAATCGGTGTTCTTGTCGAGCACGACATACTGGCCACGCACGAATTCGGCGACCTTGAACGGGCCGGTGCCGACAGGGGTCTCGTTGTAGGACGAGGTGTTGAGGTCGGTGCCTTCGAGCAGGTGCTTTGGCATGATGCCGAAGGTGAAGAGCGTCGACGCGAAGTTCGGCTTCACCGTGTTGTAGTTGCAAACCACGGTGTAGTCGTCCGGCAGGTCGATGCTGTCGATGTCCTGCGTGCCATCCTTGGATTCGGCGATGAAGGCCGGGTCCTTGACCGCTTCCCAGGTAAACTTGACGTCGGCCGAGGTGAAGGGCTCGCCATCATGCCACTTCACGTTTTCCTGGAGGTGATAGGTGATGGTCATCTTGGAGCCATCGTCGGACAGGACGATGCCGCCATTGTCCAGCGTCGGCACTTCCTTGGCGAGCACAGGCACGTAGCGCGCATCCTTGTCGGGAGCGATAAGGCCCTCGATTACGGTGTGCTGCGCATCGGCCAAAAAGCCGGTGGAATAGGTGTTCATGGTGTCGAGCTCATAGGTGAGACCGACATTGAGCGTGCCGCCCGACTGCTGCGCCATGGCGGGGAATGCGCGCATGGTGGCGAGTGCGGTCGTGGTGGCGAGAATGCCTTGCAGTAAGACGCGACGTGAGAGTTTGGTGTTCATTTGGTCCCTTCCTTGATCTTCGAACGCTTGTAAGTGCCGGTTTTCCGGTCTTGTCAGTAACCCAGGCTGCGATCGACGACGTTGCGCACCGGCTCGCCGTTTTCGAAGCGTCGGATGTTTGCGGCCATCTCCTTGACCGCCATGTTCTGGTGGGTCGGCGCCGCCACATGCGGCGAAAGCCGGACCTTTGGATGCTTCCAAAGCGGGTCTTCGACCGGCAGCGGCTCGGTGCGGAAGACGTCGAGCGCCGCACCGCTAAGCTTGCCGCTGTCCAAAGCCGCGATCAGGTCGGCATCGACAACGTGGCCGCCACGCGCGCCGTTGATGAAGAAGGCACCGTCGTTCAGCACGCCGAGAAGCTTGGCATCGACCAGATCGGCCGTTTCGGCCGTCAGCGGCAACAGGTTGACCAGAATGTCGGCGCCGCGTGCCGCGTCGGGCAGTTGATCCTTGCCGGCAAAGGTCGTCCCACCCGCGACATCGTGCTTGGAACGCGCCCAGACGCGCGTATTGAAGCCGAAGCGGACGAAATGCTCCGCAACCGGTCGGCCCAACGCACCGGCGCCCAGCACGGTGACCGTCCGCTCATTGGCAAGCTTTTCTGCTTGCGGCGTCCACTCACCTTTGGCCTGAAGCTCGGTGTAGAGGAAGAGATTGCGGTGCCAGGCGAGCGCCTGCGCCAGCACCCACTCGGCCATGCCAAGCGCGAGGCCTTCATCGACGAGGCGGACGATCGGCAGTTCGTCCGGCACTTCGCCGCTGGCGAGCAGATGCTCGATGCCGGCGTTGAGGCTCAGGACGAGCTTCAACCCCGGGACGGCGCGGATGACGCCGGGCAACGGACGACCGACGATGATGAATGGCACGTCCGCATCGCCCGCTTTGGGCTGCTCGGTCAGGACCTCGAAATCCGGCAGCTCTGCACGGAAAAGTTGGGCCAGTTGTTCAGGATTTCCGCGCGAGGCGATGAATAAACGTTTCATGACAAGAGCATGATGTGTCCAGCTTGGATCATGCAATGGCCGAAAAAATTCAAATTCCCGGCACTTGAGATCATGCAACTTGGAATTTGGCTGCAAAACAGCAAAGCACGCGCCGGGTCTGGCGCGTGCTTACCCACAGTGCTCGCGATTTGATCAGGCAGACTTAGGACAGCGGCTTGCGCAGGTCCAGTTCGTGGCTGCGAATGCACGCTACCCGATGTCCGCTTTCGAAAGTCTCCAGCGGCGGCACGACCTCGGCACACGCCTCGACGGCGTAAGGGCAACGCGTGCGGAAGACGCAGCCGGATGGCGGGTTGATGGGGCTGGGTAAATCGCCCTTGAGCGTGATCCGCTCGCGCCGCACCGTCGGATCCGGCACCGGCGCCGCATCGAGCAGAGCACGCGTGTAGGGGTGGCGGGGATTGGAATAGAGCTCGGCGGCCGTTCCCATTTCCATTATGCGGCCGAGATAAAGCACGATGACGCGGTCGCAGAGAAATTCAATGACGGATAAATCGTGGCCGATGAACAGGAGTGACAGGCCGAGTTCGCGGCGGAGATCCTGGAGCAGGTTGATGATCTGCGCCTGGATCGAAACGTCGAGCGCCGAGACAGGTTCGTCGGCGACGATGAATTCTGGATTGACCGCAAGGGCGCGGGCGATGCCGATGCGCTGGCGTTGCCCGCCGGAAAACTCATGCGGGAAGCGCGCCGCGGCGCTCCGCGGCAAGCCAACCTTTTCCAGAAGATCGCCGACCCGCTGCTCTCGGTCTTTGCGCGTGCCGATCTTGTGCAGCATCAGCGCTTCGGCCAACGTCTGACCGACGCTCATGCGAGGGTTCAAGCTCGCATATGGGTCCTGGAAGATGATCTGCATCTTGCTGCGCAGGGCCTTGAGATCTCCCGCCGAAAGCGTCGTGACCTCTTGACCATCGAGTTGCACCTTGCCCGAGGTCGGCTCGACAAGGCGCAGCACGGCGCGGCCAAGCGTGGTCTTGCCCGAGCCGGATTCACCGACGAGGCCAACGACTTCGCCCTTGCCCACTGTAAAGGAAACGCCATCGAGCGCACGCAGGGTGACGCCAGGTTTGAAGAGCGTCTTGCCGATTGGATAATGGACCTTAAGGTCTTCAACGACGAGGAGCGGCTCAGCCATGGACTTCGTTCCAGCGGATGCAGCGGGCCCGATGTTCGGGAACGACCGGCAGGAGGGCAGGCACCGCGGCGCGGCATGCCGGAATAACCCAGGCACAGCGCGGATTAAAATCACAGCCTTGGGGCGGATTGCGCGGATCGACTACGCTGCCGGGAATAGCGCGGAGCCGCAGCCCTTGGCCCGATGCGCGGGCGGCATGATCGATCACCGGCAGGCTATCGAGAAGGCCGCGCGTATAGGGATGGCTCGGACGGGCGAAGAGCTCGCGCACAGGCGCGGTTTCGACGATGCGGCCGCCATACATCACCGCGACACGGTCAGCGACTTCAGCCACGACGCCGAGATTGTGGGTGATGAAGAGGATGCCCATGCCGATCTCGCGCTGCAGGCGCCGCATGAGTTCGAGGATTTGCAATTGCACCGTGACGTCGAGCGCGGTGGTTGGCTCGTCGCCGATCAGCAGCGCGGGATTGCAGGCCAGCGCCATGGCGATCATGACGCGCTGCCGCATGCCGCCCGACATCTGGTGCGGATAGACATCGGCGCGGCGGGCGGGATCGGGAATTTCGACCAGAGCCAGCATCTCAACGGCACGGGCCCAGGCCTGCTTGCGCGTGAGGTTCTGGTGCAGGCGAGCAGCCTCGGCGATCTGGGCGCCGACCTTTTGGGTCGGATTGAGCGAGGTCATCGGCTCCTGGAAGATCATGCCGATCTCGTTGCCACGAATGGCGCGCATGGCGTTTTCGGGCTGCTTGACGAGGTCGACGACCTGGCCCGAGCGCGTGCGGAACAGCATTTCGCCGCCCGTGATGGCGCCAACACCCTTCTGGATCAGGCGCATGACCGAAAGGCTGGTGACGGACTTGCCCGAGCCGCTTTCCCCGACCAGGGCAACGGTCTCGCCCTGCCCGATGGTGAGATCGACGCCTTTGACGGCGCGAACGACGCCGGTTTCGGTCGAGAACTCGGTGACGAGGCCACGGATGTCGAGCAGTGGAGTGGTCTGATCCGTCATGGGTTGAGGTGCCCTGCCCTTTCCATTTCCTCGCCGATCCAGGCCAGCGGCATGTGACCGTAGCTCAGCAGGTGATCGTGGAACCCGAGCGTGTCGCCCTTCCAGCGCTGGCGCAAGCTCTTGATGCCTTCTACGCCTAGCCAATACATCAGGCGCGAGCCGGGCAGCATGGAATTGCGCACCACTTCGCCTTCGACGCGGGCAGCGGCAAAGCCGGCCTCGCGGTAAAAAGCCATGGCCTCGTCGGGGCTCCAGTCGCTTAAGTGCAGCTTGATGTCGACAAGCACGCTTGCGGCGTTGCGGCGCTCGAATTGCTTGAGGAGCAGGATTTCGGCTGGGGTGTAGAAGCCCGAAACTTCCATCAGAAGGTCTTCGACGTAGCAGGCCCAGCCTTCGATCAGCGTGCCTGAGCCGAGGAAGGCAAGGCCGAGCGCGCAATCGGTGCCCGCAATACGCGCGAGACGCGACTTGGCGGTGCGGGCGCGGGTGTTTTGCGTGTGATGGCCGATGCTGCCGTGGTGCACGGCATGGATGGTCTTGGTCATGGCGGTGTTGTTGGCGCGCAAGAACGCACCCTCATCATCGCCGGGCGGAGTTACCCAGTAAACGCTGCCGGCACCGGGATTGAGGCCGGGGGGCGAGCGATAGAAGAGGAAATAGAGCGGCTGGCTGATCTTGCGGAAGCAAGGCGCCATCCACCGATAATCAAGATCGTATTCCTGCGCCGGAGTAACAAGCTCGGCGCCCTGGGCGATAGCGCGAACATCCCACTCCATGTAGCTGTCAAAAACCTCTTCGGCGTCCGACGGGTGGATGTCGGCTAGCCCGGCGATGATCTCTTCGGCCGTACGGCTAGGGTCGATGGCGTGCGCCATGTCCGCCATCTCGTCGCCCATGCGCTTGTAGGCAGCTTCTGCCAGATCGACGGCTTCGCGCGGCGACATCCGAAGGCCGTGGATCTCAGCCATGAGCTGGGTAAGATAGGCTTCACCACACGCCGGATCGGCATCGGGCTGGGTGTCGAGTGCGGCAGCAAAGGCTTCGAAGGCGTCGGCAGCCTGGCGCGCGGGCTCGGCCCAGTCATCGGCAAATTCTTCGTGCAGCTTTATGTCGGTGCGGAGGAAACCGGCCATGGCCGTCGCTTCCTTTTGCGCGCGCTTGACCCAGCCTTGGGCGGCCGGCACGCCATCGAGGCGTTCGGTCGCCGCGCGAAGGAAAGTGCCGATGCCGTTGAGCCTTGCGATCAGCGCCGCGTGGCGGATCGGCATGGATTGCGGCAGCAACAGCGAGATGATCGCGAATGCGGCTTCGCCCGAATACCATGCGGGATTGTGGAGGCGCGGACGCGTTTCGGCGGCGAGACGCTGCATGCGCAGCTCGGCCAGCATCATGCGCCGGTCGAGCCGATCGCCGAGGTCCTGTGGTTCTTCGCTTGCTTCCAACCGGGCAAGGAGATCTTCGATTTCGGCAATCTCTTCGACAAGCGTTTCGGGGCCGGCCGGCGGCAGCTCGCTATCATGAGCATTGTCGCCCATGAACGTCGCATCCACCGGGCGAAAGCGCCAGTGATGGGCGAGAAAGTCCTCAACCAGCGCCGGATCGTAAGTCACCATCATGCGCTCTTGCCCGGTAGGTCGACCCAGCGGCGCTCGAAATGCGCCTTGATGATCGCATCGACGATTTCCTGGCTCTTGGCTCCGTCGAAGAAGGTGCATTCCTGCGGCCGGTCTTCGAGAATTTCATCGACGAAGTGGCGGACGAGATTGCGATAATAGAGTTCTGGCCAGGGCGTGTTGAGCGTTGTTCCCGGCGGTAGGGCTTCGGGGCCGACATCGTAGGGGATGAACTCGACGGCCTCGGCCTTGGCGATCTTGAGGGTTTCGGCGGTGCCGAATTCCGAGATCAGGCGGGCAACGGCTGCACCCTTCGATCCGTAGACGCGGATTTCGACGCCGGGATAATTGCCCACGGCCACATAAGAGGTCTGGAGCAGACCCTGCGCGCCAGTTGCATATTCAACAAGCGCCACGGCACCGTCTTCGACCTTGATCTTCTGCAGCCCGACTTCACCGCGGACGATACGCTCGGGAATGAAATTCTTCATGGTCGAGGCGACGGAGCCGAACTCGCCGCCGAGCCAGCGCATCAGGTCGATCAGATGCGAGCCATAGCCGACGATCGAGGCCGGGATTAGCGAGTTGCGATCGACGCCCGGAGTAATCTGGCGCAGCGGCTCCTGCGGATCGAGCCATTGCGAATTTTGCTCGAAGCCGTGGATGTGGAAGACTTCGCCGAGCGTGCCGTCATCGATCCACTTCTTGATCTGACGGATGGCGGGCGAATAGCGGAAGGTGAAGCCGAGCTTGGTGCGGACGCCCTTTGCATTGGCCTTTGCGGCAGCATCAAAGGCGGGTGCGGCTTCGGTGTGCAGCGGCTTTTCCGAGAGCACATGCTTGCCGCCTTCGATGGCGATAAGGCTGAGCGGAAGGTGCGTATGGGTCGGAGTGCAGACGTCGACCATCTGCACATCCGCATCGGCGATCAGCTTTTCGGGGTCGGTGTAGACCTTCTTAGCACCGTACTTTTCGCCCATCGCCTTGGCGCGATCGGGATCGAGATCGCAGACGGCGATCAGGTCGACGCGCTCATGCGCCTTGTAACCGGGAAGGTGTGCCTTATCGGCCCAGGTGTGCGCGCCGATGAGACCGACGCCAAGCTTTGTGGTCATGGCAGTGTCTTTCCGATCTCGGCGGCATAGGCCTCAAGTTCATCATAATTATGGAAGCCGAGCTGGCGCTTGCCGTCCTCGATCTCGTAGATCATGCCGACCATCTTTTCGTTGAGACGGGTATCGGCACCGGCCTTCTTGCCGAACTCGATGAGTTTGCCGGCAAAGGCGCGGGTTTCGGAGGGGCGCTTGCGATAGACGATGTCCCACCAGATGCCCGAACCCTTTTTCTTGAAATTGTGGGTGGGCTTGTTGTCCTGGTCCTTCTTGAGGAGCCAGATGGCATGGTCGATATTGGCGAGGAGCTTCTTGGTATCCTCGGCCGTCTTCACGCGGTAATTGGCGGGATCGAAGAAATCGAAGGCCTGGATGTCGATATTGTTGGCGTCGGCGATCTCGAGCGCTTCCTTGACGATCGCGCCGGCAAGGCGGGCATAGCGCTCGACCCCAAGCGTGTCGCGGATCTTGGCGTCGGCGAGGGCTGAGAAGACGACCTGAGCGGAATAAACTTCCTTGGCCCAGATCTGTCCCCAGATGCGGTCCGAATACTGAACCTCGGTCAAGGCCGAGAGCGCATCGCCGATCTCCTTGAGCCGCGGCGTCGTCTCGCCGCTGAGTTCACCCAGCTGGATCGGGCCTTCGTGGACGAACTCGATGTAACCAGGGTCGACCAGCGCACCGCCATAGTTGGGGATCGAGCCGATCACGATGTCCTTGCCCGGCAGGCCGGCTTCGTCCAGCATCGCCACCATATCGGGCTCGTTGAAGCCGTTTTGGTAGGAGACGACAGCGCTGTCTGCGTTGAGCAGCGGCACGATCTGCTTGAGGGCTTCGAGCGTGTGCTGCGATTTGGTGGCGACGAGGATGACACCGAGATCGCCAGAGAGCTGATCAGGAGTCGCAGCCTTGACCTTGACGTTGAGATCGCCGCGGACTCCGTCGATGGTCATGCCCTTGTCGTTTAGGGCATCGACATGCTCTTTCCAGCGGTCAACCAGGAGCACGTCATGGCCAGCTTTGGTCATGTAGGCGCCAGCCAGACCCCCAATGGCGCCGGCACCGATAATGGTGAACTTCATGGGGCCTGAACCTTCTTAGTTGGCAACCTGGGGGAACATCGAGAGGCTCTCGGGCGAATTGGCATAGGAGTAGAGCGCCTTGATGAAGGCGGGACGCTGGGCATCGCTGACGCGCTCGCGCACCTTGCGGACGACTTCGTTGCCAGCCCAATAGGAGGAGATAAACGGCCCGCGGAACGGGTGGGCGGCCATGCGCAGGCGGCCCTGCACCCAGGCTTCCTGGCCCATCGCCGTGGTGCGGAGGTAATTGGCGACATCTTCGCGCGGCACACCATCGACCATCAGCATCCAGGCGGCGCTGGTCTGGGCAGCGGAACGGACACGGCGCAGTTCGATGTGGATCGCATCGTCGTCGTCTTCGACGAAATCGATCAGGTGCACGCCCTGGTCGCCAATGCCTTCCTGCACGCAGCCGGTAATGGCATCAGTGGTGATCAAAAGCGCGTCAGCAGGCGCCTCACCTGCATCGACGGCGGCCTTTGTCGACAGCAACTGCGTGGAGTGACCGGGATAGACCTCGTGGCAAACCAGGTGCTTGAGCGCAGCGCGCGTAAAGCTCAAGTCGAAATTGAGGTCCATCTTGCCTTCGTTGAACGAACACCGGGCGGTATAGAACATGCCCCGGACCGGGTTCAGGACCATGTCGTAGTCGCCGGTGTCGAACACCATGGCGTCGGTCTTTGCCTTGGCCTGCGCCATCAACTCGCGAAACACGGTCTCGACCTGTTCGGCCGGCACGGCGCGCGCCTCTTCCCAGGCCGCGACCCGCTCGCCCAGGCTGCCGTTGACGAACCCCGAACGCTTCAAAACCGCGTCGAGCTTGGCGCGAGCATCTTCGATAACCGCTGCGTCTTCGCGACCCGCAGGTGCACCGACCAGCTGAGTAACCTTTTCCTCAAAGGTCGGGCTCGCACCAGCCAGCATCTTGGTGGCGGTCCGCACCGAGCGGATCATGCCTTCGAGGAACACCTTGCGCGGCCCAGCCTCAAGCGCGGCGGCTTCGCTGGCCAACCTATCCAAATCCGCCTTGATGGTTTCGACGTCATCATACTGGCGGGGCACCACGCTGTCGGCGCCAAGGTAAATCGGCACCAGGCCTTCCCCGCCAAGCAGGCTACCATCGGCCGGCTGACGGCGCTCATAGGCATCGATGCCCATGGTGATGGAGGTAAGGTCGCGACCGATCTCGAAGGAATTCATGGCGCTCAAACTCAGTGTTCGAAAATGGCTTCGGGATTGCGGAAGGACTTGAACTCCATCGCATTGCCCGACGGATCGAGGAGAAAGAACGTGCCCTGCTCGCCCGGCTCGCCTTCGAAGCGGATTTTGGGCTCCATCACCAGCGGATAGGATGCGGCGCGCAGGCGCTCGACAAGCCCGTTCCAAGTTTCCCAGGGCAGCACGGCGCCGAAGTGGTGCAGCGGCACCATGTCGTTGCCGACCTTGGACTTGGCCTCGGACTTCGGGTCATTGTTGATATGAGCGGACAGCTGATGACCGAAGAAATCGAAATCGATCCAGTTTTCGGCCTCGCGACCGACCTTGCAGCCGATAACCTCGCCGTAAAATTTCCGGGTGCTTTCTTTGTCCTTCACCGCGAAGGCCATGTGGAATGGGATCATTTGGGCAGGTCCAGCCAAGAGAATGGGTCGGCGCTTATTGCGTCCTTGCGAAAAAGCTAGCGCCTTGGCAGCGCGCTGCAAGGCGCATAAAGATTGCCCTTGCATGATCCTATGGAATGATAATTTGTGAAACGGCGCGTTCTCCCTTCGCTCAACGCATTAAGAACCTTTGAAGCCGTTGCTCGGCACAACTCCTTTACGCGCGCTGCGGAGGAACTGAATGTAACTCAGAGTGCCGCAAGCCGCTTGGTGCATAGCCTAGAAGACTACCTCGAAGTGCCCCTGTTCACCCGCCGAAGCAGGCGTATCCAGCTGACCGACCAAGGCAGTTACTACAGCCGACTGGTCAGCCGTTCTCTGGACCTGCTCGAGGCGGGTACCGTAGAACTGATGTCATCCAAGGCTGGTAAGGGCACACTGTCGGTCGGCATGTTGCCCACATTTGGCACACGCTGGCTCCTGCCGCGTCTGCCTTCGTTTCAGGCACTCTATCCAGATGTATCGGTTAATGTCGTTTCAAGCGATGGCGAACTCGACTTCACGCGAGAACGCATTGATATCGCCATACGATTCGGTCATGGCCAATGGTCGGAGGCACTGATCGACCCTCTAATGGGCGAGGAAATCCAAGTCGTCTGCTCACCGGCGCTGCTCGAAGGTCGTCCGCCACTCACCGAACCGGGTCAGCTTGGCAGCTATCGCTTGATCGACCATTCGACGCGGCCTGACAGCTGGGAATACTGGTTCCGCTCGATCGGCTCTACCATGCCCGAAGTCAATTGGGGCCCACGGTTGGAGCACTTCTTCATGATAACGGAAGCGGCAAAGGCGGGCTTGGGGATGGCCTTGTTGCCGACCTTCTTGATTCAGGAAGAATTAGCAGAGGGTTATTTGGTCTCCCCTTTCCCTGAGCGGATTGCGGGCCCAGGCGCCTACTACCTCGTCACGCCAGATACAAAAGCCGGTCTGCCTCGAGTGACGGCCTTTCGGCAATGGGTTCTGGATCAACTAAAATAGCGGAAAGTCAAAAAACGCACTCGGTAGTCAGCGGCGGCTTCCGGAGCGCACTACGTGGTGCAACCGCTGAAATAGGGTCGAAACCACGCGTAACGCACACACGATACCGAGGCCTAACACCAACCAATTGAAACCGAGCTATTCCGAACAACGAACGCAGGGGCAGACGGGCATTGCCGAAGAAGAGCCTGACCATCGTGTTGCTTCCCTGTGTTCAGTGCGTAGCGTCTCGCGGTTAAATGACGCTCTCCATCAAGCGCACAACAGCGGACTTGGCTGGCAGCAAAGGGCCCAGCTGGGCCTCATTCGCGAAGCGGAGACCATGGTCTCACAAAGGTTTTTGAAGAAACGTTCTGGTGCGGCCTGGTGGGAAGTTCGGAAGCGACCCAAAGGACTCGTAACCAGCGCGCTGATAGGTTCTTAGGGCATCGGGGTTGAACGTATCGATGTAGGAACCATGGCACCCGCGTTTCTGCGCCGCGGCTTCTGCAGCGGCGAGCATTCGCGCCGCAAGGTTTTGCCCGCGGTGCTGCTCTTCGACCCACAGCCACTGCACGTAGAGCCAATCCCAGGCGGTGTAGCCGGAAATGCCGGCGACGACGATGCTGCCTGGATTGCGCAAGAACACGGCGAGCGGCAGCTTGTTGGAGGGGCCGACGTCGTCGTGATTGAAGTCGGCGAGTGAGTTTCCAATCAGCTCAAGGTCACTGGCACTGGGTACCTCAGTCACCTCGATCGTTAGTCCCTCCATGATCAGGCCGCCAAGACGCCGCCGATTAGCGGATGTGGCGCACCGGTCGTGGTGGGGAAGCTGATCGGCAGGCCGCGGAGCACTCGCACAGCCAGAAAAGCGAAGCATTCCGCCTCGACGGCGTCACCGCGCCAGCCGACCGCTTCGGCCGGTACGGCCTCGACCCGCGCGCGCTTATCGAGCATGGCCATGATCGCCGGGTTGTGTCGGCCGCCCCCGGACACGATCAGGCGCTGAGGACGCTGCGGCAGAAGGTCGAGTGCCTTTCCGACCGCCCCCGTGGTGAAGGCGGTGAGTGTGGCGGCGCCGTCTTCGGCGCCAAGCCCGTCGGCCATCGAAGACAAAAAGTCGAACCGGTCGAGCGATTTGGGGAAAGGTGCGGAGAGATAGCGATGGGTCAAGAGCCTGGCGAGCCGCTCTTCGTCCACCGTTCCCCGCAGGGCCATGGCGCCGTCGACATCCATGTCCCCCATGCCAAGACCTTTGACGAAGTCATTGATCGGCGCATTGGCGGGGCCGGTGTCGAAGGCAATCAGCGTATCGGCACCGTCCCAAAAGGTGACGTTGGCAACACCGCCCAAATTAAGAACGGCTGTCTTGCCGTCGGTCGCCCCGATCTTGCGCAACAGGGCCTGGTGATAGAGCGCAGCCAGGGGAGCCCCCTGCCCTCCTGCGCGGACGTCGGCGGAGCGGAAATCGTAGGCCACCTTGATGCCGGTCAGTTCATGCATCAGCGCGCCATTGCCGAGCTGGCGCGTGGCGCCGATGCGACCCGGCTGCGGCGCGCGATGCAGCACCGACTGGCCGTGAAAACCGATAATGCCAATGTCTTCCGGTCGCAGGCCCGCCTCGGCGACAAGGTCGAGGACGGCAGCCGATTGCGCGCGGGTCAACGCATCCTCTGCTTCGGCAAAGATGGCAGGCTCGGCGCCGGCAAAGTTCCACTGCCGCGCTTGTGACAGGGCTTCTTGGAGCGTGTCGCGGATCGACTGCGGATAGGGCGCAAGCGTATACGCGCCAAACTCGTCGACCGTTTCGCCATCGGTGCGCAGCAGGGCGACGTCGATATTGCCATCCAGAACGGTGCCGGTCATCAGCCCCACAGCCCAGATCGGTTCCATTGTCGTCTCCCTATTCGGCATTGATGGCGTCGCCCACGGCGCGCCGTAGCGGCAGGATGCCGCTATCGAAATGACGCGTCGGGTGCACCCTGTTGGTCAAAAGCGTCCAGGCATGACCGCGCTCGAAATCGATCCAGAGCCCGGTGCCGGTAAAGCCGGTATGGCCGATCGTCTGGCCGGAGTTGCGTTCGCCGCCTGACCAGCCCTCATAGGGCCGCTCCCAGCCGTGGGTACGGCGACCCGAAAGCGGCGTGCGGATCAGCGCATCCGGACCGGCAGTTGTGAGCTTGCCATGTGCAAAGTCGAGCACGCTGGCGACAGTGCCGAAAAGCCCGGCATGCCCTGCCCCCTCGAGCGCCGAACAGTTGTCGTCGTGCACTTCGCCCACCAGCACCCGATGGCGCCAGTAGCAATCCTCGGTTGCGGCAGCCGTCTCGGGACCGGCGGACCAGGCAAAGCCGGCACCGGGCTCCATCTCACGGATCCACTTGTCCTCGATGCGCTCCAGCGCGATGCCAAGGAGGATGAAATTGATATCGGAATAGACCGCTGGGCCGGCGGGAAATTCGTGCTGCAGCAGGAAGGTGCGCAATAGGTCGGGATCGCGGCCATAGGTATAAAGCGGAAAGACCGCAGGATAAGGCGTCTGGTGACCGAGGCACTGGCGGAAGGTGATCTTCCTCTCCCAGTTGTCGAGATTGTAGTGCCGATAGTCGGGAATGACGCTGGTCAACGGCGCGTCGAGATCGATGCGGCCGGCTTCGGCCAGCACCAGAATGCGTTCGGTGGTGAACAGTACCTTGGTCAGCGACGCCAGATCGAACCAGGTGTCCTCGGTCATCGGACGCGACTTGGGCACGGTTTGCGCCTCACCCATGGTGCGCACGGCGCGATTGCCATCGCGGTCGATGACGCCCAGGACGCCGCCGGGAATGCGGCCGCTCTCGATAGCCTTTTCAAGATGCACGAAGGCGCGGTCGAGCTTTGTCGAAACCGATGTCATGCTATTTCCTCGATGCGCACGCGATGATCCTCGCCCGCTTCGCGCCATTGCGCTGCCGGCGGCTCAAAGCCAGGAGGACGCACCAGCGACGGTACCTGCGTCATGTCGACAGTGAAATGCTGACGCCGCCGCTCTACTGCCGGCACGGCAGCGATCAAGCGCCTGGTGTAGCTGTGCTGCGGCTCCGATAACACCGAGCGCGCGTCGCCGATCTCGACCACCTGACCGGCAAACATCACCGCAATTCGATGCGCAATGCGCTCCACCACAGCCATGTCGTGCGAGATGAAGAGGTAGGCGAGGCCAAACTCTTTTTGCAAGTCGATCAGCAGATCGAGCACCCGCGCCTGCACCGAGACGTCCAGTGCCGATACGGCCTCGTCGAGCACGACGACATCGGGGTTCAGCATCAGTGCCCGGGCGATGCAGAGGCGCTGCCGCTGGCCGCCGGAGAACTGGTGTGGGTAGCGTGTGAGGGCGTCCTGAGGAAGCCCGACGCGGTCGAGCAAGAATGCCATGCGCTTGCGCAGGTCGGTATCGAGGCGCTGGCCATTGGCGATGGCGGGCTCCGCCAGCAAGGCTTCGACGTTGAGCCTTGGATTGAGCGAGGCGAACGGGTCCTGGAAGACCATTTGCACGGGACGCCTGGAGTGCCCTGTTCCGGCGACGATCCGTCCGCGGGTGATGGTGTTTAGACCCAGCAAGGCGCGCGCCGTCGTCGACTTGCCGCAGCCGCTTTCACCAACGATGGCTAGCGTTTCTCCGGGCACGAGATCGAAGCTGACGCCATCCACAGCATGGATAGCGCCCTTTGGCTTGAGCCAACCCTTGCCGACAGGAAAGCGGACGACGAGGTCGTCGACCGTGACGATCGGGTTTCGCGCCGGCTTGCCTTCTTCGGCAGCGCGCACCGACTTACCGGCGGTAAAATGCGGCACGGCGCGGAGAAGGTGCTTGGTGTAGTCGTGCTGCGGATGGTCGAGCACGCGATCGGCTAGATCCTGTTCGACGGCGACGCCGTTCTGCATGACCATGATGCGGTCGGCAATGCCCGCCACGAGGCCGATATCGTGCGTGATGAAGATCATCGCCATGCCGGTCTCGGCGCGCAACTCGGCTAGCAGCGCCATGATCTGCGCCTGCACGGTGACGTCCAAGGCGGTCGTGGGTTCGTCAGCGATAAGAAGGCGCGGGCTTGCGGCAAGCGCCATGGCGATCATGATCCGCTGGCGCATACCGCCCGAAAGCTGATGCGGATAATAGCCGAGGCGCGACTGGGCATCGGGAATGCGCACCCGCTGCAAGACGTCCAGCGTTGCCGCGCGCGCCTGGCTGCCGGTCAATCCCTTTGACAGGCGGAAGGCTTCCTCGATCTGGTCGCCTACGGTGTGCACCGGATTGAGCGAAGTCATCGGCTCCTGGAAGATCATGCCCACGTCATGGCCGCGCACGCTCCGCAGGATCCGCTCCTCGGCAGTGCGGACATCGAGAACGGATCCGTCGCTGCGCGTCAGGGCGATGCTGCCGCTGGTGATGCGACCGCCACCGAAATCGACCAGGCGGTTGATCGACAAGGCAGTGACCGACTTGCCCGAACCGGACTCCCCGACAATGGCGAGGGTTTCACCGGCGTCGAGGTCGAAGCTGACGCCTTTGACCACTTCATTGGCCTTCGGGTCGCGTCCGAAGCCGACCCGCAGATCTTTGACGGAAAGCAGCTTGGTCATGCTTCCCTCCTCTGGGTGCGTGGATCGAGAATGTCGCGCAAGGCGTCACCCGTGAGATTGAAGCCCAGGATCCCGAGCATGATGGTCAGGGCCGGGAAGATCATCAGCCATGGCGCGTGCTGCATGAGGTTTCGACTTTCCGCCAGCATAAGACCCAGGGAGGGTGTCGGCGGCTGCGTGCCGAGGCCGAGGAAGGACAGGCCCGCTTCGGTCAGCAGCGCCCAGGCAAGCGCCAGAGTCACCTGAACCGCCAGCGGGGCTACGAGATTGAGCAGCAGATGACGGCTCAGGATAAAGCCTTGCGAACTGCCGAAAGTGCGCGCGGCGTCGACGAAGTCGCGTTGTTTCAGCGACAGCGCCGGCCCACGCACGACGCGGGCAAAGATCGGCGTGTAAACGATGGCGATGGCCGCAACGCTGGTCATGGTGCCAGGCCCGACGATGGCGATGATCAACAGCGCCAGAAGGATTGCCGGGAAGGCCAGCAACACGTCCATGATGCGCATGAAGATACCATCCCAGATGCCACCCCACCAGGCAGAGAGCAGTCCGATAATTGTGCCGGCAAGGGTCGCGATGCCGACCGCCGCGAAGGCAATGATCATCGACTGGCGAATGCCGATGACCAGGCGGCTGAAAGCGTCGCGGCCGAGGAGATCGGTGCCGAACCAGTAGGTGCCGCTTGGTCCCTTGAGGCGATCGATGGCGAAGAGCTTGAGCGGATCATGTGGCGTTAGGCCGAGCGACCCCATAATGGCAGCGAGGAGATAAAGCCCGATGATCGCGACACCGATGCGCCCGGAGGGATGACGGAACAAAGCAGAAGCCAACCTACCCATCAGCGGCCCCCGATCCGGATGCGTGGGTCGAGCGCCACATAGGCGAGGTCGACAAGGAGGTTCACGACAAGGAAGTTGAAGGCAATGAACAGGATCGTGCCCTGCACCAGTGCATAATCGCGCTGGGTAATGGCATCGAGCACCAGCCGGCCAAGCCCCGGCAAGGCAAAAATCTGCTCGACGATCACGGCACCACCGAGGAGATAGCCGAATTCGACGCCGGAGAGGGTCACAACAGGGATCAGCGCGTTGGGCAAAGCATGGCGCCAGATGACGCTTCCGGGCGATGCGCCCTTGGAGCGCGCGGTGCGGACATAATCGTCGCTCAGCACATCGAGCATGGCGGAGCGGGTGATGCGCGTCACTGAAGCGGCAAAGGCAAAGCCCAATGTGATGGCTGGAAAAATCAGCTGGCCGATGCTGGCCAATGGGTCGGCGAAGAGCGGCGTGAAGGTGCCCATGGCAGGCACGAAGCCGAAAAACACTGACAGCACGTAGATGATCAGGATGCCGATAACAAAGCTCGGGGTCGACTGGCCGAGCATGGCGAGCACACGCACCAAAAGATCGCTCGGGCGCTCGTTGCGCGATGCGGCCAGCACGCCGAGCGGGATGCCGACGGATAGCGAGATCGCCATCGACATCAGCGACAGTTGCAGCGTCAGCGGGAAGCGCTCGAGCACAACGGTGAGCACGGGCTTGCCATAGATCGAGGAGATACCGAGGTCGCCGCTGAACAGACCACCAAGCCAGCGCAGATATTGCGACCAGATCGGCTGATCGATGCCGAAATAGGCCGCCAGCGTTTCGCGTTGCGCCGGGGTCAGCAGGCCTGCCTCGGTGCCGAGCATGGCCGTGATCGCGTCGCCTGGTATCAGGCGGATCGACACGAAGACCAGGATCGACACGCCGAGCAGGATCAGCGGAAAGGTCAGCAGGCGCTGGACCACATAGTTCATAAAAACAATCCAGGAGGTGGGCCGGCCGCGAGGCCGACCCGGGGGAGACGTTACTGCAGGCTGACCTTGGTCAAGCCGAACAGCGTACCGGTCGGCGATGACTCAAAGCCGGTTACCGCATTGGTCTGGGCGGTGTAGCTGTAGCCGGTTGAGAGCCAGAGCCACGGCGCCTGCTCGGCCAACCGGCTTTCAAAGGCCTGGAAGATCTCGACGCGCTTGGCCGGGTCGGTTTCCGCCTGGCCCTGCTTCATCAGGCTGTCGAGCTCGTCATCGGTGAAGTTCGAGACGTTGACGAGATTGCCGTCCTTGGTGAAGTAGCGGTTGTACATCGGGTACGGGTCGGGACGGCCGCCGTTCTGCGCCACCGCCATGTCGAAATCGCCAGCCAGCCAGCGATCCACATAAACGTTGAGTTCCATCATCTCGATCTCGAGCGTGACGCCGATTTCAGCCAGCTGCGCCTGTAACACCTGCGCTTCGGAAGCCGCGACCGGCGGCTCGCCGGTGGCGCCGATGACGGTGGCGGTAAAGCCATCGACACCGGACTCTTCCATCAGCTGCCGGGCCATATCGAGGTCCTGCTGGTAGCAGAAGAGATTGGCCGGGTCCTGCGCGAAGGCAGGCATGGTCAGCGGGCCGGTGACAGTGCCTTCGCCGGCGAGGGCGGCGTCGATGATCGCCTGGCGATCGATGGCACAGCTCATGGCCTGGCGGACCTTGAGATTGTCCATCGGCGGACGCGAGGGGTTGAGTTGCAGCACGTTATAGGCCAACACGCCGACGCGATTGAGCGTCAGATTGGCTTCTATCGGCACGAGCGTTGCGATCAGCGGATCGTTGAGCAGAGCAAAGTCGGTCTGGCCAGCGCGCAGCGATGCGAGGATCGCAGTTTCGTCGGGCAGCACGGAAATGGTGATGCCGTCGATCGCAAGATCGCCGCCCGCCCAATTCTCATTGGCCGAGAGCACTTCGCGGGAATTGGGTTCCCAGCTGTCCAGCACGAAGGGACCGGAGCCAAGCGTCTCGGTGCCGACAGTGTCAGCTTCGATGGTGGAAGCAGGGACGATGGCGGCATTGATGGTCGCCATGGCAACAAGGATCGGCACGTCGGCGGTCGATAGGTTGAAGACAACGGTCGTGTCGTCGGGCGTGTCGATGCTTGCGATCGACAAGAAGTTGGAGCGCGCGGCTGCGGCTGTTGCCTCATCGAGCAGGCGCTCGAAGGAGGCTTTGACGTCGGCCGAAGTCACCTGCTCGCCATTCGAGAATTTGGCATTGGGATCAAGCGTGAAGGTCAGCGTCTTGGCGTCCTCGGCGAACTGCCAGCTTGAGGCGATCGCAGGAACGACATTCAGTTCGGCGTCGAGGCGCACCAGCGGCTCGTAGATCAGCTCAAGCAGGCGCAGCGAAGAAAAGGCGGTCTGCGTGTGCGGATCAAGCCCGGTTGCGTCTTGCGACCAGGCCATCCGCAGGTCTGCAGCCTGTGCCGGCATGGCGACACCGACAGACGTCAGCGCCGTGGCCAGCGCCAAGCCTGTAAGAAGTTTTCTGGAAAAGATCATCTTGGAAGCCTCACCCTTGTTATGTTCGAACCAGGTCCCTCGACCTGTTCTTGTTTCCATCGGCCTTTTTAGGCGCTGGGACTGGACGATAGAAGTGGTTGTCGCCTGCGGTTGCAATCGCTGCTTGCGGACGTGCTGCCTGGTCGTACCGGGGACGTCGAGCATCGATGTGGAAGGCGATGAAATGATGTCTTTGCTTGCCGGAGCGCGCAAGATCTCTTCAGGAGTGCCAAGATTGCGCTTGAAGAGAAACACGCCGAGCGAGTTGGCGTTACGGAAGAAGGCCACTGCCGATGCGAAGAGTTCCTGATCAGGCATGCCGTAAGGAAGCGCGACAGGGGCTAGCGCCATCCTTTTACCTCAGCTTGCCACGCGCGGCTGGTGCTGCGCGGCGGCGCGGCGCAAAAACCCGTCGGCATTGTTAAGCGCAGTCTGGCCGTCAACTGCATTCATGCCGGTCAGCGCCATGAGGATTGCGAGCTTAACGTTGTTGTTTGCGGCCTTGAGGAATTGCTCGGCAGAATCGGCAGAGCACCCGGTGGCATCGACAAGAATGCGGTGCGCACGGGCGACGAGCTTTTCGTTGCTCACCGACAGGTCGACCATTAGGTTTTCGTAGGACTTGCCGATGCGGACCATGCTGGCCGTGGTCAGCATATTGAGCACGAGCTTTTGAGCCGTGCCCGATTTCAAGCGGGTCGATCCGGTCAGGGCCTCGGGACCGACAACGGGCGAGATGGCGATATCGGCCATGCGGGCGATAGCTGAATCCGGATTGCAGGAAAGCGCTGCGGTGAAAGCGCCAACCCCCTGGGCATAATCGAGCCCACCGATCACGTATGGCGTGCGACCGCTGACGGCGATGCCGACAACGACGTCTTTGTCGGTAAGATCGATCTTTTCGAGGTCACGCCGGCCCTCATCACGCGAGTCCTCGGCACCTTCGATCGGGTGACGCAAGGCACGATCGCCGCCTGCGATAAGACCGACAACCATGCCTTCCGGCACGCCGAAGGTGGGAGGGCATTCCGAAGCATCAAGCACGCCGAGCCGCCCGCTGGTGCCGGCGCCCATATAGATCAACCGCCCGCCAGCCCGGAAAGCCTCGACGATCTTGTCCACGGTCGCCGCCACCTGCGGAAGAACCTTGTTCACGGCCTCCGAAACGCGCGTATCTTCCCGATTCATCGCCGCGACGATTTCGGCAGACGACATAAGGTCGATCTGCATGGTCTTGGGATTGCGGGCTTCGGAAACGAGCTGTTCGAGCTCAGCCATGAGGTTGGTTTTTGTCATCGTGCCTATGCTCAAATTCCATGGTCGATGCTAGAAGCGATTATTCCGACTGTCAACGAAGGGCGGAATATTGTATTCCTATACCGATTGGCACTTGGGCTAGTGGATGGTAAACCCTTGTGGTGCCAGTTGCATTTTGGGCTGTGTCGGCTTTAGACCTCGCCGGTCGGCGCGGATTGGGTGGAAGTTGCCATGTCGGTTCTCAAAGTACTGAGCGCTCAACTCGACAGCATGACCCAGGCTGATCGGCAGATCGCGCGATTCATTATCGATCATCCCGAAAAGATGCTGACGCTTTCGTCGGCGGCCCTGGCGGAAGTGACCGGGCGCAGCCAGTCTAGCGTTGTCAAATTCAGCCAGAAGCTCGGCTATGGCGGCTATCAGCAGCTCAAGCTCGCGGTAAACAAGGCCAAGGCCATGGAGTGGCATACGCCGGGCGGCGTGATCCATGGCACCATCGATGCGGCGGATAGCTATGTCACCATCCTCCAAAAGTTGATTGGCTCGAAGCTGCTTTCGATGCGCGAAACGCTGGCGGCGAACAACGAGCAAACCATTGATTTGGCTTCGGAAGCTCTGGTCAGTGCTCGCAAGATCCAGCTTGCGGGTGTCGGCGCATCCTCCCTGGTAGCCAAGGACTTTTCCTTCAAGCTGTTGAAACTGGGGCGGGTCGCGCTGATCGACACCGACAGCCATATCCAGATTTCCAATGCCTCGGCGCTCAATGATGCCGATGTGCTGCTGGCGCTGTCTTATTCGGGGCGAAGCGTTGAAACGCTGCGGATTGCCGAGACTGCGAAGCAACGGGGCGCCACGGTGATCTCGATGACCGGTCTACAACCCAATCCGCTGCTCGATCTGGCCGATATCCACCTGTTTACGGTTGCCGACGAAGAGCGGGTGCGATCGTCGGCCATCACCTCGCGCGACGCCCAGCTCATGCTGATGGACATGCTGTTCATCCTGATGGTGCGGCAGCAGGCGGATGCGCATGACTTCATCCATAATTCCGAAACCGCCGTCACCGTTCTCAAGGTCCGCTGACGGGCGGGGTTGAAAACCTTTCGATGAACCGATGATGACGACCAATGTGTGAGAAAGCCGCAATCCGCTTCGTGATCGGATATTCTTGACACAATTAAAAATCGGAATTTACTATTCTACCGTGGCATTTGGATAAATGCCTTAGGACCTGCGTGGGGCGGGTCTGGTGGAGGAACACTTCGTGGCCCAACTTTCGCTTCGCGGTATCAAGAAGCGTTTTCGCGACACCGAAGTTCTTCACGGCATCGATCTTGAGATCGGCGACCGCGAATTCGTGGTCTTTGTCGGACCGTCCGGCTGCGGTAAGTCCACGTTGCTGCGCCTGATTGCAGGTCTTGATCCGATCAGCGATGGCGAGTTCGTACTCAACGGCCACCGCATGAACGATGTTGCCCCCTCACGGCGTGGCATTGCCATGGTGTTCCAGTCCTACGCGCTTTATCCGCACATGGACGTGTACGAAAACATGGCCTTTGGCGCTCGCCTCATGGGGCTCGACAAGGCAGAGGTGGAACGGCGCATCGCTGAAACCGCGCAGATGCTGCGGCTCGAGCCGCTGCTGAAAAGGAAGCCGCGCGAGCTTTCTGGAGGCCAGCGGCAGCGTGTTGCCATTGGCCGCGCTCTGGTGCGCAAGCCCGACGTGTTCCTGCTTGATGAGCCGCTTTCCAACCTCGACGCAGCCTTGCGCTCCGAAGTGCGGCTTGAGATTGCCAAGCTCCACCGCGAGATCGGCGGCACCATGATCTATGTGACGCATGACCAGGTCGAGGCCATGACCCTGGCCGACAAGATCGTCGTCATGAACAATGGCCGGATCGAGCAGGTCGGATCGCCGCGCGAACTCTACGAGACACCGGCCAACACCTTTGTCGCGACCTTTATCGGCTCGCCGCGCATGACTCTCGTCGACGTGACGCGCGAGGGTGACCGCCTGTCAATGGCAGGCGGAGGATCGGTTGCCTCAGGCACCCTGCCCGGCCCTGGCGCACTAAAGCTTGGCTTGCGGCCCGACGGTGTGCAGCTCCACCGCGGCTCCGGCGAGGGCTTTGCCGGCCGTGTTGAATATACCGAGTATCTGGGCGACAACGCCTACGTCTATGTGCGCCTCGCCGATGGCACGCTGCTGTCGGCCCGCACCACACCGAACGATCTTTATGCGCCCGACGAGGCCGTGACCGTCTCGGTCACGCCTGGCGCAGCGCATTACTTTTCAGCCGAGGATGGCCGGCGGCTGAACCCCTGAGGGGGTTGCACAAGACCATTACGAGACGTTTTCAAGGGAAGGGAATCCAGATGAAAACCATACTCCGCACCGGGGCTATTTTGAGCGCCGTGCTTGTTGCTGCCCCAGCCTTCGCCCAGGACCTGACGTTCTGGAGCTGGCGCCAGGAAGACCGCGCTGCCTACGAGCAGTTCATCGACACGTTCGAGGCGGCTAATCCGGGCATCACCGTCACCTTCGAAACCTTTGAAGCAACCAACTACAACACCATCCTCTCGACCGCCCTTGCCGGCGGCACTGGTCCGGACGTAATGATGGTGCGTGCCTATGGCGGGCTCGAGAACGTCGCCGTCGCTGGCTACCTCGAAGAGCTGACCACCGAAAGCGTCCCTGCCCTGGCCGAGTTTGCCGCTCCCGCAATCGCTGCCGAAAGTGTTCGCGCCGACAGCAAGATCTACGCCGTCCCCTTCGCCAGCCAGACCCAGCTCGTCATCTACAACGCCACGATCTTTGCCGATAACGGCGTCGAGGAGCCACAGACCTGGGACGAGCTGATGGCAGCAAGCCAAAAGCTCAAGGACGCCGGCATCATCCCCTTTGCCAACGGCACCGCCACCGCATGGCAGAACGAGACCGTAACCTTCGGCCTCGGCTCTTCGCTGATGGGCAAGGAATTTTACGACGAACTGATGGCTGGCACAGCCGACTTCACCGACGCGCGCTTCACCTCGGCACTGACCTCAGTCAATGAACTGGCCCAGGAATACTTCCCCGATGGCTTCATCGGCCTCGACTACCCATCCGCCCAGCAGTTGTTCTCCTCGGGCATGGCCGCAATGTTTGTGGGCGGCTCCTATGAACTCGCGACCTTCAAGGCGCAAAATCCCGATATCGAACTGGGTGTCTTTGCTGCGCCGGGCGAAAATGCGGATGACGCAAAGCTTGTCGGCCTTTACTTCGACGGCGGCTATGCGGTGAATGCGGCAACGCCCAACAAGGAAGCGGCGATCACCTTCGTCAACTACCTGGCAAGCCAGGAATTCGGCCAAGCCTTTGCCAACACGCTCAACAACATCTCGACCATTCCGGGCGTCACCTTCGACAACCCTCTGCTAGCCGAAGTCAACGAGCTCAACCAGTCCTCGATCCCCTACCTGATGCTCGCTCACTTCCGTTATGGCGAACCCTCCGGTTCGGTGCTGATCCAGGCTGAAATGCAAAAGCTGTTCTCGGGTGAAACGACCCCCGAAGCCATCGGCGAAGCGCTGACCACCGGCCTTGCCGCCTGGTACGAGCCCTTCCAGAACTAGGCGGCCACTCCCCCCGCCTTGTGGGGTGGAGCATCGGGTCCTCCGGCCCGCTTCTCCACCCCACCCTCACCTCAGCGAGCCCTCGATGCCCCACTTTCGGATGACCGGCCGCGGCCTTTGGATCACGGCACTGATCGTGCCGCCACTGTGCTTTGTGGCTCTGTTCATCGTTTATCCGATCATCTCGGCTTTCGCTTACGCCTTCTTCGACTGGCAGGGATTGCGCCGCCTCGACTTCGTCGGCCTCGAAAATTTCCACACCGTGCTGTTCGTTGAGCCCTATCGGAGCTGGACGCTCAACGCCTTCAAGAACAACATCATCGTCTTCTTCGCGCTGATGGTGCTGCAGAACGGGCTGGGCTTTATCCTCGCCTATGCGCTCTGGCGCGAACTGCCCGGTACCCGCTTCCACCGTATCGCGGTGTTCCTGCCCGTGGTGCTCTCGACCATCATCGTCGCTTACCTCTTCAAGCTCTTCTACCACCCGCTTTTTGGCGTCGTGAACATCAGCCTCAAGAGCATCGGGCTGGGCGAATGGGCGCAGCCCTGGCTCGGTCAATCGGGCACGGCGCTCTGGAGCATCATCGCGGCGCAGGCCTGGCATATGGTTGGCTTCCCGACCCTCGTCTTTCTCGCCGGCATGCAGCGCATCCCGGGCGAAATTCTCGATGCCGTGCGCATGGAAACCGAAAGCGAATGGGTCAAGATCACCAAGATCGTCTGGCCGCTGGTTGCGCCCAGCGCCACCATTGTTTTCACGCTGCTGTTCGTCGGCGCGTTCAACTGGTTTGAGCTGCCCTATATCATGGGCGGACTTGACGGTTCGCCCTTCGGCTCCACGGACGTGCTGGGCCTTTATTTCTACCGCACTGCCTTCGGCAACGTATCGGCCGGCCAGCAGGATTTCGGCCTTGGCTCGGCGCTGGCCGTGCTGATCTTCATCAGCATCGCCGCGATCGCTACCGTCATCACCACGCGCCTGCGCGCCCGGGAAATCCAATTATGAGCGTGGCCACCACCAATTACTATGATCGCCGGGGCATACTCGGCACGCTGGGCCGCGATGGTCTCTTGCAGATCATCCTCATCGCCAACACCATCCTGATGCTGGCGCCGATCGTCATCATGGTGTTTTCGGCCTTCAAGACCACGCCACAGATCTTCCAGTCGCCGTTCGGCATTCCGGACTTTAGCCAGGTCCAGAACTTCATCAAGATCTGGTCCGAAACCAACTTCCTGCGTTACCTGCTCAATTCGTTTCTGGTCACCGGCGCCTCGATGCTGCTGATCCTGACGCTGGGCACCATGGCCGCCTATGCCATCGGCCGCTATGCCTTTACCGGCGCGAACTTCATCCTGATGTTCTTTTTGGCCGGCCTGACGCTGCCGCTGAAGCTCGCCATCATTCCGCTTTTCATGCTGATGCGGGACCTTTCGATCCTCAACAATCAGCTCAGCCTCATCTTCGTTTATACCGCCATGGGCCTGCCCTCGACGGTCTTCATCATGACCGGCTTCATCCGCACCCTGCCCAACGAGCTCGAGGATGCCGCGCGCATGGATGGCGCCTCGGAAGCGCGCATCATGTGGTCGATCATGCTGCCGCTGGTGCGTCCCGCAATGGTCATTGCCGGCATCCAGAATGTCGTGCCGATCTGGAACGACTTCTTTTTCCCGCTGGTCTTCATCCAGAACGACAGTTTGAAGACCCTGCCCCAGGGCCTCACCACCTTCATGGGCGAATATACGACGGACTGGGGCGTGCTGTTCTCGGGGCTGACGCTGTCGGCTGCGCCGATCATCATCATCTATATCGTCTTGTCACGGCAGTTCATTGCCGGCATGACCTCGGGCGCCATCAAGTGACGTTGCCTAAAGGCCTCATCGTGTCTTGCCAGGCGCGGGCGGACAATCCGCTGCATGGCCCGCAGTTCATGGGCGCCATGGCGCTGGCCGCGCGCGACGGCGGCGCGGTGGCCATCCGCGCCAATGGGGCGGCGGATGTCGCGGCGGTCGCCAAAGCCGGATTACCAGTGATCGGCATAAACAAGGTCTTTTCGGACCGCTATCCGGTCTACATCACGCCCGATTTCGCGTCGGCTGCGGCCATCGTCGAGGCCGGGGCGGCCATTGTCGCGCTCGACTGTACGGAACGGGCGCGCGCCGGCGGGCACCCGAGCGTTTTGATCCGCCGCATCAAGGATGAACTGGGCGCCGAAGTTTTTGCCGATATCTCGACATTCGATGAAGGCATCAAGGCTGCCGATTGGGGCGCCGACTATGTCGCCACCACGCTTTCGGGCTATACCGAAGCCACCATGCCCAAGCCGGACGAGCCTGATCTGCGGTTGCTGGGGGCCCTGACCGCGCGACTCGCAGTGCCGGTTGTAGCCGAAGGCCGCTTCAACACGCCTGATCTCGTGCGCCAGGCTTTCACCGCCGGAGCGCATGCGGTGGTCGTCGGCACCATGATCACCAATCCGCGCGAGATCACCCGCAGCTTCGTCCAGCAGGGCGTACCCCGATGAAAAAGGTGCATCTGGGCCTCGATGTCGGCGGTACGGCCAGTCGCTGGGTCGCCTGCGACCCGGATGGACAGGTGGTGGCGCGTGGCAGTGTCGATGGCGCGACTGCTCATGTGTTCAACCCCGCGGAGCGGCAGCGGCTAGGCACGGCTCTGGCGCAAATGGCAGCAGCGCTCGTCGCGGAAGACCTTGTGGCGGTCGGAATGGTGGGCGGGTTGACGGGCTTCGGAAGCGCCGCAGCGGCCGAAATTGCAGCGCTTGCCAAGGAAGCGCTAGGGCTGGCGCCGGCGCAACTGCTTCTCACCGATGATATCGTTCTCGCCTTTGCGGCGCAGTTTCAGCCGGGCGAAGGCCATCTGATTTCCGCAGGCACCGGCTCCATCGGCGTTCACGTTGCGGCAGACGGCAAGATGACACGGGTGGGTGGCCGCGGCATCCTGATCGACGATGCCGGCTCCGGCAGTTGGATCGCCCTTCGCGCCCTTGATGCCATCTACCGTGTGCTGGACCGCACTGGGTCCTTAGCCGAGGTGCAACGGCTTGCAGGGGCGCTGTTCGCCTTAGTTGGCGGCAGCGAATGGCACCATGTGCGTCAATATGTTTATGGCGGCGACCGCGGACGGATCGGCGCCCTGGCAGTCGGCGTCGCGCAGGCGGCCGAAGCTGGCGACGCGACTGCCCTCCAGATACTGGCAGAAGCCGGCGCAGAGCTGGCAAGACTCGCGCAAGCTCTTCAGACCCGTGCCGGCGATCGACCGATAGCCCTCATCGGCGGCGTGCTGAACCTTCATGGGTCGATCGGCACTGAAATCCAAAATCGGCTGCCTGGCACCCCGATTTCGCAGCCTAACAGCGACACTGCCCTCGCCGCTGCACGCCTGCAAGCGAGTGGGGAAGAACATGCCTGGCGGGCGATCCTTGCGTCTATGCTGACCCCGCCGGTGCCTTCTTTGGGTTCTTCGGTATCGGCGGCCGCTCCCTGATTGTTCTAGGGCTGGTGGTTTCAACCGGCATGCCAATCTTAATGCCACTGGATCCTCACTTCTCGCCCCGACCGCCTTCGAGCTTACCACCACCCTGTGTTACGCTTATTCGGGTCTTGTTGACTGACCTCCCCCGTCGTGTTCACCGCGGTCGATTTGGCCAAGACCGTGAAGGCCAAACCTGACGTCGACGTGCCCCGCTATTCCCATCCTGGTGCGTGCACCCGGAAATGGCCTTTGAGGCGAAGATCGGAGCCTGGGTCGAGGCAATGCACCCCGCGTTAAGTCATCGGAGCCGGTACCAACGAGTGGCGGCATCATCGCGAACGGCTGCTTCGGGCAAGCGAAATTGAATGTTGAAACGCAATGGGGTCGTGAGCTGCCGATCAGCAATGCGCCCCATTTCAATCATCTCGACGTCGGTATGCAGTTCCTGAAAGCCGCCATTCCCTTTGGGAGGTTAGCTCAGCGGGGCCTGCCGTGCCTGCCGTGCATCTTCTTGATGTTTGTGCGGCAGGTCAGCGTACGGTGCCTGGGCTGATCGTCAGTCCTGTGGCGGCAGCACCGAAGCTCGACCAAGCTCGGTTAAACCGTAGATGCCTCTGCTCTCTCGTACAAACCATCCATAAACATTGTTTCGGAGGATTGCGGGAGCCCTGGCGACCAGCGTCTTCAGCTGCTTCGGACTTTTTGAACCGGCCACTAACGAAGCGGCGCATAGCATGCAGTCCTGCCTGTAGGCCGTCATGATCGGCTTGCCGCGACCTCCCCCGACCTGCGGGTCACCCACCCTGCGCTTGTGTTCATCAAGAAGGCGAGACCGTCTTTTCGCATCACGGCGTGGCGTTGCTGCAAAGGGAGCGACGATTACAGCGACATCTCCGGCGTCTGTCACCGAAAGGGCCCCGAAACCAAGCCGCCGACAAAGATTGCGAAAGCGAGCATCATGCTCACGTCCCCGGCCAGTCTTTGATGCTCGTGCTGCAAGCCAGACTTCATCTGAGAAGGATGCCCGCTGCACTCCTTGCATGACCAGTTCGAGGTTGAAGGCGAGCTTCATCTCACAGATGACGACAACCGGCGGCTCGCCATCTTTCACACCAACAAGATCGCATCCGTCGACCTCTCCTTTGACGGCATAGCCAGCGCCTTCAATGAAGGACTTCAGAGGAAGGTAAAGGTCAGTCTCAGCCATTGAATTACCTAAGATCGAGGTCAACGAGCTTGTGGTACTTAAGCCGCGTAGGCGCCCCGTTCCAGTTGTCGCTCACCGTTGGGGAGCGAAGCAAGCGAACGTCCCAGTGAGGATTGTCTCTTTCGAGGCGCGATCCCCTTTCGTTAACGAGAGCTAACCAGTGGAGCAGGCGGCACATATGGTTGCAGTGGGGCTTGAACGGTGGTGAACCGCTCGGTGACCCAGCCCTCTAACGTCGGGCTGAGGTCAATAAGAAGCCACCCATCTTTCCGGTCCAGAACTTTTATCGGCGTGCCGCGCGGCAGCGCCATAATCAGGGGCCCCGACGCACTCGGTGTGTGCCGAACGTTGAGGGATGCAACATTGACATAACGCGGTTTGTTGAGCCGCTCTGAGGCGGAATCCGATTGTGTCGCTCTGGTTGGGGACGTCACTTGCTGAGCCTGGCTCGCAATTCGGCCAATTCCGTCCAAAATCCCGGATTGATAGGCGACGACGCCTAGAAGTCCGGCGATGATCCAGCCCGCCAAGTGCGAGCTCTGCTTTCTTTTGGCCATGGTGCGCGATTCCTCCACCCCCTAATTTGGGTCGGGCATCTTAACAGATGGCGAATAGATGGGGCGCGCCAGAAAACGAACGAAAAGGAGCGTTCAATGGCCAAGCGGCGGATGAACGGGCTTAGCTGCCGGGCCCCTAGCGAAAAGCAGACTTGCCGACTTGAGCACCCTCCCCAGCTTTGCGCCCCATTCCAGCCGTTGCGGCCACCGTTGTTGCGGGCTGGAACCTGCCGTTCCATTTCCGCTAACTGGGTCGAAACGGCGAGTCCATTGAATTGGAGTAGAATAAGACGGACTTATTCTGCCAGCAGCGCCTCAACTGACGGCTTCATCGCCGCAACGATGCGGCGCACGCCTTCAGAATTAGGATGGATGCCGTCCGACTGGTTAAGCGCCGCGTCGGCCGCAACGCCATCGAGGAAGAACGGATAAAAGGCCGTGCCATATTGCTGCGCAAGCTCGGGAAACACGGCTTCATAAGCGGTTACATAGTCGCTACCTAGGCTCGGACTAGCCCGCATGCCCGCCAGAAGCACGGGGATATTCTCCTCGGCGAACCGATCGAGAATGGCACTGAGATTGTCACGCATGGCCCCGACCGGCAGGCCTTGCAGCATGTCGTTGGCGCCCAGTTCAAGGATCACCGCATCGGGCCGCTCGCCCAGCGACCAGTCGAGGCGCGCCAGCCCGTCTGCCGAAGTGTCTCCCGAGACGCTGGCGTTTACGATGGTGACATCGTCGCCCAAGGCCCGGCTGAGCTGGCCAGCGAAGCCGTCAGTTTCGGAGAGGCCCAGGCCTGCCATCAGGCTGTCGCCGTAAAGCATCAAGGTCTTTTCCGCGGCCATGGCCGGCGCGACACTCAACGCTAGCACAGCGAGTGAAATCGCAGCGTCACGAATAATTCTTGCTGTCATCGCTGGTCTTTCTTCGCCAACCGCATACTTCTCAAACACCCGTCAGGACCAAAGGTGCCGTCGCATGAGCAGCCCCGTCGTTTCGACTGCCGCAATGAACCTGCACCTTCGGTCGGGCAAGACGCCGCTCCACATTCTCAAGGACATCGATCTGTCGATCGAAGCCGGAGAAGTGATAGCCGTTGTGGGGCCGTCGGGCAGCGGCAAGACTTCGCTACTGATGGTACTGGGTGGGCTCGAACAGGCAAGCAACGGAAGCGTGACCGTCTCCGGTACGGCAATCACCGGCAAAAGCGAGGATGAGCTGGCGATCTTTCGCCGGCAGAACCTGGGCATTCTGTTCCAAAACTTTCACCTCATCCCCTCGATGACTGCGCTCGAAAACGTGGCTTTGTCGCTCGAGATTGCCGAAACCGGGCAATCTTTCGCCAACATCGCTGCCTCTGCCAAAGCGGCTTTGACGGCGGTGGGGCTGGGTGACCGGCTTGACCATCGTCCCAGCGCCCTTTCCGGGGGCGAACAGCAGCGCGTGGGTCTCGCGCGCGCCATCGTCGGCAAACCCAAATTGCTCCTGGCCGACGAGCCCACCGGCAATCTTGACCAAGACACCGGCGCGCGCGTCATCGAAATGATGTTCGCGCTGGCGCGAGACAACGGCACGGCGGTGTTCCTGATCACCCACGATCCGGCGCTGGCGCGACGCGCCGACCGCATTCTTTCGATGAACCATGGCCGCCTGACGCCGATGACCGAAAGCATGCCCGCATGAGCCGGCTGCTTGGCTGGGTGCGCATCGCAGTGATCGACCTGCGCGGCGATCTGCGCCGTTTCGTCATCCTCTTTGCCTGCCTCGCGCTGGGCGTTGGAACCATCGCGGCCGTCTCCTCCGTCGGGGCCGCCTTGCAGGCGGCGGTCGCGCGCGACGCGCGCGTCATCCTGGGCGGCGACATCGAAGTGCGCCAGCGCGGCAGCGACGTCTCCGACGCGCAGCGCGCGGCGATCGAGGCCCTGGGCGAAACCGCCCGCTCGATCGATCTCAGCGCCCGCGCCAGCGCCAATGACCAGAGCCTCTTGCTGGACCTGCGTGCGGTCAGCGACAACTATCCGCTGGTCGGAGAGGTGGTCGTGGATCCCCCAGCCTCCTTAAGCGACCTGCTTCCACCAGTCGACGGTTTGCCGGGCACGGTGGTCGACCAGGGCGTGCTCGACCGGCTGGGCCTTGCCGTCGGGCAGAACCTCAAGATCGGCAATGCCGACTTTGCCATTCGTGGCGTTCTGGTCAGCGTTCCGGACCAGGCCGCACAGGGCTTTCAGCTCGGCCTGCCGGCGATCATTTCCGATGCCACTCTGGCCGATGCCGGCCTCCAGCAGCAGGGCGTCTTGAGCCGCTTCGGCTATAAGGTTCTTCTTGGCGACACGCCCGCCGTAACGGCCATGGCCGAACTCGACCAGGCTTTTCCCGACAGCAATTGGGATATTCGCGAGCCGGAAGACGCAGCCGCCAACCTGCGGCGGTTCTTTGATCTCTTCGCCCGCTTCCTGACCCTGGTCGGACTGTCATCGCTGCTGGTCGGCGGGGTCGGTGTCTCCAATGCCATAGCCGCCTATATCAGCGAGCGCCGCAGTTCCATCGCTACCCTCCGCAGCCTGGGTGCGACCAACGCGCGGATCATGGTGCATTTTTTGACCCAGGTCATGCTGCTCGCGGCCGGCGGCGTGCTGCTCGGCCTCCTTCTTGGCGCCGCCACGAGCCTTCTGGCCCTGCCGGTCTTGTCGGGCATGCTGTCGCTCGACCTGCCGCCAAGCGTCGACCCCCTGTCGCTCCTGGCCGCCGCGGCATTCGGCTTTCTGATCGCGGTGACCTTCGCGCTCTTGCCGTTGCGCGGCGCGCAAAGATTGAAGCCGGCGAGCCTTTTCCGGTCATCCAAAAGCGATGAGACGCGCCTTGGCTGGCGCGATCTCGTTGTCTGGCAAACCTTGGTCCCGCTTGTGTTGATGCTCGCCGCACTTGCCGGATTGGCGGTTCTGAGCACTGGCGCGCCATGGCTCGTCTTCTGGTATGCCGTCGGCGCTCTTGTCGCCTTTGCCTTGCTGCGCGTCGCCGCCTGGCTGCTGCAAGCCGCCTTGCGACGCCTGCCGCCCCTGCCCGAGGCCAAGCTGCAACAGGCAATCCGGGCCATTCATCGCCCCGGCTCCGCAGCGCCCGTGGTCGTGCTGTCGCTGGGACTGGGCCTGGCACTCCTGCTCATGATCACGCTTCTCGATCAGAGCCTGCGCGCACAGATCGACAGTGCCGTGGCGGAAGACGCACCGGCCTTCGTCTTGCTCGACATGCCCAAGGACATGCTGCCTGCAGTCCAGGCCTTCGCCGCTGCGGATCCGGACATTGATGAGCTCGAAACCATCGCCATGCTCCGTGGCAGTATCGAAAGCGTCAACGACACCGCCTCCGGCGATCTTGGCGCGCTGCCCGACGACATTGCCGATATGTTCGAGGGCGACACCGCATTGAGCTGGGCCAGCGATGTACCCGAGGGTTCGACCGTCACCGAGGGCGAATGGTGGCCAGCCGACTATGACGGCCCGCCCCTGGTTTCGCTCAGCACCGAGCTGCGCGACGCGCTCGGGCTGGCCCTTGGCGACACTATGCGCATCGCCATTGCCGGCCGGCCGATCGAGGTCACCATCGCCAATTTCCGCGGTATCGACTGGCGCGAGGGCGGTCTCAGCTTCCGCCTCCTGTTTTCGCCCGGCATCATCGAAGCGGCGCCGCAGACGCTGATGGGCAGCATCGCCGTCGCCGATGGCGCCGAACCCGCAGTCGAGACCCGTCTCGGCCGCGCTTTCCCGACGCTCAGCTTCCTGCCGGTCGGCGATGCGCTCAAGCAAATCGAAGACATCCTCTCCAACCTCGCCAACGCCGTGGCGCTGGTCGGAAGCCTTGCGGTCATTTCAGGCGTGCTGGTCCTGGCCGGCGCCATGACCGTGGGCCGCAAGCAACGCGAAGCCGATGCGGTGGTGATGAAGGTCCTGGGCGCCACCAGCCGCGACGTCATCTTGGGCTTTCTGTTGGAATACGGGCTGCTTGGCCTCCTCGCCGCGGCAATAGGCGCAGGGCTCGGCATCGCGGCCGCCTGGTCGATCCTCACCTTCGTCATGGATATCGCCTTCGCGCCCAATGCCCTGACGATCGTCTTGGTCATTCTGGGCGCCGTCGTCTCGACCATCGCCACAGGCGTCCTCACCACCTGGTCGGCCATGTCGGTGCGCCCAGCCAAGCAGCTTCGGCAAGAAACCGTGTAACGGCCGCTCGCTCAGCAGACGGTCACATTGGCGGCCAAGCCGGCAAGGCTGGTTTCCTTGTAGCGCTCGCTCATGTCCCGGCCCGTCTGGCGCATGGTTTCGACGCAGGCATCGAGCGAGACGATGTGAGCGCCATCGCTGTTCAAGGCCAAGGAAGCCGCCGTCACCGCTTTGACGGCGCCAAAGCCGTTGCGCTCGATGCAGGGGATCTGCACCAGCCCCGCCACCGGATCGCAGGTCATGCCCAGATGATGCTCCAGGGCGATCTCGGCGGCATTTTCCACCTGCGCAGGCGTGCCGCCCATAACGGCGCATAGCCCCGCCGCGGCCATGGCGGAGGCGGCTCCAACCTCCCCCTGGCAGCCCACTTCGGCGCCGGAGATGGAGGCATTGTGCTTGATGATGCCGCCGATCGCCGCGGCCGTAAGGAGAAAATCGTGCACCTCCTTGCGCCCCGCTCCGGATACGAATTCGAGCACATATTTCAGCACGGCCGGTACCACGCCCGCGGCACCATTGGTGGGTGCGGTCACGACCCTTCCACCGGCGGCATTCTCCTCGTTCACCGCCATGGCGAAGGCGCAAAGCCAGTCATTGCCGCTCAGTGGCCCCGCCAGGTTCTGCCGCGATGACTTGCTCAATTGCCGAAAGAGCCCCGGCGCGCGCCGCTTGACGCCAAGCCCGCCCGGCATGATGCCGCATTCGTCGAGACCGCGTGCCATGCAATCGGACATGGCCGACCAGATGGCATCCATGCGTCGATTGAGGTCGTCCCGGCTCCGAAACACTTCTTCATTCGCCCGCTTCATCTCTGCGATCGAGAGGCCGGAGGCGTCCGCCATATCGAGCATGCTCTTGCCGTGGTGAAAGGGGAACGGCACATTGGCGGGATCGGCCTTCGGCGCGGCTCCCATGGCGCGCATCTCGTCCTCGCTCAAGACAAAGCCGCCGCCGATCGAAAAATAGGTCTGCCGGTAGACAGCCTGCCCAGCATTGTCGAAGGCGGCAAACCGCATGCCGTTGGGATGCTGGCTGAGCGGCGTCTTGCGGTCAAAGACCAGATCGATCGATGGCCGGAACCGATAGGCGGGGTGACCCTCGGGCCGCACCATGCCCTCGCTTTCGACTTGGGCGATCGTCTTGTCCATGATGTCGGGGTCGATCGTATCGGGACGATAGCCACTCAGACCGAGAATGACCGCCCTGCCCGTGCCGTGCCCGACGCCGGTAAAGGCCAGCGAGCCATGAAGCGACGCGCTCAGTGCCACCGGCTTGGCGCCCGCCGCACGAGGCCGATCGAGGCGCAAGAGTTCATCGAGAAACCGCGCTGCCGCGCTCATTGGTCCCATCGTGTGCGAGCTCGATGGCCCGACGCCGATCTTGAAGATGTCGAAGATGGACAAGAACATGGTTGAGCGACCCGGTCTTCCTTTGCTCCGACGCTATTCTTTGCCGCTCAGTCTTGCGACAAGATTTGCAGCCAAGTGGCAACTTCGTCGAACAAGACCCATTCGCGCCTTATGCCATAGGGTCCGAGTTCTGCATGCGCCGCCCCCATGACATAGATCGGCTTGCCCGTCGGCGGCCCGAAATAGCCATGGCCCTCATGCGCTCCCTCCAGTGCGAAGAACAGCGCTGCACGAGGTGCCTGGCCCGGGTCGGCGCGGCCGATACATTGGTGGATGGTGAAGTGCGCCGAAGGAAAGCTCGAGCGCAACGCCAGCCAGAACTGCTCGGCAAAAGACCGGCCATGGCCTGAACTGCCGCCCGGATAATGCGCCTCCACCGCGCGATCATAGCGGCTGCCGATCACGTCGAAATGGGCGTCCATGATCTCGGTCAGGGTTTCGGCGTAGCGCTTGCCGAAAGCATCGTCATTGCCGCCGCGTGCCGCCGGGCCGGGTCGATCCATGGCCGAAACGAAAGGTTTTGGCTTTTCGCCGCGATCAAGTTTCGATTGGGCAAAGTCTCTCGGCGCCTGCCCCGTCTGGCGCACGATGGCGCCGGTGTCGCGGATCAGCCATTCGTCGTCGATCTTGTTGTCGATGGCGTGGCAATTGGCGATGGCGCGATAGGTAAGGCTCTTGCCGGAGGCTTTCCCAAAGACGCCGTCGCCGAGATGGGTCGCGGTGGACAGAATGCGGTGCGACGACAGCATTCCCGTTTCGGGCGTGCCGGACCAGATCACATCCTCGCCCAGCAGCACGCGGTCGGGGAATTCCGAAAGGGTCTGCATGGTCGCGGCGATCACGCCGGCATTGCCGGTGGAAATTCCCTGCGGCGTGCGAACGACGATGTCCTCGCTGTAATATTGCTGCAGGCTGCCGATGCGGCGCTGCTCCCAGATTTCCTCGGTGATCTTGAGGATGTAATCGGGAAAGTCTGCAAAGCGCGGCTCGAAGCCCTTCATGTGTCGGCCTTTTCGAAAGCGCCCGTCGACGATCGGGCAACAAGGGTGTTGGGCACAACGATGCTGGTCGTGACCTCGGTCTGCTCTTCGATCATTTCGAGCAGCATGGAGACTGCGCGGCTCACCATCTTGCCGGTCGCCTGGCGAACCGTGCTGAGGTCGTATGAAGGCCAGGCCGACATGGCGATGTCGCCAAAGCCGATGACCGAGACGTCGTGCGGCACGTGCAGGCCCAGCTTGTGGCGCAGCACATCCATGGCCGCAAAGGCCATGAAGTCATTGGCGACAAAGACGGCGCTAGGACGGTCGGGCGTGTCGAACATGGCGAGCGCGGCTTTTTCGGCATCTTCACGCATGAAGTTGCCGACGCCGCGCGCCGCAAGCTCGATGCCCTGCTTGCCCAGTTCTTCCCGAAAGCCGCTCTCGCGGTCGCGCTGGGTCGAGGCGTCTTCCCAGCCGGCGATATAGCCGATGCAGCGGTGACCAAGGGACAGGAGGTGCCGTGCCGCCAGCCGTCCACCGCGCAGGTTGTCCGAAGTGACCGAGGGAAAGGTGCCGTGGTCCTCGACACGGTTGAAAAGAAGGATCGGCACGCCCGCCTCGGTGCAACGTTCCGCAAGCTGCGACGACATCACGACCGAGGCGACGATCAGGCCGTCGACCCGGTAGCGCAAAAGATCCTCGACGACGGACTCGATGGCCGACGCCGTCTTGGGCAGGACGAAGACGAGGACGCGATAGTTCTCGGCCTGGAAGGCCAGGGAAATCTGTTCCAGCACCTCGGCATAGTACTGATTGTAGAGATAGGGCACGATCAGGCCGATCATCCGTGTCCTGCCAAGGCTTAGGGAGCGCGCCAGAAGATTGGGGCTGTAACCCAGTTCCTCGGCAGCGCGGGTGACCTTGTCCGCCAGCATGGGCGACACCGATCGGCCCGGATTGAACACCCGCGACACAGCCGCTTTACTGACGCCGGCATGGGCGGCGACCTGAGCTGCGGTCACCTTGTAATTTGCCATAGTGGCGCTCCTGACCGACTAAAATGCCGGCACTCCGCAATGAATGTCGCGTCCGCCCCGACTCTAGGGCGAACGCCGATGATCGAAGAATTATTGCAGATAACCGGCCTGTCGTGCAGCGGCTGTATAGGCGGCTTCCGCATCGGCCAGCGCTTCTTCCGCGCTTTTGCTGCCCTGGAAAAATTGCGGCAGTTCGGCACCGAGCGCGGTGTGCAAAAGGCTCATCTGCGGCAGCATGGGATAGGCGACGGCGCCGGCATTGGCTGAAGCCTTGGTGCCGATCGAGGCGTCTGTCTCCGTCGCGCCGGGAATGAGCCAGGTCGCCGCTTCCGCATTGGCATTGGCCATGTCGGCCGAGAGTGCGTGCATCATGGCGCGGAACGACGCCTCGGCATCTTCGTCCGAGACATTCTTGGCAATGGTGAAGCCGTCCCAGAACAGGGTCGTTGCCGGCGCCGTGCCGCCCGCCGTGGGTGCCGCCGCAAGGCGCGTGTTTTCGACCAGGCCCTCTGCTGCGCCAGTGTCATTGAGGATGCCCGCGGCGCGCGAGCCCCATAGCACCATCATCGCCGTCCTGCCCGCTTCCCAGTCCGCCTGCACCGTATTGGCATCGGTCGAAAGGTATTCGGGGATCATGAAGGGTGTCAGCGCCTTGAGCTGTTCGAGCGCCGCGACACCGGTCTCGTTGTTCACCGAGGCCGTTGCCGAGCCGCTGTCGAACAGGCCGCCGCCCATGCCCAGATACATGTTAATGAATTCCTGGCCCAGGTCGTAACCAGCGCCGAACGTGCCGGCCCACTGGATTTCGGATAGGCCGGCATCCTTGATCGCCTGCGCCGCTGCGACAACTTCCTCATAGGACGTCGGCGGCTCGACACCCGCTTCCTCGAGCAGATCGGCGCGGTAATAAAGGTGCTGGGCATTGGCCATGAAGGCCACGGCCATGATGTTTCCATCGATGGTGATCAGCTGGCTCGGATCGAGATCTTGCCCATATTGCTCGACCAGGTCATTGAGCGGGCGCACGAGCCCTTCGTTGAGCAGTGGCACGATTGAGCCATTGGCGACGATGGCTACGCTATATTCGGCCGGATTGGTGGTCAGCGCTGGCACTTGAAGGTTCTTGTGTTCGGTCGTCGCATTGGCGGTGACGGTGACGCTGTCACTGGCGCATTCGGCGGCTGCCGCTTCCACTGCCCGAAGCGCCGGAAAATCGTTCGAGAGGATGCGAACGAAACCGCTTTCGATCCCGCACTCCGCAAAGGCTTGGCCGGTGAGGCAAAGGCTAAACCCTACCAGAGCAAACATCTTCAGGCGCATTTTATCCCTCCAAGGATCACACGGCCCCAACCCATCTTGAAACCGGTTTCAAAAGGCTAGGCGAAACGACTTGCATCGCGCAAGCAAATTGTGAAACCGGTTACAAGGTCCGGGAAGGCCGCATGGACGTCTCGCGCCCGAGAATGTCGAGCCCCTGCATGTTGAGGAAATGTAGGATGTCGATGAAGATCCAGTTCTCCCGGAGCTTGTCGCCATCGCGCCGGTAAATATCGACCACGCGCATGTCGGCAGTCGAAAGGCCGTTGGCCGGCAGGCCGAGATAACCGCCGGTCGGCGTCAGCGTGAGATTGGGCCAGCCGAAAAAGCCGCCGTAATTGCCTTCGGCAAGTTTGGCAATGTGGCCGTTGAAGGTGCGGTTTGCCAAGTTCTGGCGGAACGGGCGCTGGTGCTGTTCGATATAGCGGTCGATCGTATAGGTGGCGCCGATCCCGTCCGGCCCCCACCAGATCATGTCGTCGTGCCAACAGCGCGCCAGCTCCTCTTGCGGCGTTGCATCCCGCGGCGCCGCTAGCTCAGGCGTATTGGAATTGGCCGCGATGTCGCCGATCATGCGGTTGATCAGCGCCAGCGTCGCTGCGCCTTCGGTCTCCGGAACCGAGCCGAACTGCAGGCCATCATGGGTCGCTGGACCCGGCTGCACCAGATGCGCGCCGGTTTGCGGCGGTAGCGGCCGCAGCCCTGCCTGGTGCATCAGGTGCAACAGATCGCAGAAGAATGCGGTCTCCTGTATCTGGCCATTCTCGACGC
Source organism: Devosia rhizoryzae (assembly GCF_016698665.1). Classification (NCBI taxonomy): domain Bacteria; kingdom Pseudomonadati; phylum Pseudomonadota; class Alphaproteobacteria; order Hyphomicrobiales; family Devosiaceae; genus Devosia; species Devosia rhizoryzae. The sequence continues at coordinate 2,307,662 of NZ_CP068046.1, forward strand.
GGTTGAACTCCGCATAGCGCAGCATGACGATCTTGTTGGTCGGCGGAATGCCGAGGAACGGCTGGTCGAACAGCGCCATCAGGTGACCCATCGACACAGTCCAGACAGACTGAAAACCATCAATCTGGTTGCGCCCGGCAAAGAAGATGTCCTGTCGCCGCTGCACATGGGTCATCGCGGAGAGAAACGGAATCCAGAACGTCTCGGCGACCGCCGTGGCCCCGCTCTGCTCATGGAACGGGTGCATGCCGCGCCATGACCAGTCATCGCTGACATAGTCGCGCAGCACGCTTTCGATCGAAGAAGCCGTTGCCTTGCCTATTGCCGCATAGGCCGAAGTCACCAGTTTCTTTTCTGCCTGGAAGTCCATTTCGCGCTCCTGAAACCGGTTTCAATAGATTCGATTTTTAGGGAGCTGGCAAGCGCCTTCGCTCAACGCCATGGTGATGCAAAAGTCCGCTTACAACTATCAAGCCAATTAGCAGCCTCTTGGCCGAGCAAGCATGATGCTGAGGCTGAGCCTTGCATCGAGACCTTAGGTATCTGCCGGACCCTGGAGCCCCGGCGGCGGCACACCGTCCTTGTCCGGATTTCTTCCTTGGGCGCGGTCGAGCCAACGCATCACGGGGGTAACCGTTAGCCCATGCATGACCACCGACATGATCACGACAAGGGACAAGATCGTCCACAGTTGATCGGCATTGTCGAACTGACCGTGATTCAGGCCATAGGCGAGATAATAAAATGATCCGACGCCGCGGATGCCGAAAAAGGCGATGGTGAGCTTTTCGCTTCGTGTAGCCGGAGCGCCGATCATGCCAATAAGGCCGGTGATCGGTCGCACGACGAAGAGGATCAGCACAGCCGCCAGGATTTCCGCCCATCCAATCGGCGCGGGCAGACCGGTAATCAGGGAACCACCGAACGCGATAAGCAGAACCATCATGGCGATGCGTTCCACCTGTTCGGTGATGTCGTGCATGTCACGCTGGAACTCGTGATTGCGGTGGGCACTCCGCAAGGTGATGGCGGTGACGAAAACGGCGAAGAACCCGTAGCAGTGGACCAGCTCTGAAACGCCATAGGAGATGAAGGTCGCAGCTATGGCGATTAGACCATCACCGGTTTTCGCCAAAGTATCACCGGGCATCTTGAACGTCAGCCAACCAAACAACCGACCAATGAGCCAGCCGCAACCTATGCCGGCGACGATCTCCCAGATGACATTGTAAGTGATCCATTCAAGAAACCAGTCCTGCCCCGTGGTTGAAGCAAGGCTGATGGCAATTGCCAAGTGAACGAATGGAAAGGCAAAGCCATCGTTTAAGCCTGCTTCCGATGTCAGGGCAAAACGAACCGTGTCCTCACCACCCTCTGTTGGTCCACCCACCTGGACATCGGCAGCGAGCACGGGATCGGTCGGGGCGAGGCTGGCAGCAAGAAGCAGCGCCGCCACGGCACCAAAGCCAAGAACCCAGTGAGCCACACAAATGATGGCAACGATACTCAGCGGCATCGTCACCAGCAGTAGCCGCCACGCCATGCCCCAATACTTGAAGGAGAAGACGCGGTCGATCTTGAGGCCCGCACCCATCAGAGCGATGATGACGACGAATTCGGTTAGTCGCTCGGTGACATACGGATGAGCACTGGGTGACGGATCAATGCCGGTGTACCGCGTGCCGAAGAGGAGCCCGCCAATAGCGATGCAGACGATCGGCAAGGAGATGGGTAGTCGCCTGAGGGCAAGCGGCAACCAGGCAACCAAGGCAATGAGGACGCCTGCCCCGGTCAACAGAACGATGTAAGGATCCGGCGACCAGTCGATCATGTGCGGCCTTTCTCGGCTCAGCACTTAACGCGTTCCGTCGGTGACACGCTCCACGCGAAGGTTCGATTACCCGGTCGGACCAACGACTACGCTTGCGATGATGCAGCCCCAATTGAGCTAGGCTACCGCAAGGTTGGTCAGCCGCGGCTTAGTGACCTGCACTGCCATGGGTAACCTTAACTGCTGACCAATGGCGAAGTAACTGCAGTCGCACCTGTTTCAAACGTGAGCAGCGTGCGCCAGGAGACAATGGCATGAACATTCAGGCGCGGAAGATACGGCGACGGCAGATCATTTGGATGCTGATTATTATCGCTCTTCCGCAATCCTTATGCTGCCGAACGTGACCCATTCATTACCCTGACCATGTTAAGAAGTGATCAGCTCGATAACGAGATGGTAACCACAGCCGGGCACGGTTCAAGCACGAGAACCGCTCAACCATGACCAGCTTGCAGCTTCGAAACACGCAATCCACAATGTATCCGATCATCAAGGAACAGGCAGTCCATCCTATGTGGGCCGCCGACGAAGACGAACGTCGCGCCGCTTTTATCCGCAGAGCAGCAGAAGGCGCTCGAACGGCCTTGCTGGATAGGTAAATTCGCTCCTATGAGCTGCTGGGTCCTTCGTAGTAGTCAGAATTCATATGCCCACCAAAGACCACATGCTCCAGAGGCATGAAGCGCATGTTGATCGCCTCGAATACGAACTTGGTCTGTTTTCCAGCTCAACGTTCTTTACCGACCCACCACATCTGAGAGACGACTTGGCGAAGCATGTCCGCGACGCCCTTACAGGTGAGCGAGAGATCGTGAACTTGCTCAAGCGGTTGGAGAGCACATCGTCTAGCATTGGTGGACAGGACGAACTGGAATAGTCGACTGACCAACCGCCTATCGGTTTTCACGACCAAAGACATGATCTGGAAGATCGCACTAGCGCTTGTCGGCTGCATTGCCGTCGGTCTCATTTACGAAGAGGTCATCAGCGGCTTGCTTGGCTGGATGATCTGCGGCGCCGTTTTGGCCGGCACCTGCTACCCGTTGTTCAAGACGCTGTTTGAGCGCCGCGGAATGAAGTTGTGACGCTAAGCCACCAGCTCCATCAACTTGCACCAAGCTGGGTTCCAGAGCTCTTCGTCCGCGATGCGGATCACGATGCTTAGTTTGGCAGCTAAGCTGGACCCATGCCCTCAAGACCCTGATCGACACGTAGTTCAGCTATGCTGTCCCGACCTCTGCGGGTGACATCCGAGCTCAAAGAAGTCCGCTCTTAGGATGACTGCCTCTGTGCCGAAAGGTTTGAATCGGGTCGGCTGGTCTTGCAGCAGCCCCTTTCACGATACGCCCGCTTTGCCACCTCAGACCTGGACCATGCTCGACAGGGGGTCGCTCGAGTGTTCTGCGATCACCGCTTGCGACCACAGCGGAAGGCGAAGCAAATCCGGGCGTGGCAGAACATGGCTCGCCACCAGCTGGCGTAGGCGAACATCGGGCGGCATCCATCACCAGGCCTGCCTCTAATATGCAGCCGCGCTGCAATATAGCGCGAACGCAGGGCGTTAAATACGGCGATGCTCGACAAGGGTGGCAATCGCGACATGATCTCGGGCCGATGGAGACTGGGGCCCTTATAAGAAATCGGCAAGCTCACGACAAATCGTATCGAGATGGTGGAAACATCGGGCATGCTCCGCGAGCTTCCTGAGTGAGAAGTGTCAGCCGCCCCCCGACCAAAATTTTTGTTGCCGCAAAGTGGCAGTCAAAGTTGCGTTCATAAGCAATAGGGGCCTCCGGTGACGTGTGGTTGAGACATTCCCAAGAGCGAGGTCAGCTTCGTGTCAGCTGGACCGTGGTAACCCGTATGGCTGGCACGCAGAAACGTGGCCGATCTATGAGGTGCTGAATGTCGATTATCAAGAACATGCCACCTGAGGTCGCTCACGAGATGGCTGACGCGGAGCGGATGCTGATACGCACGTGGGACTTGCAGCGACGTGGCCGAACTGCGCCGGATGCTAAGCCGGTTACATATGACCAGGCTCACCAGGCAGCGGCTGTGCTCGAAGAAGTCGTTGAGCACCTCCCCCCGGAGGAGCGCGAGGACGTGGCCCATTTGAATAAGATCGTGAGGACCCGGCTTGAACTCCGGGCCGAGTCGGCCGTGACCTAACCTGAACTCATGTCCTTCGTGGGTAATTAACCTCGCGTTCAGTGGCTTTCGGCAAGTTAGTCAGGCGCGATAAGTACCGTGTGCGCGCACCGTAGTCAGAAAGCCTCAGCCATGCACAGGCTGGGGCTTTTTTAGAAGGACCAGCAAACGCCGAGCGCAGTGTCATTAGCTCCATCCCTCATGGAGCGGGAGCAAGGCAGTCAACGTCAGTACCGGTCGAACAGGGTGCAAACGCGTGCGATTCCGCCCTCCAGCCTTACGTGGCAGTTCGCGAAAAATGTTCGCTCAGGATCCTGTCGGCGACATCAGCGTGGCTGAGATTCGCTCAGCAGCGTTATCGATCATCCCGAGCTTCTGAGGTGTTTCCCGGTGCGCTATGCGCAGTTTCCAGGATCAAACGGGAAAGGCTTCAGGGTCCCGGCAGCAGCGTCAGCGCTCATCAAACAAGGCGAACAGGACCAGGGTAACGAGCAACGATGGCATCTGCCGTCATCAATTCGATGCCGGAAACCATGGCCTGTGCAATCAGCATACGGTCAAATGGATCCTTGTGGATCGGGGGAAGATCCATGACCGCGGCTGCATGTTCGCTGGCAATCCCCAACTCGACATAGCCGTTCTCCAGCAGCCCACGCCGCAACAATCGCGGCTCAACCCGGAAATCTTCACGGCCCAGGCCGCGCTTGATCGCAACCTCCCAGATGCTGGCGGCGCTGAAGACCGGGGTGATGCCGTCATCTTCGAGTACCATGCGCGTTGCAGCAGGCAAGCGATCCGGATCACCTGCCGCCCAGAGAAGAAGATGGGTGTCGAGCAGTATCTTCATTCCCGGGAGCCGAACAGCAGATCGATCTCCGCTGCTCCCATTTGATCGAAATCCTCAGGTACGCTGAACTTGTCCTTCATGAAGCCGATGCGCCGCTGCCTGTCAGCAGATGGGTGGTCAAGCGGAACAACCTTGACCATCGGCTTGCCTGCCTTCGCAATGACGAATGGCTCACCCTTGGCGGCCTGTTCGATCAAGCGGGATAAATGAGTTTTGGCCTCGTGGATATTGACGGTCCGCATCTAATACCTGTGTACTTAGTCCGGTGAACTTAGTTCATCGTCACGGCTTGGGCAAGTGCCTCATACTACCGCACCAAGGTGTGGCCGAAGCTTTGGCTGTGCATCATCGCCATTGATCACCGAACTTTGTCGCGCCCCATCCCGCCTCTGCAGCTTGGCGCGGTCTGTTGCTACAAATGGTTGCCTCTGGGACCCTATGAGCGAGATGAAAATGCCGTTTCGCTCACAGGCGTTATCGATCATTCCTTAACTCTTTCAGGCCGTTGCTGGGTCAATTTCCTTCAGCATCGTTTTGTTGTCCTTTCGGCACTTGGATGCTGGTATGATGCTTAAGCGTTATGGAGCGCAACAGCGGCACGCGCAGGCAACTAAGTTTCCTTTTGTTCTTACCTGCTACCGAAACCGCCGGTCCAGGAGACGCGCCGCTCTGCGGCGCAGCGGCGGCGGCCACTGGTTGGATACTGGTTCTAAACCTCCGTAAATGCCAGCAACTACCGGTAAGCCGCATTCTCGGCATCGATTTAACTAGACCATCGGGCGCACGCCGCGCATATGGAGCAATATTTTCCAAAGCGTCCTTGAAGGTATGGACAGATACTATTCCGCGAGCGGTTTTAGCCAGAAAGCGCTGCGAATGCGGTTCACCTTGGCAACTTGTGCAGGGTCGGCGCTCGCCTTCCGAAGGCCCTCCCGGAGGAATGCAAGGATCAGCAAGAAAAATCCAACGCCGAGAACCACTGCAAGTACCGGCAATAAAAGACCTCGCGAAGTGGCGACCGGTTCGGTCGGTGGTTGTACTACATCCTCAGGCTGCACAGTTCCATTGATTGCCAGCTCAAGACGGAAGAGTTCAGCGCGGCGATGCTCAATACTGGAAACGATCGCGACAATGGAAGCCCCGAGTTCCCCGTTACTGATCCCTATAACCTCATCTGTATTTGCTAGAATTGAATTAACCTTGGCAAGACCAGTCTCCAGCTCTTCCAGAGACGCCGAAGCTTGTTCGATCTCCCGATTGATACGATCGAGTTGAACCGAGTCGGGGACAGAGTTCGAAATCAAAGCGTCTATGATAGCACCGAGCAGCTCCTCGGCATTGAGCGGATCGTAGCCGCGCACACGAAGACGGTAGAACTCCGAATCGGCCTCTTTAGAGACTGTAAGGCTGTTCTGCAGCAACTCCCGACGCGCCTCGCTCAACGAACCAGTATAGCCAGCGAAGGAGGAGCTGTCAGCTATTGCCTTGTCGAGCACAGGAGCGGCCCGCACCAAGGCCGCTTCGCGTTCATCAATGGCAAGCAGCGCTTCGGTCTCATAAACTCTCGGGGTAGTTGTAGAGATGACCCCGAAGCTAATTACACCAGCGAGCAGTGGAACGAGGATTAACAGCAGCCAGTTTTCGGCAACTACAACAGCGATATCGAGGAGGCGAATCTCGCCGTCTACCTGGTTTTCCACAAGGGTCTCCGCAAATGCATGGTGAGAAGTCCTACGCTAACAATCGGCTAGCCTTAGCCTCTCTAGTCCTAATAAGGGCCACCACCCGCCTTTCGTTGGCATGGCACGTCGCGTGGGCGAAGCTGTGCTTCTTTCTATTCACTCGTGCACATGTTCGAGCAAAATGGCCGAAAGTGCGGCAGTCCGCGCACATCCCCGAGCGAGGGGCGGCAAGTTCGTTAGTCCCCCTCTTGCGCACGTTCCCAAGAAACGCCCGCCATGTTCCGGTCACCCTTCGCGTACCTTATTCAAGCTCGCGCGACACGCAAGCCCTTACCCGGGGTGCCCGCCACTCGAGGAGTATCGCCGATCGGCCCTCCACAAAGAACTACTTCCAGCGATCCGGGTGTCTACACACTGGCTGATCGGTTCTGAGGAAGTCCCGGCCAAAACGAGCACGATTGCCAACAGTGAGGCCGGAACGCTTAGACATATGGTACACCAGCGCCCGCAGCGTCCCGAACTCGTCGTCGGCGCCGCCCGCCCTCGATACCGCCACACCGTCACTCCCGACCGGCGGGGATTCTGACCAATGCTATAAGTCTGCCCGCCGCAGTGGGTTCGTAATTGATCCTAGCTGGCTGCGACCCCGACGGGTCCCGCTAGACCGGAACTTGCAAGAAGCGGGAGCAGATAGAGTCAGTTCAGGAACACGCTATGGTCAGATTCAAAATTGAATAGGAAAGCTGCCAATAAATAGGAAAGCTGCCAATTATGGCCCGGCTCATGAACCGTGTCATCGCCATGTTGCGTCTACCTGGCTATCTCACAGAGCCGACGTGGATCCAATCGTGTGACCCTAACACAGCATTTAACATAATGATGAGACTTATCACCAGCTTTTCGACATTCATTAAAGTCGGTTTGTACGCACAGGCAGCGGACGTAGGCCTTCCATATTCGGAACGGATTGATGCATAAGTTCACTTGACCATACTTGACCGTCAAAGCGTTTCGTGGAACGGCAACTGCACCGTTCCATCGCTGATTTCTGGCTGGTCCCTATGCTCTCTGCCTTACGCAAGCGTGTCCTGTCCCTGCCGCGCACGTGGAAACGAGTCATCCTCGTCGGTTTTGACTTCGCTGCCTTGGCGTTTGTTCTTTGGGCCGCCTTCTCGCTCAGGTATGATCGTTGGGAGCTGCCGAATTCCATCGATGAGTGGGCGATCGTCTTCTCGGCCCCACTAGTCGCTGTTCCAGTTTTCGTGCGCATGGGCCTCTACCGTGCCGTGGTGCGGTATCTCCCGGAGCGCGCGATCTGGACAATCGTGCAGGCAATGGCTTTAGCCGCTATTCTATGGGTGCTGCTGGCATTTCTCACGGCAATGACTGGCCGTGGATTTGTTCCACGGTCTGTTCCGATCGTCTATTGGGCTTTTGGAACGCTGGGCATTACGGGTAGTCGCCTTGCCGCCAAATGGCTCTTTTGGCCGTCCAGCCGAAAAGCTCTGCTCCAGCGTCCTGTGGTCGTTATTTATGGCGCGGGAGAGGCGGGAAGCCAGCTGGCAAGCTCCCTGAGGAACAGTCATTTTATCGCCGGGTTCCTTGATGATGATCAGACCTTGCATCGCCGCGAAGTGGTCGGAATCAAGGTGTTCGCGCCTTCACACCTACCAAGTCTCGTGCGCGATTTCGGCGTCAAGCAAGTGATCTTGTCAATTCCCTCCCTTTCCCTAACGCGTAGAAAAGAAATCGTTCACGAAGTCAGCCACCACGGCGTAAAAGTCGAGTCCTTGCCTGCCATAACGGATCTCGTCACCGGAAAATATCTCGTCAGCCAAATCCGTGAAATCGAGATAGACGAACTCCTGGGGAGATCTTCTATACCGCCCGATCCCGATCTCATCCGCGAGATGATCGTCGGGCGAATCATCATGGTGACGGGCGCAGGTGGTTCGATTGGATCCGAGTTGTGCAGAAAGATCGCACAGTGGCGACCGCAAAAGCTGGTGCTTTTCGAGGCGAACGAGTTCGCCCTCTACAATATCGAGATGGAGCTAGCGGCGGCAAAGGACGTCTCGGCAGTACCGGTGCTTGGCTCAGTCACCAATGCGCAGCGGGTTATTGGTGCTATCAAGGAGCATGGCGTTCAGGTCGTTTTTCACGCGGCGGCCCATAAGCATGTTCCCTTGGTGGAGGCCAACGCATTAGAGGGCATTTATAACAATGTGTTCGGCACCAAAATTGTCGCTGATGCGGCGTTCGAGCACGGGGTGAAGGACTTCGTGTTAATTTCAACCGATAAGGCTGTCCGCCCCACCAACGTGATGGGTGCGACTAAACGGTGGGCTGAGCTAATCGTGCGCGAAAAGGCTGCTCAGGCTGTGGAGCAGCAGTCGAAACAGCGCTTCTGCGCCGTACGGTTTGGTAATGTTCTTGGTTCGAATGGTTCTGTCGTTCCTCTGTTCAAGAAGCAGATCGCGATGGGTGGACCGCTTACCCTGACCGACCGAGCGATGACGCGCTATTTCATGTCGATTCAGGAGGCCGCTGAATTGATCGTCCAAGCTGGCGCATTGTCGGGAGGCGGAGATGTGTTCCTACTCGATATGGGTGAGCCGATCCTCATATCGGAATTAGCGGAGAATATGGTGAGGCTAGCTGGCCTGACCGTGCGGTCAGAAGACAACCCTAAGGGGGACATTGAAATCGTAGCCGTCGGCAAGCGGCCCGGAGAAAAGATGTTTGAGGAACTGTTCTATGACTCAAGCAGCGCGGTGCCCACCCGTCATTTGAAGATTCTGCGCGGTGTTGGACAGCTAGCACAACCTGTTAAGTTAGGGCCTCGCCTTGACGAACTCCGCATAGCGCTTTCAATCGAGGACGAGAAAGCAGCACGCGCTCTTCTTTTCAGCCTCATAGCGGATCGCGAAGCGGGCGAGATGTCGCACTAAATGGATTCATCGGATCGAAACGCAAAACCAGTAATAATGGTTACCGGAGCCACCGGCAGATTGGGACAACAGCTAGTGCCTCACCTTGAGTCACGGGGTGCGCTGGTCATTGTGGTAGGCCGAAACGTCGCGAAGTTGCGGAGCATTTTTCCGGGCCGTAGAGCTTGCACATACGAGGAATTGCAATCATCAGCTACAGGCGCCCACCTCGTTGTTCATCTCGCCGTTCTCAACAATGATGTGGATGCGCCCCTCTCCGAATTCGAACGCATAAATGTCGGTTTGGCGATGCAGGTGGCCGAAGCCGCTAAGAGCGCTCAGGTGGGCCGAATGATAAACGTCTCCAGCACACACGCGCTGGATGAGAAGAACCAATCCAAGTATGCTCGGACTAAGCGCGAAGCAGTCGAGAAACTCGGACGCATACCAAGCCTTGCAGTAACCAATTTCTTTTTACCCGCGGTGATCAGCAGCGAACTAAGCGGGAAACTCTCAGCGTTGAACAACCTCCCCCCTGGCCTGAGGTTGCATGCTCTCATGGCCGTCTCGGCCTTGAAGCCGACGGTTCGTGTGGCTACGATAGCAGACCAGGTACTAAGTATATTGTCGTTCGAGGACCCTGACGATCGCATCGTGAGCGAGGGGCAACAGCGAAACCCCTATTATCATCTCGGCAAACGAGTGATTGACTTAACATTTGCAGTCGGAGTTTTGGTTTGCTTGTGGTGGTTACTCGTCGCCTTGTGGGTAGCGATCGCCCTGCAGTCCAAGGGACCGGCAATCTTTGCTCAAGTGCGTGTCGGGCGAGGAGGCAGAATGTTCACCTGCTATAAGTTTCGGACAATGCATCAGGGCACGCCTAACGTAGGGACGCATGATGCCCCCCAAAACGCCGTTACCCCTATCGGCCGCTTCCTGAGGTCATCAAAGCTGGATGAGCTACCTCAGATCTTCAATATCCTATTGAATCAGGTGAGCCTGATTGGTCCACGGCCCTGCTTGCCGTCGCAAACCGTGCTTATAGCAGAGCGTGCGCGTCGTGGTGTTCTGGAGGTCAAGCCCGGCATCAGCGGATACTCGCAGGTTCAAGGAGTTGACATGAGCGAGCCAGAGCGGCTCGCCATTTGGGATGAAAAGTACCTCCGGCTTCAGTCTCTACTCCTGGACATCAACATCATCCTTTCCACGGCCCGCGGCGGCGGCCAAGGAGACCGGACGAAGAAGCATTCGTAATGGGAATGCTGACCACTCTGCATCTAGCTGGTGACGTTGCCCCCAACTTCTATCCAGCGTGATGAAGACTCTGGCGATTGTCATGGCCGATCTGGCCGGGGTGAGCGACGGGTGCTGCCGCGGAGCCTGCAATTGAGCGCAGCGGTAGGTCCCGGCGCGGGTTGAAGGTGTTGGTGTACTCGTTTGGGGTCATCCAACTGAGCCGCGAGTGAGGTCGGTTGAGGTTGTAGTCCGTGCGCCAGCCTGCAACCGCAGCCCTGGCATAGGAGAGCGAGGGGAAGAGCGTCTCGTTCAGGAGTTCGTCCCTGAGCCGACCATTGAAGCTTTCGATGAAGGCGTTCTGCATAGGCTTGCCGGGCGCGATATAGTGCCAGTCAATGTGGTTGCGATCCGCAAAGCCCAGGATCGCGTTGGAGGTGAACTCCGTCCCATTATCGCTGACGATCATCTTTGGCCGGCCACGGCTAGTGATGAGCGTCTCCAGTTCGCGGGCGACCCTGAGCCCCGACAGAGATGTGTCCACCACCAAGGCGAGGCACTCGCGGGTGCAGTCATCAACCACGGTCAGCACCCGGAAGCGCCGGCCGTCGGTAAGCTGATCGGAGACGAAGTCGAGGGACCAGCGCTCGTTTGGCGCCACCGATATCAGTATGGGCGATCTGGTGCCCATGGCACGTTTACGGCCACCGCGGCGACGAACTGTCAGCTTCTCCTCGCGATAAATGCGGAAGAGCCGCTTGTGGTTGACCTCATAGCCTTCCCGCCGGAGCAACACATGCAGCCGTCGATAGCCGAACCTGCGACGCTCATGAGCGATAGCCTTCATCCGCTCGCGCAACGCCACATCATCGGTGCGAAGCGCTTGGTAGCGCATCGTCATCCGGCAACACCCCAGCACTCGGCACGCCCGCCGTTCGCTCATTCCATACTTGCTCTGGAGATGAGCGACAGCCTCCCGCTCCACGGCGGGCGCTACCATTTTTTCCTAGAAGATCTTTCAAGGCGGGATTGTCGAGCATGCTGTCGGCCAGCAGCTTCTTGAGGCGCGTGTTCTCGTCCTCAAGGGCCTTCAGCCTTTTGGCCTCGCTGACGTCCATCCCGCCATACTTAGCCTTCCACTTGTAAATGCTGGCGCTGCTTACGCCATGCTTGCGGCACAGATTGAATAGCCCCGCGTTCTGTAGACACCTTCGGGTTAGGTTTGGTGTCGTCGTTCGAACTCGACGGGCGATAGCATTCCGTTGCGGACGTGCTTGCGGGTCGGGTTGTAGAACATCTCGATGTAATCGAACACATCCTGCCTGGCTTCGTCCCGAGTTCGATAGGTCCGTCGCCTGATCCGCTCGCGCTTGAGCAAGTTGAAGAAGCTTTCGACCACGGCGTTGTCGTGGCAGTTGCCGCGCCGGCTCATGGAGTGAACCAGATTGTGGTGCCGCAGGAAGCTGGCCCAGTCCATGCTGGTGAACTGGGAGCCCTGGTCAGAGTGGACCAGCACCGTGTTCTGCGGCTTGCGGCGCCAGACCGCCATGTGAAGAGCCTGCAGAACGACCTCGCTGGTCTGCCGGCTCTGCAGTGACCAACCGATGACACGACGCGAGAACAGGTCAATGACCACGGCAAGATAGGCAAAGCCCTCCATGGTTTTGATATAAGTGATATCGGTCACCCAGGCGGTGTCCGGCGCATCGACGTCGAACTGCCGGGCCAGGGTGTTGTCGACCACCACCGATGGCTTGCCGCCATAGCTGCCAGGCCGGCGCCGGTAGCCGATCTGGGCCTTGATCCCGGCCAGCCTAGTTAATCGGGCAATACGGTTGGCACAACTGGTCTCGCCCTGGTCCAGCAGATCGTCATGCAGCTTGCGGTAGCCATAGACCTTGCCGCTCTGCTTCCAGGCTTCCTCGATCAGCCGCGTCTGGCGGATGTCTTGCTGGGCCCGTTTGCTCAATGGGTTCTTGAGCCACGCATAAAAGCCGCTGGGATGGATGCGCAGGCACCGACACATGGTGCGCACCGAAAACTGCTCGCGATGCTCGGCGACAAACGCGTACCTCACTTTGCATCCTTGGCGAAGTACGCGGCCGCTTTTTTTGGGATGTCGCGCTCCTCGGTGACCCGCACCAGTTCGCGCTTGAGCCGCCGGATCTCCTCGGACTGTTCATCGCCCTTGTTGATCGCCCCGGCATACTTCTTCCGCCACCCGTGAAGCGAATGCGCACTCACGCCAAGACGCTGCGATACCTCCGCCACGGGATAGCCCCGCTCGGTGATCTGACGCACCGCGTCGCGCTTGAACTCATCTGTAAAACTGGCTTTGCCCATAAAGGCCTCCTTGCCTCAAAATTAGGAAGGAAGGCGTCTACAAATCTAGGGGCTAATCAGACTGACTGGCTTTCCCGGCGCAATGTAGCCTCCCAGGAACAATGGTGCACGCAACCGGATGCGACTTTCATGGCCAGAAACGGTCGAACGCCTCGCTTGCGTCGAGCACCCACCACAAGGACGTTGTTCACCAAGCGTTTGAGCAAAGATGCTAAGCTCTGCTTTCGTTGGCCATTTCTTCATCCATAAGGCCGATCACTCAGGCTTTGTTTGCCAGTCAACTGACTCCTTCAACACCCTGCTAATTCTCTCCTCCATAGCAGGGAGTAGGATAATGAGATCAGTTGTGTATTCCTCGAGTGCCCGCCAACGCTGACATCCCTAAAGTCTCTGATCTAGGTTCGCCGCGGCATCCTTATGCGTTGTCAAAAAGCCGGGTTCGACCAGCGCCAACAACGCCTTCAGTCTATCCTTGCTCAAGACACCTGCCGAAACGTCATTCACAAGCATTTCTGTCTCGCGCAGCATTGCCTCGATTGCCACACGGTCGGCTGCCAAATAGTCAACAACGCGAAGGTTTGGAAGTCCCATCTCGCGCGACCGCTCTCGGTCCGTCATGAATTCCTCGTACGGCTTTTCGCCTGATGTATCGAGCACCGTCAGAATCAATGGCCAGAAACCGCGTTGTGCCTCGATACGTGCGGCTGCGCAGGCTTCGCGCTCGTCCGCGTAGTGCGCCGGTTCATAGCCATGATGGCGCAGGAAACTTTCGGCGATCTCTTGTAACGTCACGAGGTGCTTTTCAGGATCGAGACGGGGAATGACGATGGTGTGGTCCGGCGCCAGCGCGGCCGCAAGCACGCACAATTCGCCGGACTCTTGCAGCGAGACGAAGTAGCGACGGGTGTCGCGCGGCGCGGCCAACGGCTCGATGCGGGCGAGACGGTTCTCAAACCCCTGAAGCAGCGACCCATTAGAAAATGCCACGTTTGCAAAGCGCGCTGAGGTCTTGATGCCCGGCAGCGCTGCCGCCGCGGAGGAATTGAATAGAACGTGCTCCATCGCGCGCTTCGACGCGCCCATCATCGAGGAGGGGTTGGCCGCCTTGTCGGTCGAAACGGTGAAGAAGCGCCCGGCAAAGCCGGTGCCAGCCAGCCAGCCCATAAAGCGTTCCTGCTTCAGAAGGTTCGTGTCGAACATCTGCAGCGTCGAAAAGGGGTCCTTTTCAGACCGCACATGCTTCAGCGCGGCGAAGTTCAGCACGAGGTCGTAGGGAGTCTGCGACGCCAGAAGATGGCGCATTGCCGCCGAGCCGTAGTCGAGCGGCAGGGTCTGGAAGTCGCGAACTGACCAGATGTCGGGCTGGGAGCGTAATCGCCGCACGAGCTCAGCAAGGCCGTTCTCGTTCTGGTCGACGACGTGGAGCGTGTCGGGCTGCCGCATCGCGATCTGCAACACTGTGGATGAACCGATCGAGCCCGCGCCGCCGATCGCCAGCACGCGCTTTCCCGTGATGGCTGCGCGCAGCGCGTCTTCTGATTGTGCAATATCGGACTCGAAAAGCGAGCCGGCGCGGCCGGTCGCGATCTGGTGGAGAGGTTGCTTCATTTCATCGGTCCAAGATTAGGAATGCTCTGCGCGATCCGCGCGGACTGAAATCGCAGCATTAGCGCCTCGGCCCAGACGAAATCCGTCTCGTCGTCGATGTCAACACTGCGGTGCGGTGGCATTACGTAGCCAAAAGCGTCCGGGGACATGACCGCGCGGCGCTCACGAAAGCTCTTTGGTCGGATCACGTAGACTGCGCCGTTGACATGGAAGAGCGGTTCCATGTCCTGCCCGCGGCGATAACCCCCGACAGGCGGTAGGAAATGGCGCGCGCTGCCGTCATCGGCAAGCCGGTACATGAGTTCTGGATGGATCGCGACTGGCGAGACGGAGAACGCACTGTCGCCGCCTCGGTCAGTGACCAGCGCTGCGGTGCCGTCGATGTCAGCGCCAGTACGTAACGGCGAGGTCGGCTGCAGCAGGCACAGAAAGTCCGGCAACGCACCCTCGTCAGCTTCGATCCAGTCGAGCGCATGGGCGACTACGTCATAATGCGAGGAGGTGTCGCCTGAAAGCTCAGCAGGCCGCATAAAGGGCACTTCTGCGCCAGCAACCCGGGCAGCGGCGGCAATTTCGGCGCTGTCGGTAGAAACGATTGTGCGGCGCACCGCGCTCGCGACGCCTGCGGCCTCGCAGCTCCAGTGAATGAGTGGGCGGCCGGCAAAGGGCATGACGTTCTTGCCCGGCAGGCGCTTGGAGCCACCGCGCGCGGTGATAAGGGCAATACATTTCAAGCGGGTCAGTCTCCAATCCAGCCGCTTCTAGAATTTTTCGGTTTCTTAAGGAAGCCATTCTTCGCAGCGAACACGCCGTGCGCACCTTGATTCTTCCCGCGCCCCCGCGTAGTAGCCACTAACAGCAAGAAGGTCGCTTCATGTTCTCAGGTAAAGTTTTGCTGATCACCGGTGGGACCGGCTCGTTCGGTCGCGCGACCGTGCGCCGGTTCCTCGACACGGACATCGCGGAAATCCGGGTATTCAGCCGTGACGAGAAGAAGCAGGACGACATGCGCAAGCATTTCGACAATGCGAAGCTCAAATTCTACCTCGGCGACGTGCGCGACCGCCACAGCGTCGAGCGCGCCATGCGCGGCGTCGACTATTGCTTCCATGCCGCCGCGCTCAAGCAGGTGCCGTCCTGCGAGTTCCATCCGATGGAGGCCGTGCGCACCAATGTGCTCGGCACGGAGAACGTGCTGGAAGCCGCGATCGCCTCGGGCCTGAAGCGCGTCGTGTGCCTGTCGACGGACAAGGCCGTCTACCCCATCAACGCCATGGGCATCTCCAAGGCTTTAATGGAGAAGGTCATGGTCGCCGCCTCGCGCAATCTCGATCCCGCCCGCACCGTCATCTGCGGCACGCGCTACGGCAACGTCATGGCCTCGCGCGGCTCGGTCATCCCGCTCTTCGTCGACCAGATCGCCGCCGGCGATCCGATTACGCTGACCGACCCGGCGATGACGCGTTTCATGATGACGCTGGAAGACGCAGTCGAACTGGTCCTCTACGCCTTCCAAAACGGGCGCAACGGCGACATCTTCGTTCAGAAGGCGCCGGCGGCGACCGTCGCCGTACTGGCCGAGGCGGTCAGGTTGGTGCTCGGAAAGAGCGACCATCCTGTCCGCGAGATCGGCACGCGCCACGGCGAAAAGCTGTTCGAGGCGCTGCTCAGCCGCGAGGAGCTGGCGACGGCCGTCGACGAGGGCGGCTATTTCCGCGTTCCCGCAGACGCGCGCGACCTCAACTACTCCAAGTTCGTCGAAGAGGGCGAAAAGCGGCTCAACCGCACGGAAGACTATAACTCCCACAACACCGAGCGCCTTGACGTCGAGGGCATGAAGGCGCTCCTGATGAAGGTCGACTATGTGCGCCGCGCCGTCAGCGGCGAGCCCGCCGGTCCGGAGGACTGACGCCATGACGATCGCGATCACCGGCGCGGACGGCTTTATCGGACGCAATCTGGCGGTCCGTCTCGCCGAGGCGAGCCATGCCGACATCGTACGGATCACACGCGACACACCGCGCAGCGGGCTCTCCGACCGGCTCGCCGGCGTTGACCTCGTTTTCCATCTCGCCGGCGTCAACCGGCCTAGCGACCCGGCCGAGTTCGCAACGGGCAATGCCGATTTCACCGAAGAGCTGTGCGACGCGCTTGCAGCCCTTCCGACGTCGCCGCGCCTCGTCCTCTCCTCTTCGACGCAGGCTGCGCTCGAAAATCCCTACGGGGCAAGCAAACGGCGCGCCGAGGAGATCGTCGAAGCCTATGGTGCGGGCACGGGCGCGAAGATCCATGTCTTCCGGCTCCCCAATGTTTTCGGCAAATGGTCGCGCCCGAACTACAATTCGGCCGTCGCCACCTTCTGCCACAACGTCGCGCGCGGTCTGCCGATCACCGTCAACGATCCCGCCGCACCGCTACGGCTCGTCTATGTCGACGACGTCGTCGAGACGTTCCTGGCTCTCGCCCGCGATCCCGAGGTCCCCGGCGGAATTGCAGAAGTCGAACCGGTCTACGACACGACGGTCGGCGCGATCGCCGACCTGATCCGGTCCTTTCCGGAGAGCCGGGAGAACCTGACGACGCCGCCCGTCGGCACCGGCCTCGTCCGCGCTCTCCATGCGACCTATCTGAGCTTCCTCGAACCTGCCGCCTTCACCTACACGGTGCCGGTCCACAGCGATCCGCGCGGCAGTTTCGTGGAGATGCTGAAGACGCGCGACAGCGGGCAGTTCTCCTATTTCACCGCGCATCCGGGGATCACGCGCGGCGAGCACTACCACCATTCGAAGACGGAGAAGTTTCTCGTCATCAAGGGAACGGCCAGCTTCGGATTCCGTCAGATCGTCACCGGCGAGACGTTCGAACTCGTCACCCGCGGCGGCGAGGCTACCATCGTCGAGACCATTCCGGGCTGGGCGCATAACGTGACCAATATCGGCGACGACGAACTCGTCGTCATACTGTGGGCGAACGAGATTTTCGATCGCGGGCGGCCCGATACGATCGCAGCTAAGGTGAAGCCGTGAAAAAGCTCAAGGTCATGACCGTCGTCGGCACGCGCCCTGAGATTATCCGGCTGTCGCGCGTGATGGCCGAACTCGACGCGCATTGCGACCACGTGCTGGTCCATACAGGGCAGAACTACGACTACGAGCTTAACCAGGTCTTCTTCGACGATCTAGGCGTCAAGAAGCCCGACCATTTCCTCAATGCCGCAGGCGCCGGCGCGGCCGAGACGATCGGCAACATCATCGGCGCCGCCGACAAGGTGCTGGCCGAGGAAAAGCCCGAGGCGATGCTAGTGCTCGGCGACACCAATTCGTGCCTCTCGGTCATTCCGGCCAAGCGGCGCAAGGTGCCCGTGTTCCACATGGAGGCGGGCAATCGCTGCTACGACCAGCGCGTGCCCGAAGAGATCAACCGGCGGATCGTCGACCACACGGCCGACATCAACCTGACCTACAGTTCGATCGCCCGCGAATATCTGCTGCGCGAGGGCTTGCCGCCGGACATGGTCATCAAGACCGGCAGCCCGATGTTCGAGGTGCTGACCCACTATGCGCAGCGCATCGACGCTTCCGACGCGCTCCAGCGGCTTGGGCTGGAGGAGAACGGCTATTTCGTCGTTAGCGCGCATCGCGAGGAGAACATCGACTCCGCTCGCAATTTCGGCCGACTCGTCGCCATCTTGAACCGCGTGGCTGAGGATCACGGCCTGCCCGTCATCGTCTCCACCCACCCGCGCACGATGAAGCGCGTGGAGGCGACCGGGTCGACGTTCCACGACCTCGTGCGGCTATTGAAGCCGCTCGGCTTCCACGATTATGTCCGGCTGCAGAAGTCGGCCCGTGCCGTGCTGTCGGACAGCGGGACGATCAACGAGGAATCCTCGATCCTCAACTTCCCCGCCCTCAACCTGCGCGAGGCGCACGAACGTCCGGAAGGCATGGAGGAAGCCGCCGTCATGATGGTCGGGCTGTCGGAAGACCGCGTGCGGCAGGGGCTCGAAATCCTCGCGACCCAGCCCCGCGGCGCCGAGCGCGGCCTGCGCCTCGTCGCAGACTATTCGATGCCAAACGTGTCGGAAAAGGTCGTACGGATCATCCATAGCTACACCGACTACGTGAACCGCGTCGTCTGGCGCCGCTACGACTGAGGCCGCGTTGCGCATACTGATCCTGTCGCAGTATTTCTGGCCCGAGAACTTCCGGGTCAACGATTTGGCGTCCGACCTCATCGCGCGCGGCCATCAGGTGACGATCCTCACCGGACTGCCGAACTATCCTTCGGGCAAGGTGTTCGAGGAATACCGCGCGGACCCGGAGAAATTCGCGCATTTCGAAGGCGCCGAGGTGATCCGCGTGCCCATGCTGCCGCGCGGCTCGGGCAGCCTGCGGCTGATGGCGAACTATGCCAGCTTTGTCCTCTCCGGTCTGACGGTCGGCGCCTGGAAGCTACGCGGGCGCCGGTTCGATTCCATCCTCGTCTTCATGATCTCGCCGATCACGGCCGTCCTCCCCGCGATCCTCCAGCGCCGGCTGAAGCGCGCGCCGCTCTTCGTGTGGATCCTCGATCTGTGGCCGGAGACGCTGGAGGCGGTGGGCGTCGTCAAGTCGCCGCGCCTGCTCGCTATCGTCGGCAATCTAGTCAGCTACATTTACAAACGCACCGACCACATCCTCGTCCAGTCGCGCGCCTTCATGGACAATGTGCGCACCTATGCCGGTCCGAATGCCACCGTCAGCTATTTTCCCGGCTGGGCCGAGCCGATCTTTCAACAGGGTCTCGAAGCCGCGCCGAAAGCGGCCGAAATTACCCGGTTTTCAGACAGTTTCAACGTGGCTTTCGCTGGAAATGTTGGTGAAGCACAGGATTTTCCGGCGATACTGGACGCCGCCGACGCGCTGCGAAAAGATATCCCCGTGCGAATGTTCGTCATCGGCGACGGCCGCATGTTCCCTTGGGTGGAGAAGGAAGTCGCGCTGCGCGGGTTGTCCGACCGGGTCATCCTGCTCGGCCGTTTCCCGCTCGAAAGAATGCCCTCCTTCTTCAAGGCCGCCGACGCGCTCCTCGTCTCGCTCAAGCGCGACAAGATTTTCGCGATGACTATTCCGGGCAAGGTGCAGAGCTATCTAGCCGCCGGCGTGCCGCTCCTCGGCATGCTCGACGGCGAAGGGGGCCGCATCATCCGGGAAGCTGGCGCCGGCCTCGTCAGCCCCTCGGGCGACGGCGCCGCGCTCGCCCGCAACATCGAAGCCCTCGCTGGCATGACACCCCAAGAACGCACCGCTATGGGCGCCAACGCCAAGGCCTACGGCCTCGCCGAATTCGACCGTACCCGCCTTCTAGGCGGGCTCGAGGCCAAGCTGCGCGATGCGGCGGAGCGGAATAGCTCATGAAGCCGTTGGAGTGGACCCCGGTTCACCGGACAGTCGGCTGTTGGGTTTAGGCACTGAGGCGCAGGAACTCGCGTGGTGAGCGGAACTTGAGCCCGGAGTGCGGGTGGACCTCACAGTAATCGTCGATCCATTCGGGCAGCAAGGCCATGATAGTCTCGGCTTCCGAAGGATGACGGTAGAGGCGTAAGCCCTTTTCAGGGTTTTGCCTAAGGCCTCGGACATGCCGCTGCTTTGCGGCTTCTGACCGGTGTAAAAGGTAGGTCAATCCCTAGTGCCGCGGCCACCTGCGCGGTCTCTCGGGCGATATAGGCGCTGCCGTTGTATGACAGCCATTTGAGCCGATGTGGGACCTTGAGTGTGCGGAAGCGGCGCTCGACCGCAGCGATCATCAGATCACAGACCATCTCGCCCGAGATGCCAGCATTGGCAACGGCTGACCAGGCGATGATCTCGCCATCACAGGCGTCGATGATGAAGACGATGCGGACTACTTCGCCATTGCGAGCATGGATCACCCGGTGATCGGAGCACCAGCGGATGTTGGAGCGCAAGGCAACGACGACGCCGTCGTGGGTGCGGATGGGCCGGAGGGCTGTATGCTTTTGAATGGTGAGCCAGTTGCTGCATAATCCTGAGGACCCGTTTGGTGTTGACGACGGGCTTGCCTTCCTTAACCCGCTGCCGGTTCAGCAATGCCGTCACGCGACGATAGCCATAGGTGGGGCGCTGGTCGATGATCGGGCGCAGTTCGGCAAGAAGGGTAACATCCTCGGCTTGCGATAGGAACCTCTGACCCTTGAGGGCTTGCTGCGCGCTCGATGAGGTTGGACCTAGAGACACCTAGAGTGCGAGCAATGGCGCTCATTGGGTATCGTCCTCGGGATTGCTCCACGACAGCAAGGGCGAGGTCCGTTTTTTTTGGGCAGGCGAGATCAAGGGCTTCCCTGAGGATCTCGGCCTCCATGGTCTTCCTGCCCCGCATGCGCTCGAGATCACGCACCCGCTTCTCCAGATCGCGGACCTGGGAGGCGCCAACAACATCTTCATCGGCCTGAACCGCCGCATGGCCGCCTTCTAGCATCCGACGCTTCCAAGCGAAGAGCTGGGAAGGAGAAATGCCAGCTTGGCGAGCCACATAGGGAACGCTCATACCCGGCTGCATGGCTTGCTCAATAAGTCGCACCTTCTCAGCGACAGACCAGCGCCGGCGGCGCTGCACAGAGGTGATGACTTCGGCCTGTCGAAACGGCTCGTCGGTACTCTTGGATATAGTCGGTACTCATAGGCGCATGCCTATGCCTTATCGGCTATGCAGACTGTCCGGTCAAAATTGGGTGCGCTCCAGCCGTGCCGAAGCGCCGTAGGTTTCTATGGCGATATCGTTGGGCTGCTAAGCGTGACCTCAAAACCGACCGCCGAGGTTGAAGGATGCGCGGAAATGTGTCTATAGGGTGGCGTTACGGTCCGGCCCTGACCTTGATCTGGAGAACTAACAGTTTGCTTCGTCAGAGGATCAGTCGGTTACAACTCGCGGCAATCTATCTGCGCGCGCTGCGCAATGAGATCGAGGTGGATATCGATGGCTATAAGGCCGTCGGCGCTCGTCCAGAGGATTTCGGGTTCCTTCCTCGCCTGTCTGGCATCTGGCCGCGACTGAAGGGGGCTCCTCGCCTATCATCATCGGGTGCGCGACTGCTGCGAGGCATCTGGAAGCTCGGGCTCTTCATCCCTTTCTTCATCCGGCAATATCTGTCGCTGGTACGCAATGCAGCGTCGTCCGAACCGGCCGCTGCCGGACCGTCTATTCATATCCTCCTTTCAGCGCTGGCACCGCAACTCATTGCAAATGCACAGGGGACGACCGCAACCGCCTTCACGGTGCCATGGCAGCGATATCCGAACGGCGTCCCCCATTCATACCGGATCACGATCGGGGACGTCCTCACGCGCCGTGACCTTCTCAACTGTCTCCTCGACGCGATCGCCATCGCGCGACGGATCGCCGACCGCAAGGGCATGTTCGCCGATTGGCACCTGCAAACCTACACTCTCTTTCGATGGATTTGCGTCGCCCGCGCGCTTGAGAAGATTCAGTGCAACCGCATGGTAATGGCGAACCATTACGACCGCTGGGCGATCCTGATCGACCGGCTTGCCCGACAAACAGGGCGTAGCGTAGCGATTGCGCAGCATGGAATCGAAGCTTGGCGGCGTCTGCCGACCAAGCTGCGCTCCGTCGATACGCTCCACGTTTACAATCGACAAGAAGCGGCATTATTCAAACAGTTCATTCTGTCACCAGAAGCTGTGGAGGCAGTCGAAGTCTTCTTTCTCGACAACTCTATCAGATTAGCCGGCGCGAAGGCTGGCAACGGTCCTACAAGGGTGGTCATCGTCGGCCATCCCGAACACGACGTCAACCAGCTGCGGTTCCTCCATGCCGCGCGAAAGGCGCGCCCCGACGTGCAGTTCATATACAAACCGCATCCAACCGCGCGCAGCGTGAACGCAGATATTGAGGCTGTAACGCTGGTGTGGGATGAACCCGGCGTCTTCCCGAGATGCGAGTTCGTATTTTCGTATCAATCAACCCTAGGCCTGCAGTATCGGGACGCCGGGATTCCAACGTTCATCCACGACAGGGACATGTCGGACAGTCAAGTCAATGTGGCTGTCGGTTCGATACCCGAAGCAGTTCAACCACTGCGACCGACCAACGCATGACACTCCTTACCTGACTCAAGGTCGCTATGACGAGCCAAAAGAGAGCTTCAAATTCGCGCTCACTGAAGCGCTGGTATTCGCGAAGGAGCGTCGGAGACGGGTTCTAGACGTTGGATGTGCGGCACGAGATTTTGCTCACTACCTAAGCCGCGAGGTGCTAGATACGGAGATCATCGGCCTCGACATCATGCCGGAGCTGCTCGAAAGGTAAGGGCCAACGTCCCAAGCGCGCGCTTCTGCACCGGTGCGAGCCGGGTGCGACGGTCGTTGTTTTCGGGATTATTAACACTCACTCGGTCGGTATGTTCGTCTTGGTGCGTCCGGTGGGAGCCACTTACAGCCGTCTGGAACCGGGATGGAATCAGATTAGCTGTGCGACTTTCCAGCGGCGCCTGTAGCAGATACCGCCAGTCGCCAAGTTCTCGTTTGATCGACATAGACATCGCTTCCATGCCGACGACGTGCTTCGCTCATGGACAGAACTGAGAGGGATGCCTCGCCCTATATCGTCAACGGGACCGGAATCGTTCTCGATTTCAAGGTCTTGTGTATCCTTAATTCAGCAATCGAACGGTAGTATCGCGTTCATCGAGCACATGCGTTCCGCGCGCTCAATCCTCCAGGGAGCGCCGTCTCAGCCTGCCGAGTAAGGGTGCCTACATGAAACCAGAACATGTAAGCCAGCGGAAACAGATACGGGATATTCGTCGTAAGGGATGCTAATGCAAAGATGGCCCATAGCGGACTTCTCAGGCGCTCTCGAAAGCTACAAAATGTCAAGGCGCCTGCATATACAGCAACGGCCGGCAGTCCGAGTTCTATCCAAATCTGGATGAATGCATTGTCGGCGTAATAGCCTCGTCCATCCAGAAACGGAAAGACGACATTATCTACGTTCGTCAGAAACTCGGTGTACTGGCGGATTCGATCCCATGTACTGGCTAGCGGTACGGCGACGATTCCAAGGGCAACCAAGCCCGCCGCAGCGGCAAGTATCGGCAGCCCGAAGACGACCATGCGCAACAGATTGTCTTTGGCCACAAGCAACACGACGAGCGCGACTAGGATGGCCATACCCGTCTTGGAGCCAGAATACATCACCAATGTCGCGCATAATGCCAACGACAGCCACCGCACAGGCCCGCGGTACACTGAAATGACGTAGGCGGTCAGCACGGTTGCCGCAATTCCCAGATTGTTCGGATTGATAAAGATCGAAACACCACGGTAAGACGTCGGATGAAAACGCGCGAAACCGCCCAAAATGAAATACTCGTACACTGCGCCAACAGCAGTCAACAGAAGTATCGGCAATGCTAAACGACCGGCTCGCGCCTGAAACGACGGCGGCGCGAGCAAAGCGGCGATAGGAATAAGATACAACAGCGCGCGCTCAAGTTCGGCGCCTGCCATCACTCCAATCAAGACGGCAACCACCCACGCCAAACCGATCAGGATCGACTTGATCGAAAAAATCCCGTTGGTCGCGATATAGATAGCCAGAAAGCCGAGCAGAACCAAATAGAGAACGTACTTGACCAGCACCCCCCATCCCGATGGATTGTAGTGTTGATCAGGAAAAAAAAGGTACAGGACGCCCGAAATCAGAAAAATAAATAATACCGACTGCGAAATCCAGGATATGTGTCGCTGCAATGACCTAAAGGACGCAAAGTTCATTCAGCCCCCCTGTCGAACAAATCTACTTGCTGGATACATCTAGTATACGGAAAACCATATCCAAGTGTCAGAATATCTCAACTAGCAACCATGCTGTCGACATATCTTTCCCTCGCTCATGAGACAACCGTAGCCCACAATACAATTGAAACGAGCAGACATGTCGCCGAGGCAACGAACACGACTGCGAACTCGCTGCGAAATTGGTTATCGCCGATGCCTTGCTCGCTGAGAAATGCAACAGCATGAACTCTGATCGCCATCATGTAGTATACCCAAACCAACATCGTTCCGATTGCTGCTCCCATCGCAGAGAGAAAATGGACCAAAGGGACGATCGCCAGCGCATACATGGCGCAGGCCTTCAAGGTCTGGGTCGTGACCAATCCCGTCCGGCCGGCTGCAAACAGAAACGGGACGTAGAAATGGTACGCGCCGGTAAATACGAAACCTGCGCCGACGATACCCAGAATAAGAAACATCTCGGGATTTTGGTAACGCAAAAAGTTGGTCACCGAGTAATCGAACGCGTAGGCCAACATCAGGACGGTAAATGACACGACATAAACGACCGCGTACCAACGCTGAAATCGAAGCCGAAACAAAGGATCACCCCAGCGTGACACGTTTTTCATGATCGCGTGCGGCAGGTAAAGTGCCATTCCGCTGATGATGACGAACATGATCGAGGCCAAAGAGTAGGCCAGACTGTAGAACGCCAGCGTTTCCCCGTCAGTCATTTGGCCGAGTATTATGCGGTCCGCGCTGCTCATCACCCATTGCGCGAGCGAATGAAATACCATCGGGACGGACAAGATCACGGCAGCGCGAAAATGGCCTGCCACGCCGGGCTGTCCACCCTCTCGTGTGCCGGATGCTATCAGGAACACGAAGCTGACCGCAGCGTAAACGGCAAGTTGGAACCAGAGAACCAACTCGATCGGTAGGTCGGCGCGGCCTTTTTGAACCGCAAAGACATAGGCGAGAAGCCCAATCGGCCAAGCAAACGCCTTTAGCGTCGAGGTCGCCAGAAAGAGGCTCTCGCGTTCCTGCGCACGAATGACAAGCTGATAAAGCTGCTGGTGGGCCTCCAAGGCCGAAATCAGTGCGATAAGCCCGGCCAGAAGCCCGAACCGGTGCTGACTTGTCACTCCGGCAACAAAAAACAGTCCAGCAAGCGCTGCCGCGACCAGCGAGAAGCGAACCGCAAGAGAGCGAGCATTATTGATGTCATCCGCGCCGGCCTTGGCAACTGCGACGGAACCGCCGAGCGAAAGCATTTGACACAGAAGCTGTATGAAGGCGACGCAGATCGCGTAATAGCCCAGTTCCTCCAGCGACAGCGCCTGAGCGGCGATAGGAACCGCGAGGATCCCCCCTGCGCGACTGACAGCGGCTGCTAACCCAAAAATCGCCGGTTGCCGGACCCGCTCCAGGCGCTCACGGATGAACATATTTCGTTTGGAGCCGCCCGTGGAGGTTTGCCCTCTCACGTCGGCACCCCCGTCTCGCCTTTGCCAAACTCGTCTATCGCGCGGTTTAGGTCGTCGGGTTTGCCGACGTCGAGCCAGTATTCGTGCAAGGGGAAGGCGACGCGGCGGTCAGGGTGAACCTGGTCGAAGAGCGAGGGCATGTCGAAGAAGCGGTCCGGCGGGATCAGGTCCAGCATTTCGGGACTGATGACGTAGATGCCAGCATTCACGAAGAAATCGAACACCGGCTTTTCCGAGAAGCCTGTGATGTGGTGGTTCCTGACGTCGACCACGCCGTAGGGCACTTGGTACTGGTAGCGGTTGAGGCCCATAGTAGCCAGCGCGGCGCTTTCATAGTGGAAGGCCAGCATCTGGCCGAAATTGATCGAGGTCAGGATGTCGCCGTTCATGACGATCAGCGGCTTTTCCGACCGCTCGCTGAGCAGCGACAGCGCGCCCGCCGTGCCCATGCGCTTGGTCTCGCGGACGTAGTCGATCTCAACGCCAAAGGCCGCGCCGTCGCCGAAATGCTTTTCGATAATCTCGGCCAGATGATTGACGCAGAGCGAGATCTTGCGGAAGCCCTGCTCACGAAAACGCTCCAAGATGCGTTCCAGGATCGGGCGGCCGCCGACCTCGATCATCGGCTTGGGCACCGTCTCGGTGATCGGGCGCAGGCGCGTGCCGAGCCCGCCCGCCATAATGACGACGCGGTGTGCTGCGGGATCGGCAAGCTCGATTTCGTCAGCCAGATGCAGGCCGACCACGACGCCCTCGGCGTCCACCACCGGCATCTGGAAGATCATCTCGCGTTTCAGGATCGCGGCGATCTCGGCCAGCGGCGTGCCGCGCGGTACGGAGCGTGGGTGGCGGTGCATGACGTCGCCGGCGGTCGAATCCAGCGTCGCGCCGCGCAGGATCGCGCGGCGGATGTCACCATCGGTGATCGTGCCGACCAGCCGGAACCCTTCGTCGACGACCAGTGCGATCTGGCCGCCGCTCGCCTCGATACAGGCGACCGCGTCGGCGAGCTTGTGCGTCTCGATAAGAGTGATCGATTTCAGCGTATTACTATCCATTTCATTCCCGGCTTGTAACGCCATCGCGCTCAGCGAGCCGGCGTTCCCATGACTGTAGCTCCGGCGCCCACGCTGCGAACAACCGTCGCACCGCCGGCGACAGTCGCGCCTTGCCCAACGCGCAGACTCTGCAGGACCACGGCGCCCGCGCCCACATGACAGCCATTCTCGAGCGAAACCCCGCCCGACAGCACAGCACCGGGAGCTACATGGACATGATCGCCAATCAGGCAATCGTGGTCGATGGACGCCCGCGTATTGACAATGACGTTGCGACCAATTTTCGTGCGCGGCTGAACTACTACGCCTGCCATGATGACGCTTCCGCCTCCGATTAGGGCTGAACCGGCCACGAGAGCAGAAGGGTGTATCGCCGTAAAAGGCTCGAGACCGGCGGCCTCTCCAGCAGCGAATAGTCGTGCACGCAGGACGCTGCCGCCGCTGATCGATCCGACCGCTACCATGAAGTGGGTGAGCCGCATGGCATGCACGAGGCGCGACAGGGCCGCGTCAGTGCCGATGCACGGTACGCCTAGAATGGGTTGCGCCGAGTACGTCGGGTCAGTAAAGCCGGCAATCTCGAAATCTGCGCCCGAGCTTTCTGCGATAGTTCGTAAAGTGTCGATCACAACTACCGCGTGCCCGCCTCCTCCGATGCAGATAATCCGCTGGCTCATAGGGCGAGGAACCGCTCGAGGATTTTTTGGCCCGCCCGGCTGCTGCGCTCTGGGTGGAACTGTAGGCCGGTAATATTGTCGCGCCGGATCGCGGCGGTGACTTCAAGCCCCTCATAGTCGATGTGGGCGATGCGCTCTTCGGCATTGGCGGGTCGGCAGTGATACGAGTGGACGAAGTACACCGAATCAGCGGGATAGTCCGCGCCGTCAAGCACTGTACCCTTCCAACGCTGCTCCGAGCCCTGAGACGGGGCAAGCGGAGCCCAGCCGATGTGGGGTACGCGCAAGGGCTGTCCAAACGGGCTCTCTGAAGCTATGCGCTCCACAGTACCACGCACAAAGCCGAGCCCCTCGGTGTCGCCGAACTCGCTCGATCGGTCCATGAGTACCTGCATGCCGATGCAGATGCCCAGAAACGGTCGCCCGGTTTGCACAAAATCGCGCAGCGCATCTGAGATGCCTTTGTCGTGCAGCGCTGCCATTGCGCGAGCGAAAGCGCCGACCCCAGGGAGGATGACACGGTCTGCCTTGCGAATGGCTGTAATGTCGTCCGTCAGTTCCGCCTCGCAACCGATGGCTCGAAGGGCGTTGCAAACTGAGAAGACGTTGCCGATCCCATAGTCGACGACTATGGTGCCGCTCATGCCCCTTGCTCCCCCTTAACGCGCCGCGTCATAATGCCGGCGTCATGGCAGGCGGTCCGGAAATCTGCCAATGTGTACTTGTCAAGATGTAGGTCGCGTGCGATCGCAATCGCGCTGACGTCAGGGTTCTTAAGCACGTCGACCACGTGGCGCGTGCTGCCGACCCCGCCTGATGCGATGACCGGAATATCAACCTCTCGCGCGACCGCGGAGATTAGGGCGACATCCATTCCGCGCCCGGTCCCGTCCTGATCGATCGAGGTAACCAGCAGTTCGCCCGCACCTAGCCTCTGCCCCTCCGCGGCCCATTCGATGGCGTTGCGGCCTGAATGATTGCGGCCATTGTCGGTCATGGCTTCCCAGCCGCCGGCGGCAAGCTTTTTAGCTTCAATGGACAGGACAGTGGCTTGTGAACCGTAGGTATCCGAAATGGCCCGAAGGATGTCAGGATCTTGCGTGGCGGCGGTGTTTATAGCCACCTTGTCAGCACCCGCCGAAAGCATCTCGCGCACTGCTTCTAGACTGCGGATGCCACCTCCAACTGTGATTGGAATGAAAACTTCTGAAGCGACCTCACGCACTATGCCAGACAGGTTGTTGCGACCATAAAGGCTCGCCACGACGTCCATGTAGAGAAGCTCATCGGCCCCCTGCTCGTAGTAGAGCTTGGCACGTCCTTTAGGATCGCCTACTTTGCGCCAGCCCTCGAGGTGGATGCCCTTGATCAGGTGTTCCATCTTCACGTCAAGCCGCGCGATAAGCCGCCTGTTCATATAATCATCTCAGTTTTCTTGAAAGACTGTACGGCGCAGTCGCCATTCACCGTTGTCATAACTCCAAAGATGCGGTGAGCGGAATCGGTTGGCGAGCGCGTCGAAGTAGTCACGATCCATGATCGGGTCCTCGAACTGGGCGGATGCTTCCGGAAATATCTCGGACGGCAGGCTGAGGTACTCTAACAATTCCTCGGCGAAACGCTCGGGGAACTCACCGTCATAGCGCTTGACCAACGCTACACCTTCGTCACGCTCGATGTCACCGGAGCGGATTTCCTGTGCCGCGTCGTAGCTGGCACGGCCAATGCCGAACTTCACGTATGTTGTGTAGTAGTGCAAATCATCAATGCGGTCATCGATAGAGTTGTACTTGGAATAGGTACCCGGCGTGCGCTCAGGGGAGGCTTCAAAGCCTCCATTCTCGACCGCGAAGTAGTAAGCCGCCTGCGGGTGCCATTTGAGATAGTACCCAAGATAGTGGACCTCGATGCCTTTTTCTTCAAGCAGCCGCGGGTCGGACGGCATGTAGGCCGAGAGGTCCGCCTTACGCACACCGTACCTCGACTGCAGATCGGCAACGGATACGCCCCCCAAATAGGTCTCCTCGTCAGACGCCATCGAGAAATACTCGAAGTCGCGCCTAGCACTCTGATTATCGGCAATGGGGTTGCCGTATTCCGCCTCGTTTTCACCGTAGAAGATCAACGGAATTCCCATCTTGGCGGCGAAGGCTGGGGCAAAGCCCTTTTGGCCGATGATGAACGGCTGGAAGGGATGGAATAGGTTTTCCACGGCCAGCCGTGTCATCAAGCGCTTTATACGGCCGTTGGGGGTTAGCAGATAGTTGTCGAACCCGGCATGAATCCAGCGGTTGAAGTTGCGCCAACCCCAGTCGGTGTAGATGTGGGGGGCCCATGTGCAGGTCAAAGGATTCATGCCGAATTCATATTTCAGCACCCAAGCCTGGTAGAACGAATCCTTGCCGCCGGAGCCAGGAACAAGGCAATCATAGGAGCCGTTGCGCGAGCGGTACTTGTCGCACAGAGCGACGAGTTCGGCACGACGGCGGTCCCAATCGATAGAGGCCTGCTTGCGCTCCGCATTGCGGCAGGCGTCGCATACCCCTTCTTCATCGAATGCAATAACGGTCTTCTTGCTTTGGGCCGTGTGCTTGTACTCAACCGCAGAATTGGGTCGCTGATTGGAGATGACGCATTTGCGGCAGAACTGAACGTGCTGTGGCAGACCGTATTTGGCCTGGCTGGGCGTGGCGTTCGGGCCGTAGAGCGACATGTCGATCGCTTCTTTGCGTGGATCGGCATTGATCATTCGAGGAGCTTTCGAATTCTTAAGATGGTAATTGCGCTACTTCGCTGAACGATCGATGTCAATCGAGCATTGTCCAATCGAGCGGGTCGCCGGCTTTAACTGAGCGCTTAAGGCGCTTGCCGGGCAGCAGCGTGAAGTCAGCAGGGGAAATGCCCGTGGCTGGCCGCAAGAGTACGCAGTCGTGCTCGCCCAGCACCGTACCGACATCCAGGTCCCGGGCAGCCTTGACCCCGCGTCGGACAAGTGAGCGGGCCTCCAACTCGGCAGGCCGGGGCTCCTTTCGGCCATCGCCGACTATCGCCTCCACCCTTGCAATGGACTCAATCATCGACTTCAGTTCGCCCGGCTCCAGCGAGGCACCATGATCCGGGCCGGCCATGGTTCGGTCCAGGGTAATGTGCTTCTCAATCACCAGAGCGCCGGAGGCAACGGCGATCGGCGGCACGATGATGCCCTGCGTATGATCGGAATAGCCCACCGCTACACCAAATTCGGCAGCCATCGTCTTCATGGCACCGAGGTTTACATCCTCAAGCGCAGTAGGGTAGGCACTAGTGCAGTGTAGGACCACGAGAGGTGGTAACCCGGCCGAGTCGTGGGAAAATGTTGTCGGCATCTCGGATTTCAGGATGTCGATAGCGACGCGCACTTCGCCGAGATCGGCCATACCTGTGGACAATATGATCGGCAGACCACGCCGCGCACAGTCCTTCAGGTAAGGTATATTGGTTACCTCGCCTGATGGCACTTTAATACGGCGGATACCGATAGCGCAAAGCAGATCGAGAGACTTTGCGTCGAAGGCTGTCGACATAAACTCCACACCGCGCGCCGCACAGTGTGCCGCGACTTTGCGATGGTCTTCGTCGCTCAATTCTAGCTTCTTTAGCATGGCATGCTGGTCGTCGCCGCCGGCGCTCTTCTGGTAGGTAACCGTCGCCGTGTTACGTGCAGTGATAGCATCGGCTTTGAAGGTTTGAAACTTGGCTGCTTGAGCGCCTGCCTGGGCGGCGGCATCCACGAGCTTGAGAGCAAGGTCAAGGCTCCCGTTGTGATTGACACCGATCTCAGCAATTGTGAATGTCTTCATTGCTATAATGCTGCTCCTCGCAGGCGCTGTTGTGCAGGAAAGGTGTTACAAGCAGCACCTGGAAGAGGCAAGGCGCTCCACACCACCTTGGAGGACATCAGTCTGATAGACTGCAAGCCGACAAGAGTCGCCTTCAAAATCAGACTTCGCGTTCAGATCAGCCACAACCAGACGCATTCTCGGACGGTGCTGTGCCTGCTTTCGGAGTAGAGCTAGGCAGCGGCAGTACCATGCGACGCAGTACATCGCCAACCTCTGGGAAAATCTAATCGTCGAGGGTGTCACCAATACCGGCATGATCCTCGCCCTGGTACAACCACTTCAATGGCGGCACCTCAGAGGCGAACGGCGGGTTCGGCGTCTACATGTCGGCCAGAGTCGAAGTCCAACAACTTCAGCTGTCGGAAACATCTTGATAGGGGTGGGTGTCATCACCGGCGCTGCGTCGTTAGTAGGCGGCGGGACGAACACCATCGTCGTTAGATGCGGCGACGCATCCACTGGTGCGGCTATCTCTGGAAGAATGACCTGCACGCCCTCGTTCGGGGGCACGGACGATGATGGCAATCTGATTTACTCGGCGCGGAGCGATTCCTGTTCCCTTTTCGGAAGGGCGGGTGAAGGCTTCAGCCGGACACAATTGCGGAAGCGCCGACAGGCGGGCTGGTCATTAAAGGGTTGCCCCAAGAAGCCGCCGCGATTTCTGCTGTTTCTGTGGGGCTCGTCCTCACCACCGCGCTGCTGGCGGGCAAGACTCAGTTCTCCGGCTACATCCTCGAGGGAACCAGCGAAATCTGGCTATACGGACTGAGGACGGGGCTGGCACAGGAATAGACCCGGCCACTTTGAGCGGTCTCTGCGTGATCAGTGGGCCTTACCAGTCGAAGGCTGGGCACTGGCGAAGTATCTTTCCCCCAGCAGTTCACCGAACCGAGCATTCCCCTGCGTGTTAAAATGGATGATATCGTAGAAGGAGCCCATTCCCAGTTGCCCCGACATGTTAAAGCATAGAACCTGCGGATCGGCGGCTTTGCACTCTTCGGTCAAGCCGGCGCTGTCTGCTGCATAGCGCGGGATATCGTAGCCGTAGGCATCGAATGCCTCCGAATTGTTAGGGGCTACAAACACCACCGAGCGACTGGCGGTATCCGCCACCGCCTGCACAACCGACCGGACCACAGGGCCATCAATGGTCAGGTCGTAGCGGTCGGCGGGCAGGTCGGCGGCTGAATATGTCTCAGGGATAGATCCCGCTCCTGGGATGCTTAGGGGCGTCATTGCCAAGAAACGCCGCATTTCGGAAACGCATCTCAGGAACTCAAATGGCGTCTCTTCAACAGAGGGCACGTTCCGATGCTGAGCGCCAACAAAGTGAGACTGATTGAGGCCATACACAGAAATCTCCACCTCCCCTGGTACCTGTCGCGCTATAAACTCTGCGTCCCCCGGCCTTCCGTCGATAACGGCAAGGTTAATCACCTGAAGCTCGGGTGCCACACGGTTTTTAAAATGTTCACTCCATGTGTTTTCCTTAGGCACCCCCATTGCGACGGACTGGCTGTCACCGAAAACGAGCATGGATGGTCGGTCCCAATCCTGAAGCGAGAGGAACTTCCGGATAAAAGGGCCTCGGCACTCCTCAGTCACTTCGCGGATGTTAGGCAAGCGCTGAACATCGTTGTCGAGCCAAGTCGTGGCCGACGAGTAGGCCGGGACGATGTATCTCGCGCTGCTCAAACCGAAGGCTGCTAGAAAAACCATAAGGACTGCGGCTGATCGCATCGACGTACCTTCAGAAATCGAAATAGATGAACTCAACGGCCGAACCTGCTTGCAGGAACATCCCATAGGCCATCAACAACGCGGCGAAGATCGCCATGATTGCCCTGGCGCCGAAATCGGCGCCCATGAGGGATGAGTACCATCCCATTAGTTCTTGGGTTCTCACCCCTAAGGCGAGAACGTAGGCGGCAACCAAGAATGTAATGCCTCCCGCGATGACGTCCAGCGAACTTGTAGTTGGGAGCATGAAATGGTCCCCGAACGCGGCCAAATAGACCGATGCAGCATCAACATCCCAGGTCGTGAGCAAGGACATTATCATGTTCGACGCTCCATCGAATGTCGGGGAGCGGAAGAATATCCAAGCGAAAGCGACAAGGATGTTGGTTGCCAGAACTCCAAGCCAATAGGGGAGTGAGATCACGTTTGCTTGGCGGAGCAAGTGGTTTGCCACCAGAAAGCACCCGTGCAGTCCGCCCCAGATTATAAAGTTCCAACTTGCCCCATGCCACAATCCGCCGATCAACATAGTGGCCATCAGATTGTAATGCCTTCGGAACGGTCCAACGCGGCTACCTCCAAGGGATATGTAAAGGTAGTCCCGAAGTAACGTGCTTAAAGTTATGTGCCAGCGCCTCCAAAAATCGATCAGGGAAGCTGCCGCATAGGGTGTAGCAAAGTTCCACGGAAGCTGGATGCCGACCATCAGCCCTAGACCCACCGCCATTTCGGAATAGCCGCTAAAATCGAAATATATCTGGAGCGTAAAGGCCACGACGCCGATGATGGCAGAAAGTCCATCCACGACACCGACCTCGGTTGCCGCGAAGATAGGGTTCGCCACTAGGGCAAGTGGGTCAGCTATAAAGACCTTTTTGAAAAAACCGACGAGGAAGACGGCTAAGCCGATTTCCATTGTGCCGGCGGAGATATGGTAAGCGCGTTGTTCGAGCGGCTTCAGCAACTCATTGGAGCGAGTGATTGGACCGGCAATCAGGTGGGGAAAGAATGAAACAAAGGCCGCGTAGTCGACCAGGCTGGGCGTTTTCTCATCGGCGTCTTCGTGGCGGTGAATGTCGACCAGATATGCAATCTGCTGAAACGTAAAAAACGAAATGGCCAGCGGCAGGTGCTGCGAAGCGGTCAAAGGATCGCAAAGGTTCACCCCTAAGATGGATGCGAAGAAGCATTGGTACTTAAACCAACCCAACAAGATTAGGTTGAACAGTACCCCGCCAGCGACGATGAGTGGGGTTCTACGTCTGCGCTTCAACGCCGCCACAAAGGCGAAATTTACTACAATGGACGCCACGATTATTGGCAGAAATGCCACGTCCCAGAAGCCGTAGAACGCAAGCGAGACAGC
Organism: Devosia rhizoryzae; assembly: GCF_016698665.1. NCBI lineage: Bacteria > Pseudomonadati > Pseudomonadota > Alphaproteobacteria > Hyphomicrobiales > Devosiaceae > Devosia > Devosia rhizoryzae. The sequence goes on from NZ_CP068046.1 coordinate 2,342,308, forward strand.
AAGTATTAGTAGGTTCGTCCACTTCTTGGCCCAGGCCGAGAAGGCCGAAAACAAAATCAGCCATATGGGCAGAAACAAAAAGATAAAGGCATCGGAGCTGAAAATCATTGCTGCGATACTTCGGAGCTCTTTCGCATATTTTCGCCGCCCTCAACAACCGCGGGAGTGACAAGCACGGAGATAACTTGCTGATTTGGTACTTGCTCGCGACCCACTCGGACGTGGCGCTTGCTGGACAAATATTGGAGACACCGTTGCGTCCCTTTGCATAGAGCACCGGCCATCCAGCGCCGGCCGGCGGGCGTTCGTTCCATTGAGTCCACTCTGAAATTCCCTACCGCGGAACGGTGCGTCATTTCGCATGTCAAAGGCTAGCGTGCAACTCTGACGCCCCAAGTAGGCACCCTCACCAACACCACCCAATCCAACACATAGAGGTATGACGATGAACCGCAAGTCCCGCGGGCGCTTCAGCTCGTGCTGTAATATGGGGTGGTTGTGTGGACGCCCGCTAGATCCTGGAGGCGCCACGAACCTTGGCATCACGATCGGCAGACCGTCTGACTGACTCGGGCGTTTGCCAAAAAGGCAGACATGAAAGCGATCAATGTCTCCGATGTCGCGCCGATCCACCGCCGTCGCTACTGGGATGTGATCAAGGGTGATGAACTGGCGAAAGGCCACACATGACGGCAATCTAACAACGTCGGGAGGGCAGAAGATCGAGCTCGGCGCCTGCAGTCTTCTTCAGCATGCTCCTAATGCTTAAGTTGAAAACGCCAGGCAGAGCGATGCGGGCGAAAACATGCAGGTGCGCGTGGGCTACGCTCTGACCCCCAGCGCGCCCTACATTCCAGCCGATGGTGTATCCATCAGGCCGCCACTTGGACAAATGAGCTTTTGCGCTCTCCAGCATATTGGGGAGTGCCAGCCATTCTTCAGAGTTCAGCTCGAAAGGAGTTTCAATGTGTCGATGCGTGATGATCATGACACCGTGCGGTGTTTCCGGATCGATGCTGGCCAGGAGGAAGAAGGACGCATTTTCGGCAAGAGCGCCGTCACTGAGCAGCCCGTTGCTCCGGCAAAATCGGCATTCAGGTTTTTGCATTGGCGATTAACCTAGTTGCAGAGGCGTTTGCGCGAGAGCGGCTATGTAATCTTCGTATTGGGTGTTCGACCAGCTTGATTGAAGCGTAAGCACGTCGGAAGTCAGGCACTTTGCTCGATGCTTGCGATAGCGCGCTCGAGTAGAGATGTCGGGTGTTATCTGGTACGAGTAGCCGCCAGCTTGGCGCAGCATAATGATAAAGCTGGCTGAGCAGAGCTCCGCAGATAGTGTGCAGTCGCGCTTATCGCTAGTCATGACCACTTGGCCGAAGTGAAGGGTGAATTTTGTAGCTGTACATGCTGATCTCGTTCGATCCGGCGCTATCACTCGCGGCTGAAAGCTTCGCTATCCTCTGTTGATAAGTGGCATGCTAACGACTTGCTTAACGCTCACCGCGAGATCGTCTGATCAAGGAAGTGAACACCGCGACTAGATTCCTAATCTATTTGTAACTGCAGCCTCACAACCTTACCTCAGGACACAAGGGCTGACCCGAGTTGATCCGCCCAAACCATGGGCACTTTGCCGCGTTGCGCCAACGATACCGTCTGCGACGTGAGGACGAGTCTAGACAGCAGTAGACGAAAGGCGCCGCTCAAACGCTTTACGATAAGGCGCATTTCCCCCGATGTATAAACTGCCTGCGGGTTAGCTGTTTTGTGGCGCTTGGTTTTCCGTCAGCGTAATGCTGTTCCCGTGCTAATTCCGCACACATCATGCGTGGCGCGTGCGATAAGTTACGGAGAGACGATATGCGCAGATTTGTGATCGCCACGGCCGGCCGTTCCGACTACGGGATTTACAGGCCAATTCTCGACAAAATCGAGGTTGAACCGGGGTTGGGCTATGAGCTGCTCGTCACCGGCCAGCATTTGTCAGCTGACGGTGGGGCAACCGTGCAGGAAATCGAAGCAGATGGTCGTCCTATCGCGACCCGAGTTGCGTTACCGGATGCAACGTCGAGCCGCGCTGCGGTAGCCGAGGCAATGGCGGCGGCGCTTTCCGGCACCGGTGCTTTGCTAGCCAAGGGAGGCTTCGACATGGTGGTGGTGCTTGGTGATCGGTTCGAAATGTTTGCGATTACCGCGGCGTGCGTACCGTTCAACATCCCCATCGTACATATTCACGGTGGTGAGGTTTCCTTGGGCGCGATCGACGAGAGGTTCCGCCATGCGATCACTAAGATGGCGCACCTACATTTCGCTGCAACAGAAGACTATGCGCGCCGCATCCGTCAGCTTGGTGAAGAGGATTGGCGCGTCACAGTCTCCGGAGCCCCGGCGCTCGATACTATCTTGAAGGCGCGATTGCCAGATCGCGCAACGCTTTCAGCGCGCTTCGGATTGCCACTTGACCAGCCACCGCTATTGGTCACCTTCCATCCCGTCACTAACCAATTTGGAGAAGCTGAACAGCAGACCCGCTCACTTCTTGCCGCGCTTGAAGCGCTGGACCTTCCGGTCGTTCTGACGGCACCCAATGCTGACGTCGAGAGCGACGTGATCCGCGACCTCTTCGCCGATTTTCTCTCACCGCGGACCGGACGGGCTTGGCTGGTAGAAAGTTTTGGCTCGCTCAATTACCTGGCCATGCTGCGCGAGGCGCGAGCGGTCATAGGGAACTCCTCTAGCGGGTTGATTGAAACGCCTGGATTTAGAGTGCCCGCAGTCAATATCGGCGATCGCCAGATGGGCCGCACTCGCGCTGCCAACGTTATCGACTGCCCGGCCAACGCAGCATCCATAGAGGCCGCAGTCAAGAAAGCAATTGATCCCGCATTCCGCGCATCACTCATCGGGATGACAAATCCCTATGGTGACGGGAACGCCGCCGAAAGGATCGTCACCAGGCTACGTGACGTTCCTATCGACTCGCGGCTCACCGTGAAGATGTTCGCAGACCGTTAATGCTTACCGTGGAACCAATTGAGGACGGTCTCAATGACCTTGTCCTGTTCGGCCTCTGCTAAATGCGTGGAACAAGGGAGCGTCACAACGCCCGGCCAGAGCCGGTCAGTTACGGGCATCGGACTGCGAGGCGCATCGAAATAGGGCTTCTGGTTGTGCATTGGCTTCCAGAAAGGTCGCGCGTCAATGCCTTCCTCACGCAGATGCGCCCTCAGCGCGTAGCTTCTTTCGCCCGCATCATCGTCATGGAAAGCGAAGCCTGAGAACCAGGCTGCACTTCCCGCCCAATCCGGTTCAGGAAAATTATTTATACCCTCAATGTTCCAAAAGGCATCCTCGTATCGTGCCGCAATGCGGCGCTTGGCAGCGACGAAATCATCCAACCGCTCCATCTGGGCGCAGCCGACCGCTGCCTGTAGGTTGGTCATACGGTAGTTGAAAGCGGCAACGTCATGGTCATAGTCGGCACCGACCCGGCCGGTGGTCGTCAGATGGCGGAAACGGGTAAGCAGTGCCTCGTCATCACCCGCCACCGCTCCGCCCCCACCGGCTGTAACCGTCTTGTTGCCGTTGAAGGAGTACATGGTCAGGTCTGCGCCGAGCGCGCCGGACATATTGCCCTTGTAGATCGCTCCGAGTGCCGCGGCGCCGTCCACCACGACCTTCAGTCCATAATCACGCGCGATCCCGATGATTGCATCCATGTCCGCGGGAATACCGAGCGTGAAAACGGGTAGAATAGCGGATATTCGCCGGCCAGTTTCAATATGGATAAGCTCGCCGCCGCGCCGTTCAGTGCCGTTTGCCAGCTCATGTGCTACGACTATCGGATCAATGGTCCAGCTCGACCAGTCGACGTCGAACAACCAGGGCGTCGCGCCTGCATGCGAGATCGCGTTGGCCGATGCGATGAACGTCAGAGCCGGGCAAATGACAATGTCGTCGCGTTTGACACCCACAGCAACAAGCGCCGCGTGGAGCGCAGTTGTTCCTGCCGACGTTGCGACGGCGCCGCGAGATCCAGCAGCTTCGGCAACCATTTTTTCGAAGCGTGTCACGAAGGGGCCAATCGTAGATACGAAGGTCGAAGTGACGCATTCGGCCAGATACTTCCCCTCGTTTCCGGAGATGTTGGGTACACAAAGTGGTATCATGTGGTGTTTTGAGACTCCAATAGCTGCCGCTTCACAGCATAAATTTGTCGAAGGTAGTCCATCTGATCTGAACGCCGCGGCAGACGCACTTTGCGCAGTGATGCAGAAAAAGACAGCGTTCCAATCCTCGAAACCAGCGTCTATATCACCTGCGTCAGCGCACGCAGACAGCACCACAAAGGTGAAGGCGAAAAAATTATAGCCAGACAAACAGATTTGTTTGCAGCGCCCAGGCCGGCCGTAGATTGTTGCTAAGCATATGGCTTCGGACAAAAGATGGCTGAGCGCGGACTGTGCATTGCGGCCCTCCCTATGCGCGCTAAGTTCCCCCGTTCAAATGGTACGCCTTTTTTGTTATATCAGTGAAGACGACGTGAACTTGGTATAGTCGCGACACCCAATAGACTAATGACCGTGCGGCTCACGTCAGAAACGCTGATTAGGTCGACGCTGAAGAGGCCGAAGCTGTCGGCGACCTTGGTATGCATACGGTCCTTCATTATTCCTTCCTGGTCGTTAACACGTCCAAACATACAGATCCTTGTTCTCGAGAGCTACAACGTTCATCGACCCCCAATACCCGCCCAGTAATTTGCAGGCTGCCTCTTCCATACAGTTGAGCTGACCATCAGCAAGAACCTACTGCCCAACAGCACCTCTCGAGCAAAAAGCACGAGAAGCTTCGTAGCCGCGCATACCCCCTAAAGCCAAATGTCACGCGTGATGCGTGAATACTCCCGTCATTCACCAGGAGCAGCCTTCTACCCACTCTCAGGGCAGAAGTTGAAATTCCGCTGCTTCAGAGGTTTAAAGATCTTTTCGCACCGAACCAGTTACTGAATTCCCCTGACGAGGCGCTCTTTGCTTAGCACAAAAGCGGTGTCAGTCGTCATGACTGCTAGATAACATTATCGATCATCGTCAAACTTGCCTTTGATAGTTTTTAAGAATACCAGATCAACAAACCTTGACCGCAAATCATCACTAAGGTGGATTAATTTGGCATCAATTCAGCGAAACTTGATCTCGGAGCAAAAATTCTTGTAACCGACGAAATACCATTAGTGAGGTCTAGCTCCAGACATCAAGGTCGACATGTTCTACATATCGGGCCACAACACTCATCGAGCGCCACCCGCCTGCCCTCATGACCTGCAAGATACCGCGGCCGTTCATCACCAGTTCTTGGGCCGCTCCCACGCGGAGCGAATGGCCGGACACCCTACATTGTCCTTCGGTTTGAATGTAAGCCTGCTTCGAAAGTTTCTTGAGTACGCGACCGACGGTAACAGGTTCGAGGTAGAGAGCTAACGCCCGGCTGCCGTATACCGGGCGCAGCAATGGCCCACTGGCCGCACCTGTGGCAGCCAGCCATTGGTCGACCAATTCGCTGCTGCGCGTCGAAAGTTGCGCGGTCCGGCCGGCACCCTCGGGATCATTTTTTGCTCTGCGGATGAGTACGCTGTAACGGCCATCATCTCGTTTAGTGAAGTCGGTGACTGCCAGCGCAACAATTTCGCCGCGGCGACATAGAGTGTCGAACCCCACTGCGACCAACACCATGTCACGCAGGCCGATAAGATCGTCACTGCATTGGGCCAGCAGGCGATCTCGCTTTTCTGCCGTGATGCCAAGCGCCTGCTGGGGACGTGACGGCTTGCTCCGGCAGGCCCGACGCATGGCGAGATCGACTTCGGCGTCGCTGGTGGGATCGGCCTCGTTTGCCAGAAAGTGCAACTTACGAATGGCGGCGAGACGCCGCTTCAGCGTGCCCGGCTTGAGGCGCGTTCGTTCAGCTTCGATATGGGCCGCAACCGTGTCGCTGCTAGCCGGAAGGAAAGGCACCCTATGTGAGCGACACCAGGCCGCAAACATTGCAAAATCGCTCTTGTAGGATCGGAGCGTGTGATCGGAGTAAGCTCCATCGAGCCGATCGATATGTTTGAACCAATGGGCTGTCATTTGGCAGCCCCCTGCATACTGCTCGAAGCCCTGGACGGTTTGCGGGTCGAAAGGCTGCCATTGGGTTTCGCAGCAGCCCCGCCGGTCATTTTCTGGTTTAAGATTTGCCTGACCGCCTCGCCCTTGAGGAAGCGCTGGGCCTGCAACTCGCTCGCGAGCACCAAAACCTGCTGGCGATTTTGCGTGACCAGTTTCAGCGCGCGATGCAGCAGCCGCTTGACGGCTTCGTCCGCGAAGTCGAAGGCCGCTTCGCTAGAGGGGTCGAGCTGTCCAAGCGTGTCATAGAGACCCCAGTCGCACAGGCCACGCATCAAAAGACTGCTAGCCTGCCGGATATCGAGCGCGGCGCCCGAATGAGCGCCATGTGCCCCAAGCAGAAGGTCGGCAGCTCGACCGGCCATGAGGACCGTGACGATATTCTCTAAATGCTCGCGATTGAGCATTTGCCCGTGTGGGACCGTGCGGGTTACGCCGCCGCTGTCCCCTCGGGCAATGATCGAGACATGCTTGACCTCGATGCCTAGCGTCGTGGCGACAAAGGCATGGCCGGCTTCGTGGATAGCGACTGCCCGGATTTCATCGGGTTGTCGGTCGTCCGGCGGGGCTACGGCGTCGATGACATCCTCGACCGTTAGATCACTTTGAAAATGGTGGGCAGAGGATCGCGCTTCTTTGCACCAGCTCTCGATCTGGGCCGGTGACGCGCCGTGGGCAAGGCTAGCAACAACACCCAGTTCGCTGGCCGGGATGTCTGGGGCCAAGTAATAGGCAAAGATCGCTCGGAGCTCGTCCTCGCTCTCGGGAACCGGTACATGAACGCGCTGCTCCATGCGCAAAGGCCGCAATAAAGCGCCATCGAGTCGTTCGACATAATTTGTTGCGCCGATGATCATGACCGACTTTCCCGAGCTACGCACCCGGTCGATCTGTTTGAGGAAAAGCGTAACGATCGGCACCCACCATTGCCGATCTCTGGCATCGAGTGATGCGCGGTCCGGCAAAGCGTCCAGTTCATCAATGAAGCCCACGGAATAATCGTGTTCCAACACGCGGTCAAAAAAGGCGACGATGGCCTTGCTTACACCGCCGAGATTCCCGTCGCTGTCGTTGAACCATCCGCCCATTGTTGCCGGAACTAAACGCCACCCCGCAGAGCGCGCGAGGCTTTCCCCGATCATTGTCTTGCCTGTTCCCGGCGGCCCTTCGAGTACCGCAAAACGTAGCTGCTGCGGGTCAAGCCTGCCTGCGCTGACCTGGCTGAGTTCATCAAGACAGCCCAAAGCCCAGCCACGAACTGCGGCGGGCAGCGGCAAGTCCTCGAGGCGCGGCCCCCTAGCCTTCATCCCCTCGATGTTTTGAGACCGCTGGTTTTCGGCAAGGGCCCTGATGCGTCTGACACAGTCGCGCGCCGTGCTGTTGGGACGCATGGCGAAAATCAAATCGAGGAAATCAAGCCGCTCGATATCCGCCGACACGAGACCACTCGCCCGCTGGCCGCAAAAGCCGCGAATGGCGCGGTTGACACCGGCGACATCGATCGGCGGCAGCTCGAGCCGCAGATCGATTGCACCATGAACCTTGGAGGGGAGAAGGCCGGGCGCTGCCGGGGTGGACAGGATGATGTGCAGGCCTTCGCTCAAGTCGGTCTGCACCTGGCTGACGATCCACTCGTTCCGGTCCTTACGCACGTCGGTCACGGTCAAGGTCCGCACCTGGGCGTTGCTGCGCTTGATCGCTCGGCTGATGGCATGGGCCCAGCCGGCGCTGGGGGAAACCAGGTGGATGACCTGAGGCGTGGTCGAGCGCAAGGCCGCACGGACCGCGGCGGTCCTGCCTTTCAGCAGCGCCTCGACGAGCAGACGTTCGGGCCGCAACGGCTTATCGTCCACCTCGGTTTCGACAGGGTCGGCGGTGTCGAAATCGTTGTCTTCGACGGCGAGCGAAATAGCTTCAAATTTGGGCATGACGGTTCCTTGGCGGTCGCGCCTGGCGCGCCGCAACATGATTGGAAAAGGAGGGATGCGGGTGGCCTGTGCCACCCGTCGGATCGAAGGCTTAGGGCCTTGGACCTATGCCAGCTGGATGCGCCAAGGGACGCCAGATCGTCGGTTTGACGCGGGAGCCAGCCACGAAATTTCCAGCCCCGGCTAACGTGTCGAACGCCAGATCAACGGTCAAAACCAGATGATCGTCTTCTGGGATGAGACCGCCGTCGTGAAGAAGATCTTGGCGATCCGTGAGCGCGGCTCTGCCAGCAGAAGGCACCGGATCGCGCCGCACCTGACTATCGGCCAGAACCCAGAACTTGCCATCCTCGATCCGGGCGTTGGCGGTAACGCCACAGCTTTCCATGGTGAAGAGTTGGCCCGCCCCGTGCCCCTCGGGCGCAGGTTCGATCTCGTCGGTTTCGATCAATGTGGTATTGCTTGTGGTTCGGAACCCCTGAACGGAACCAATAGTGAGCAGCCCTGCCCGCTCGATGCGCTGGAAGAAAGCCGTGACGAAGCGGTCCGTGGCCTCGTAGCGATCCGGTGCGAGCCGTTCCCCGGCCGGGAGGGCGTTGAGCAGCGTCAGGTCGGGGTGCTTGATGACCATGCGGGCCGCGAGCCGCTCGGCGGTGCGGGTCTGAGCCTCATCGAGCGCTTGGTGCTTGTCCACCGCAGCGATGATGCGATCAGGCAGGCCGTTACGGCGCAAATGCGCGCCCCAGGCAAGGCGACAGGCCGTATCGCCGGACCGGCCCACATAGACGGCATTGCCATAGAGCGCGAGGTAAATGCCGCGCTGCCGCAAGCGCGGCTCCCGGGCGAAATAGCCGCGGTCGATGCCCGTGGCAAAGAAGATATCGGGCTCGGGCGCGACTACTTTGAGGTGCTGCACACCCTTGTTTTGTGTCTGCGGTGAAGGCGCCGCGGCTTTCCGCGGAGGCGGAGTGACACGGCGCGCCACCTGGCTATGGGCGTCCAGAAGACCAGTGGTGGTGACGATCAGAGCGCCTTCGCGGATCAGCGCCTGGATAGCCTGGCCAGGGCTGGGATGATCTCCGAGCAGGGCCATGAGATCGCCGAGGTGGGCGGAGCCGGTCTCGTCGATGGCGGCGAGGATGGCGATCTGGCTGTCGAGATCGAGATGCGGGTCGGCCACGAGGCCATCAATGACCGGAACCGGTGTGACGGTGGGGAAATCGTTCGAAGCAAGGTTGTGGGCGGGACGATCCGCGCCCAGAATAGCGCAAGCCATTGGGTGTCTCCTGTGGAAGCAGTGAGTGCCCTTGGTTAGGCTGGCAAGGTGTTAGCGCACCTTGTCAGCCGCCTCTGGTTCGAGTGGTCGAACCAGCATCTCGTGAGGAGACGCGGCCTAGGGTGTGGCTCTTAATTGAGCCACGCTGATCATGAGAACGGAAAGCCTATGGGCTGTCAACGGCTATGTTTGCGCTTTGTTCTCATGGTTAACGCGCCTCGAGGATGGGCTTCGAGTTGCCGGAGACGGGCTGGATTTCGCGCGGTTTCGGCCTGGTGAGAGGCTCGAGTTTCCGGCGAATGTTCGATAACGCGGCTCTTCCTGCGGATGTCATTAACGCAGCAGTTCTGAGCGAAGTTTCCGCGCCAGCGGCCTGCGGAGAGGCGCGCCCTTCCGGCGAATGACCGATAACGGGCTGAACTCGACATCCTCCAGGGCTACCGAGCTGCAAATACATAAACCGTAAAAGATGGGCAAACCGCGTCAATGACGACCACAAATGCCCGAGGCGATCTGATTCTGATGGATTTTGGTCTCAATCTCCCGCGCCAATAGCAACAAACCTGCAGCAAGTGCCTAGTACAATTCAGCCGCTTCACGCTGAAAATCTGGATGATGATGCCCGTAGATTTCGACAAGCGTTTGTTCAGTCATGCCGAGGAAACCCGAGAGTTCCCACGTCTTGGCACCCGCTTGCATGCCCCAGGTTGCACGAGTATGGCGCAGAACATGCGGTGACACGTCGCTCAGACCCGCCAAATCACACGCCGCCGCAAAGCTTTTCTTTGGATCAAATATCGGACTGCCGTTCTCATGGATTACATAGGTCGCACTTGGAGCGCGCAAGCGGGCGCGACGAAGATGTCCGAGCAGCTTACGCGGAATTCGGATGCGCGGGCGACGCTTCTTGGTGCGCTTCCTACCTTGCGGCTGCCAGTCTATCAGGCCCGCGACTAGATCAATCTGGTCCCAACGCAGCGCTGTTATCGAGGATTTTCGTGCTCCGGTATGCAGCCCTATCAAGATGAAAAGCGGCAGATAACTACGCGCTCTGGGCGCCTGCCTGGCAGCAATCAGCAGACGAGCTGCTTCGTTCTTGCTGAGCCATCGCTCCTTGGGCTCCGGCCGAGCGGGCAAGTGAATGACAAGTTTGCGGGATAAGCGTCCTTCGGCATGTGCATGATTGATGGAAGCGCGAAGTACTCCAAGCTCACGCCTAACCGTACCATCGGCGCGGCTGCGCCACTTGCCATAAGCCTCACAGCTTTGGCGTGTAACAGCAGCCGCCGTCCGGCCTGCCCAAAACTTTACCAGAGGCACTAGGGCAAACCTTATCCGCTCACCGGCCATAACCTTGTCAGCTCGTTCACTATTACAAATCTCGAGCAGATCGGTGATTAGGACGTCGCCCAGATCAACGGGCGGCAGAAATTCCTTGCTTGAAACGGGCGCGAAAGCACGATCTGTGCTAACAGATGAACTAGCCATAGGGTTCTCCTGGAACGCTTTGGTCAGGGCCGGCAGGAGGTGCGAACTCTTGCACGGCCCGTTTTTTCAGGTATACGCGAAGCCACTGCGATAAGTCAATATCGTATATACGATATATTTTTTGGAGTTGTCGTTTGGGTAGGCCGCAGCAGTTCCCGAACAAAATCCTGATAGGTTTCACGGAAAGTCAGCTAAAATCCGTGGATGACTGGCGGCGCCAGCAGGACGATATTCCCAACCGGTCCGAGTCTATTCGGAGACTGGTCGAAATTGCGCTTGCCGACGCAAAGCGGGATGAAGGTTGAACGGCTGAACCGTGCGGGCATGCAGGCTCATAGCATTCGCCGCAGGCCTGGCGGTCCCGGCTGCAAACTCACTTCTTTCCACGAATAATAGTTGGACCGAATAGCCCCAGGTGCCGACACGCGCGGATGGTAAGGGCCAGGATGGTCAGGTTCGTGCCTGATACGCCTGCGCCGGCAAAGAAACGTTTATAGGGAATGGCCGAGACATGCCGACCGCGCTTATCGGCGCGGCACAACTGTGGCCAAGGCGTGCGGGGACCAACACTAACTACCCTAATGCACAACGAAGAGTACGGAATCGAACGAAGGTGCCGATCTCTGTGCCCTACTGAGGAGCTATTCTCGTCATCGGCACATTCCGATGCGCGGCTTATTAGGCATAATCGCCGTCGTGCCTACGGATGAAGGGCGCTGGACGTCTCGCGTGCCTGGCCCTTTTGGCGGCAATCTTTATGTCAAATATCTGATCGCCGGCTCGACGCCGTATTTGCCGACCTTTCACGAGGCGCACTGTTTTCGGTCGGCAATGGGCACTCAGGCCCAAGGTGACAGCGAAAATCAACATCGCCGCAGCCGAAACCTCTATGTCCGGCCGCCTTCGCCTTTCCGTCCAACGCGGCCGGAGCACCCTACGGGCCACATCACCATCGGAATGCACGAAGACCTGCGTGAAGCCACTTCCCGGCGTTCGCGACGGAGCGGACACCGGCAGCCTTTTGGCTGTAGTGCGCCCCATCCCGGCCGTTCAAGCTCGTTACGCAAATTCCCGAAAGCCGTCACTCGCGCTTTGTATCAACCAGGCCGGCTTGAGAGGTCCAATATGGACTGACCAAAACCGCTCGGGTGTTCGAAAAACAGCTACCGAACTCCTAAACCTTATCTAAGCCTTTTTAGTGACCAGGCCTCGAAAATACGCACTGATGACGCGGCCCGGGTCTGCGGCGGCCCTGCTGTTTGTCAGTCTGTCAAAGATCAGGTCATCGACTAAAGCAACCAGATCCTGGGCATGGAGCTGCGGCTCCGGCACACCGACGCCCCTTAAGGTCGCGGTGCCGGCGGCAAGCAAACGTTGTCGGATCGGCGACTCGTCGGTGATGAGCTTGTGCAGATCGGGCTCTTTGACGAGATCGATCCGCAGGGCATAGCGCGCCAGATGATCGAGGGGCCGGCTTTCCGTCATGGAGACGACGAGCGCGGCAATCGCCTTTGCCGCCACGTCCGCATCACGGGGCGCCGGTGCCGACGCTTCTTGCCCGAGTTCATCGAAGGTCCTCGTGCTCAGCCGGCTGACGACCGCCTCGATCAGGGCTTGCCGTGTGCGCAGATAATAGGAGGTCGAGCCGGCCGGATAGCCGAGCCGCCCATCGATCGCACGGTGTGTCAGCGCCCGCAGGCCTTCTGTCGCAATAATTTCAATGGCTGCATCAGCAATGGCGTCACGGCGGTTGTCGGTCATTGAGAGCTCCTTCTCGCCACCTTCATAACCCCACTTGCCAAAATCCTCAACAAGTGTAGAGTATCTACAGATGTAGAGGATTGGATATGCGGATCGCAGTCATCGGCGCAGGTATCGGCGGGCTCAGCGCCGCCATCGGATTGAGACGTGTGGGCGCTGGCGTCACCCTGTTCGAGCGCGCAGCAGACCTGCGTGCCGCCGGATCTGGACTGTCGATTTTCGGAAACGGCGCCCGAGCCTTGGAAGCCCTGGGCCTCGGCGAGCAATTTCGCGCCGAGGCGAATTCGGCCGGAATTTTCGTTGGCGGCCAGCGGCGCCCCGATGGGCGCTGGCTGAGCCGGACACCCCAGGCAGCGCTGTCACAGCTGCGGGTGATCGACCGCCAGCACCTGCACGACATGCTCCAGGCGGCAACGGCAGGGATTGCGGTACAAACCGGCGTTCTCGCCAGCGCCGACACTGGCGGCACCGTGTGCTGGACAAGCGACGGAATCGACACTGCCGAACAGTTCGACCTCGTCGTTGCGGCCGATGGCATTCACAGCAGGATCAGGCAGGACGTCTGGGGTGATGTCACCCCATTGCGCTATGCGGGCTACTCCGCCTGGCGCGGCATTACCGCCGAACCGGTAGACCTGCGCGGGGAGGCCGGCGAGACCTGGGGACATGGGGAACGCTTCGGCATAGCGCCCCTTGCCGACGGCCGGATATACTGGTTCGCCGTGGCGAGTATGCCCGCAGGCACCTCATTCGCGGACGAATTTGCCGAGGTCAGGCGCCGTTTTGTCCATTGGCACGATCCGATCGGCAGCATCATCGAGAGGACCCGCCCCGCGGACGTTTTCCGGCGGGACATCTACGATCTGTCTCAACCTCTGCGCAGCTTCGTCAACGATAAGGTCGTGCTGCTTGGCGACGCCGCCCATGCCATGACGCCAGATCTCGGACAAGGCGGCAATCAGGCCATGGAGGATGCGGCGACACTCGCAGCGCTCCTCGCCCCGCTCGCGGCCAGGCCCGCACCACAACCCGACGCGCTGCGGCACGCACTGGCCCGATATGACCAGTTGCGGCGCTCCCGGACACAGGCCATTGCGCGAGACGCGCGCCGGCTTGGGGCCTTCGCTCATGTCAAAGGCACACTCGGCGTCTGGGGTCGCGACCTCATGATGCGGCTGATCCCGCCGCGCGTCATGGCCGGCCGTTTGGTGGCCCTGCAGGATTGGCAGCCGCCGGCCGCCACGCCCTGGAGCGGCTGAAGCCCAACCCTGAAGCTCCGACCCGTCGCAAGCTTCCTTCGAACACGGCTCCCTGCGGGCCGCGCACCCTGCCGACCCGCCTCCGGGTCGGGAGCAATACCGCCCGTCTCCATGAAAGGTACTCAAAATGACAGACACCCAAGCCTATCACCTCCTCGGCAACATCATCCGCTTCCAGGCCGATGGCGCTCGGACCAACGGAGCCTACTCTCTAGCCGAAATCACCACTGCGCCGGGCGCCGGCACGCCGCCGCACCGGCAGAAGGACGACGACGAGGCCTTCTACGTTCTCGAAGGAACCTACGAGTTCATGCACAATGGCAAGAACGTGACCGCCGGACCGGGCCAGTTCCTGTTCGTCGCCAAGGGCGAGACGCATGCCTTCCGCAATGCCGGCTCTGCCGCCGCCAGGATGCTGGTCATCAATTCGCCCGCCGGATTGCACGAAAACTTCTTCCGCGAGGCCGGCGATCCAATTGGCGCCGATCAGCCCATGCCCGCCCCCTCGGCTCCCGATATGCCGCGGCTCGGCGCTGCCGCCGCCCGCTATGGCATCGAGTTCCTGCCGCCCCGCTAAGGCTTGGGGCCGGGCACCCGAGCCCGGCCCAACTCCCCTCAGATAAAAAAGAGATTGAGATGGAAGACACACTTACGGTTCCGCCCATCAGCGCCGCCATGGTCCTCGAAGATTTCGGCGGCGCGGACAAACTGCATATGGCAGAGGTGCCAACACCCCTTCCCGCACACTCCGGCGAAATGCTGGTGCGCGTCCATGCCACCAGCATCAACCCGATCGAGTGGAAGATGCGCGAGGGTTTTGGCCTGCCCCGCTTCGCCTGGCGCCGCGCGCTAGGCGCAAAGCCGATCCTCGGCCTCGATTTTGCCGGCACTGTTGTCGATGCTCGAGGCACAAGCTTTGCCCGTGGCGATGCCGTCATGGGGGCATTGCCGCTCCACGGCGCCTATGCGGAATATGTCGTGGTGCAGCCGGCCGATCCTCGAACAGGTGTAGCGCGAAAGCCGGCCGAGATTTCCTTCGAAGAGGCCGCGCTTATGCCATTTGCCGGCCTCGTCGCCTATGCTGGGCTTGTCACCCACGGCCGTATGAGTGCCAGCGCCCCAGGGGCGCGGGTCCTGATCGTCGGCGCATCGGGCGGCGTTGGCCATCTCGCCGTTCAAATGGCGCGCCATGCCCTCGGCGCCGCCCTGGTCGTCGGCGTCTGCAGCAGCCGCAATGCCGAATTTGCCAAAGCCTGTGGCGCCCATGAGGTCATTGCGCATGACACAGAGAGCGTCGCCGACATTGCTGAACGCTATCCGCAATGGGCCAATTCATTCGATCTGATCTTCGACACCATCGGCATCGACACCTATTATTCAAAACTGGCGCGGCGCCTGCTCAGGCCCGATGGCCGCTTCGTCACCGCCGCCCTGCCTCAGTCCGTCGATGGCCGGCCGGGCGAAGATGTCAACCTGCTGGGCGGACTTGTCATGGGAGCGAAGCTGCTTTGGCGCCATGCCACCGGACGCTATCGCCTCATCACTGGCCTGTTGGGCGGCCTGCCTAGTCACGAAGGCGTTCCGGCCATGGCGCAATGGCTAAAGGCGGGAAAACTGCGTCCGCATCAATCCGCCTCTTTCCCTCTTTCCCAGATTGCCGAGGCCCATCGGCTCAGCGAAACTGGCAAGACGGTCGGCAAGATCTCCATCCGTATCCAATAGCCCTGCCACCTTGACACACGCAATGAGACCGCCATGCCCTCTTCTCCATCGCCGAGCCTGCTGTCGGCTGCGGAAGCGGGCGCGGCGGCCTACGTGCACCGACTCTCTTTCGACACCCGTTTTCCGTGACTCGCCGGCCTCCACACGCCGGATGAGGATGCCCGGTTCTACATGGACCACGTGTTCGGCACCTGCGCCGTCTGGGGCATCCACCATGGAACCGAGCTGGCCGGCTTCATCGCCTACCTCCCTATGTACGGCTCTATGCTCAGATGACCGGGCGCCCTCCTGCTTTATGCGGCCAATTGACAGGAAGCAGAAATACTCCGGTTGCTGGTCGCACGAGCGGGTGATCGACTAAATATCCAACAAAACGAGGAGCCGGGTGCCGGGTCAAACAGGCAGCCGATATTTCAATTCATCCGTGAAGTAGCGCCCCAAGTACAAGCGGCAGCCATCTGGACGCTGGGATGAGATCTTGACCGACAATGTCGGGCGGCACGCCGATATCTTCAAGGCCACGCTGGTCTAGCCGCCGCAGGGCACGAAGGTCCGCTTTCGTGAACCGTTGAGTCGATGAGCGTTTGCTTTCCATTTCTTCCTCCATTTTCTCACGCAATGCGCGACAAGGAGAGGACATCACAGGCAGCGGCTCCCGGTCCTTAAGGCGGCGCTAAAAGAGATTAATAAAGGCTAAGACAAGTGCGCGCTAGGCAGGCCAGCTTGTCGCAATCCATCCAAGATGAGCTTCTGCCGTTCGGGAAAACGCATGGCAGCAACGCTGATTCGAGCATTCAGGTTGGGGCTAAGGGCAAGAGCAATACGCCCATGCTCCCTTGCCTTCTCAAATTTGTCCAACTTGACGCAGATCGCCGCCATCCAAGTGTGCGCAAAAACAAAGCCGGAATTAGCGTCAACAGCCCTCTGGGCCCATGTGAAAGCTTCCTCGCAGCGCCCATTGAGGCAGAGAGCCCCAGATAAGTTGGTATAGGCGATGTAGTTGTCCGGTGCCCCCGGGCTCAGCTGCACAACTGCCGTGTAGCAGTTTATTGCCTCATCGAGATCGCCGGCGAACATGTGAGCCACTCCCGCAAATTCCAGCACTATCCTGCTGTTGGGATTCAGGACGACCGCGTGTGAGCACAAGGCCAGCCCCGAATAGTCACGGAGGAACAGGATCTGCAGCCAACCCAGCAGCGATAACGCCATCGCGTCATCAGTATCGGCAGCAACAGCCATTTCCGAAAGTCGTAGGCTTTGCTGGACGTCGTCCTTGTACAGGGACGTGTCAAAACTGTATGTCTTACGCTTCTCGTGTGCCCATGCGGCAAGAGCGAGCGCCGGAGCATAGTTGGGGCTGAGAGTTATGGCCCGATCAAGGAGTTCGAGAGCCTGATCATAAGAAGAAAGATGAGCTGAATAAACGAAGGGGAGAGCCCGGATATACAGCTCCCAGGAGTCGAAATGCTCGGGGCGTTTGCTATGAGACCTTTCAATCTCGGCTTTCCGGATCTGAGGCTCAATGTGCCCTATAACTGAGCGGGTGATGATATCCTGAACATCAAAAATATCGCTGACTGCTCTGTCAAATCGCTCGCCCCAAAGCTGTTGTCCGGTTTCGCCCTCGATCAGTCTTGTGGAGACGCGGATCCGATCACCGCTCTGACGGACACTCCCTTCCAGCAAATACCGCACCCCAAGGTTACGAGCGACCTCCCGGGCATCGATGTCACGGTGTTTATAGACGAAGACCGAATTTCGGGCGACCACGGCGAAGGTCTTGAACCTGCTAAAGGCTGTGATGAGGTCTTCTACGACACCATCTGCAAAATGTTCCTGCTCCAAGCTGCCGTCGAGGTTAACAAAAGGCAGCACCGCAATGGTCGGCCTGCGCTCAGCCAAGGCCGCTGCTGGCCTTGGCTGATCCAAGATCATTCGATAACCAACCCGGGCAACGGTGGCGATCCAATCACGCCCATCTGGCTCGGATCGCAGTATTTTGCGCAGGGCTGTGACTTGAACCGCGAGGTTACCCTCTTCCACGAAGGTATTTGGCCATGCCGCTTCGATTAGGGCGCTTTTGGTGACGATCGCACCTTCAGCATCGATTAGGGCCCGGAGAATTTTCATGCCGCGACCGCCGATCGGCAGCAGTTCTCCGTCCCGGCTCAAGGTGGATGTGGCGGGATCAAAAACGAATGGACCAAATGCTCGACGCGTGTCGTTCATGAGAGAAGATAACGCGACCTCTTGGAATGAGGAAGTGCAAGTAGTGCCTTCGCAACCTGTAGAAAGAGGCCGACCTGCAATGCGCCCAATTTCGGTCGTTCACGCCCTAGCACTGCGTCACCGGATGCGGACATGCACATTGTGACAATTACCAGGTCGCTGTGAGTTGAGGTTATGTGCCAAATGGGATGCCATACCGGCTCAATACCCTATCAGCGCTTAGGCTCTTCCAAGAACCCACAATCGCCAAGAATATGAGCGATGCACGATGGCGGCGATCACAGGGAGGCAACAATGTTCGTGAAAACCGTGGAGCCGGCCGCGGCCGAAGGGGAAATCGCCTCAATCTATGCCAGTGAGATAGCATCGATGGGACGCGTGATGCAGGCAACCCAGTGCTGGTCGGCCAGGCCCGACATCCTTCCACCAGTCGAGCATCTCTTGCATCAGATCAGGGATGGGTTCTCCCTCGGCCTGATCAACTTCCGGCTCATCACCTTGATCGCGGCCAGATCCGTACCCTCGAGTTACTGCTCCCACGTGTATTTCAAGACACTATCGGAAATGATCGGGCGCGAACAAACGCTGGCGGTGTATCGTGACTATCGCAATGCTAGCCTGACGGAACAGCAGGTGGCCATGTTGGCTTACGCCGAGCAGATAACGATCGACGCCTCGCGCATAAAACAGGTCGATATTGACCGTCTGCGAACCGTCGGACTAACCGACGTCAACATTGCCGATATAGCTTTGGCGGCTTCATTCCGAAACTTTCTAAGCCGCTACTTCGATGCTGTCGGCGCCGAGGTCGAAGCCGACTTTCTGGACAGTGATCGCAGCGTTCGTGACGAACTTTCCGTTGGCAGCCGCTAAGCGCAGCACGTCTGTGTTGCGCCCCGTTCCAGCCATTCAGATTGCTAAATCGATCTCCCTAAAGCTGCCATTTTTATTGCTGCCTAGCTTCCTCGACATTGAGGTGAGGCGTGGGAAGTCTGCGTCTCAACTTGCGAAGTTGGAAGCAGAAATCTCCCTTCTGCCCCGACGCAAATTGCTAAGTTGAAGACGTCGCCATTCGCCGCTGTATTTCCGGGTCGCGGACATCAATCTCTTTTCCCGAGAGGTCTTCTGGGCGCTCGCTGAAAAGCCACGCGACCGCTGCCGCCGGAACATCGGGATGCAGCAGCGTTTCGCGCTTGAGCTGGCTGACGGGATTGAGGCCCGAGGCGCGGATCTGGCCCTGCATACCGGTATCGACCACACCTGGACGCAGCCCATAGGACAGTATGCCCTGTTGCCCATATTCATGGGAGACGGACTGGGTCAGCATCGCCAGCGCGGCCTTGGAGGCGCAATAGGCGCTCCAGCCTTCCATCGGGTGGCTCGCGGCCCCACTGCTGATGTTGACGATGGCGCCGCCCGCTGCGAGGCGGGGCACGACGGCGCGGATGCCATGATAGGCGCCGGTGAGGTTGACCGCAACGAGCCTTGCCCAGTCGGCGGGATCGGTTTCGCCAAGCCGGGCAATCGGGTCGATTACCCCGGCATTGTTCACGAGGCCTGCAATCGTGCCGCGCCAGTCCACCATCGCGCCCACCGCCTGTTCGACCTGCGCGAAGTTGGTGACGTCAATCGCCAGCGGAAGCGCGACGCCGCCCTCCCCGGCAATGTTCGCGGCGACGGCTTGGGCATCGTCCAGGCTGCGGCAGCCGACGCCGACAGCAAAGCCGGCCCGGCTGAGCGCGTGAGCGATGGCGTGGCCGAGGCCTCGGCTGGCGCCCAGCACGAGGATGGCGCGATTTTCGATGCTCATAAAACTATCCTCAGGTGATGCCGGCGAGAACGCCACCGGTGGCAAACAAGGTCGAACCAGTCACGTAGCCGGACTGGCGGCTGAGCAGGTAGAGACAGGCATCTGCGACCTCCTGGCTGGTGCCGGCCCGACCGAGGGGAATGGGGGCCGCGCGCTCTGCCTCTATCGCTGCGATGCTGATATTGCGGCGCTGCGCAAGTTCGGCATTGAGGCCTGCGGTCAGCGGCGTATCGATCAATCCGGGCGCGACGACGTTGACGCGAATATCGTTTGGCTGGAGCAGCAGTGCCATCGATGCGGCCAGATTGCGCAGGCCCGCTTTGCTGGCAGCATAGAGAGGCGTCGCCGGAGATCCGCGCAATCCCGCGATGGAGCCTACGATCACAATTGAGGCGCCGGCCAAAAGCGGCAACAGGGCTCGGGTCAGGAACAATGGCGCGGTCAGATTGACCGCGAGCAACTCAGCCGCGGCATCCTCGTCAATGGTCTGCCAATCGGCGGTATCGAGAATGCCGGCGGCAAACACCAGCCCGCCGATAGGGTGGTTGAGCCTGGCGACGATGGCATCGCGACCACTCTTGCTGCCGATATCGGCTGTCAACCAGTGCTGGCCTCGCCAATGCGGCGGAGCTGGATGCCGATCGGTGCCGATGACCTCGCTACCGGATGCAACGAGTTTGTCGACCAACGCGCCGCCGATGCCGCCTGCAGCGCCTGAAACGAGAACGGAGCGCGGCAGGTCGAGAGTGAAGCCGCCCATCAGTGCTCCGCCTTCTTGGCAACGATGATCGCGAGGTCCGAACCAGCAAGTTGGATGTGGCGGCGAGCGGCGAGACGCGCTGCGTCAGCATCGCCGTCGCGGATAGCAGCGATGATTGCATCATGCTCGATGATGGTCTGCTGGGCGCGCCCGGGGATCAGCTGATAGCCCGAGCGATAGCGGGCGGAGCTGGTCCAGTGATCCTCGAGGACGCGTGTCAACTGAGCGCTCCCGGCAGCCTGCAGCATCCGGCGGTGCAGCATCCAGTTCGCCGAGCCCATGGCGGTAAAATCGTGCCGCCCATAGGCGTCGGCAAAATCGCCATTGATGGACAGCAGGTCATCCACAAGTTCTGTATCGCCCGAGGTCGCTGCGCGGAAAGCCGAAAGGCCTTCAAGTTCGCAACGGATCTCGAACAGCTCTTCTGCATCCTTGAGCGACAGCGAGACGACCCGCATGCCTTTGTGCGGTTCGCTGGCCAGCAGCCCTTCGCGTTCCAGCCGCAGTAGGGCCTCACGCACCGGCATATGCGAAAGTCCCAGTTCCTGCGAGAGATCGGCCAGCGTCATGCGCTGCCCTGGCGCATAGGTGCCGTTGATGATCTGTTCGCGCAGATATTCATAGACCAGGTCGGCCTTCTTACGATGTAGGATCGGCGTTGGCTGCTTTAGGGTTTCCTCGGTCATACTGCCTCAAAACTGCTGTGCCAGAGATCGCGCCGCAGGGGCGTCGGATCGGGATCGTGAATCGGGATGATAGAATCGGCGCAACTAGCCAGCCGACGCATCATTCCATGCCAGCCGGCCGCATGTTCCGCAGCCCCCAGGGCAGTGCCATCTATCACATTGCGCCGGATAAACACCGGGTCAGCAATAGCAACGCGGCCAGCCTCTGTTTCGACCACTATGGCTGCGGATGCGGGGTGGTGGACGCCGGTCTCGATAAGCTTCAGTCCAGGGAATGGGGCGCTTTCGCCATTAAAGGGCACGGCCTCTGCCAAGACATGTCTTGCCGCTGCGGGAATGGGGTGCAGGAGAGCGGGTTCCTCTGGCATCGCAAGATCGGCCAATCCGCGCGCCGAGGCGTGGACGGGAACACGCGGAAACTCCGCCAGACCCCCGACCGCATAGGGCCCAAAGCTCGTCAGCACGATGGCATGTGGCGCAATGGCACGCTCAACCAGCCGGCTACCCGACTGGTGGAAACCGGCGCGTGGTCCCTTGCGACTGCGAATGGCGGCATTGAGTGCGGTGTAGTCGGCTGGCAAACCGGTATCGACCAGCACCGTCACGCCCTCGCGACGGAGGACGAAAGCGTAGATGACCATGTCGATCATTTCGCCAAAGCCACGCTGGAACAGCACTTCTGGCCCTGGCGCCACGAAGCTGTGGAGCGGCAGTGGTTCGATGGTCCAATGGGTCATGAGTGAGCCAAGACGCGCTCCCGCCAATCTGCCAGCCCCGTTTCCAGCGTGAAGCGGGGCGTCCAGCCGAAATCGGCGTGGGCCCGATCGAGCCGCGCGGCACCACGCAGGTGGCGCGCCGGGTCTATCCCACTCGCCTGCGTGATCTCTGCACCCGGCACCAGTGCCCGAACCGCTGCCGCCAATTCATCGCGCCGGCGCAGGACGCCGCCGGTGACATTGTAGACGGTGTTGGGCAAGGTGGGCGCAAGCGCGGCCGCCAGCAGGGCTTCGGCAAGGTCGACGACATAGGTGAAATCGCACGGATGGCCTCCGCCCGCCGGCTCGTGCACTGCTTCTCCAGCCATGGCCCGGGGCAGCAGATATTCGCCGATCTGGTTGCCCCTCCCATAGACGAACCCGGTGCGGAACGAGGCCACATCACTGCCATAAGTCCGCCGGTGGGCAGCACACCAAGTCTCCCCCATCAACTTGGTGCCATCGTATACGGTCAGGGGATCGGCGGGATCGGTCTCATCGAGCGGCGCCAGGTCGGGCCGGTTACCATAAAGCGTTGCCGTACTCACATTGACCAGCCGGGCGCCGGTGGCGAAAGCGGCCTCAAGCAGATTCGCGGTACCGGTGACATTGACATCGAGCGTGAACAGCGGATCGACCTTGGAGCGAACCGGTCCGACGACTGCTGCACAATGGACGATGGCCGCGCAGTCGCGGCTGCTGTCAATGCAGGCGGTTTTGTCGCGGATGTCGAAACTGGCGCGATCGGCGAGCCGCACCCACATCCGATCTTCGGGCCAACTGACGTCGGCAAGGCAGACGTCGTGGCCTTGGCCAATGGCCGCCTCGGCGACATGTTGGGCCACCATGCCGCTGCCGCCGGTGATCAGTAGGCGGACCATCAGCTGTCGAGCTCCACCGAGGTGATCGGCTCGTCGCCGGTGGGGTGCACGATATTGAGGAAGATCAGCGGGATATCTCCGGTATTGGTCAGGCCGTGGGGAACAGTGGGGGGCGTCAAAACGATGTCCCCTTCAACGACCGGGATGGATTCCTCGCCGATGCGGACCACGCCCGACCCGGCGATGATAACCCAGTTTTCCGCCTTGCCGGTATGGACATGCAGCGAGACGGACTTGCCTGGGGCAACGCGATAGCGCGAAATCACCGTGGGCGGGATCGGCGCATTCACCCAGCGGATCGGCAGACGTTCGGCGCCGCCATGCATGATGGGAGACTGGCTGGGCTTGGTCATAGCAGAGATGGTCCATAGACGAGGTCGGGCAGCCACAGCACCAGCTGGGGCATGAGGGTGATCACCAGCAGGATGACAAGGAAGCCGACGATGAAGGGAATGCATTCGCGCGCCACGTCCATCACCGGCGTCTTGGCGATGTTGGCGACGATATAAAGAGCCATGCCAACGGGCGGCGTGATCATGCCGACCATCATGTTGACGATCATGACCATGCCGAAATGCACGGGGTCGACACCGACGGCGACCAAAGCCGGCACCATCACCGGCGTCACAAGGATGAGGATGGCCGAGGCATCGAGGATCATCCCTAGCAGCAGCAGGATGAGGTTCACCATCAGCAGCAGAAAGATGGGCGAGAGATTCATCTCGACCACTGCGGCGGTGATGTCCTGCGGGATCTGTTCGCGCGCTAGAATCCAGGCAAAGACATTGGCACTGGCGACGATCAGCATAATGCCACCGGTCGATAGGGCCGTCTCGCGAAAGGCGGCCAGCATCTCGTTGCCCTTGGTGTCCTTGTAGTAGATCGCGGCGAGAAACAGCGCATAGAGCACGCCGACCGCCGCCACTTCGGTGGCCGTGAAGATGCCCGTGCGCATGCCGCCGATAAGGCCGATCGGCACCAACAAAGCCGGGAAGGCCTTCCAGGTCGCCTTGCCGCGCTCGGCCCAGGTGGATTTGACGTGGACCGGCAGGTCGAGCGACTTACCGCGCCAGTAGACCGTGACCATAAGGGTGAACACCATCATCAGCCCCGGGACCACGCCGGCCAGGAACATGCGACCGATCGAAACATCGGCGATGAAGGCGTAGAGCACCGCGATGGTAGACGGCGGGATCACCGGGCCGATCGTCGCCGAGGCGGCAGTGATGGCCGCCGAGAACTGGGGCGAGTAGCCCTTAAGGGTCATGGCCCGGATTTCGACGGTTCCGAGGCCGGCCGCGTCGGCCAGGGCCGAGCCGGACATGCCCGAGAAAATCAGCGAGCCGATGATGTTCACCTGCGCCAGCCCGGCCCGCCAGTGTCCGACCATGGCCACCGAGAAATCAAAGATGCGCTGGGTGACCCCGCTGGCATTCATCAGGTTGCCCATCAGCAGGAACATGGGAATGGCGATCAGCGTAAAACTGTCGATGCCGAAGGCGAGGCGTTGTCCGATGATCGAGACCGGCACACCGGCGACGAGGACGCCGCCGATGCCCACGATCATAAGGCTTGCGGCAACCGGAATGCCGGCCGCCAGAAGCAGCAGCAGGACGACAATATAGAGAAGGCTCATGTCAGGGTCTTTGGAACGAGGTGTTGGTCGACCGACACGGGCACGGCGATGTGCATCACCAGCCGCAGCGCGCAATGAAACACGGTGAGAACGCCGCCCAGCACGACAGGCCATGCCAGTAGGGCCGTGGGCAGGCCGGTCGCCACCAGCGGCATTCCGGCGACGGCGTTGGCCAGCGCAAAACCCTGCAGGGCTACGAAACCGAACAGCACGATCATCACCGTGTCGCGCAGGATCAGGAAGGCCCGCCTGGGACCGTACGGCATCATCTCGATGAAGGTATCGACGGCAAGGTCCCCGGCGCGACGGGTCAGGGCCGCCGCGCCGATAAAGGTTGTCCAGACCAGCAGAAGGCGCGATATCTCTTCGGGCCAGATGAAGGGCGCGTGAAACAGGTACCGCGAGAAGATCTGCAGGTTGACGACGATCGCCAGCGCCGCGACGGCGGCCATACCCAGCCACTCTTCGGCATGTCCGATGCCGGCTTCGATGGATTTGAGGACACGCAGGGCGTTGGGCATGACCGCTCCGTTTACTTAACGTCGCGAATGCGCTCGTAGAGCGCGGCGTCACCACCCCAGCTTTCGGCAAGGGTCGGAATGGCCTTGGCTGCAGCGTCCTTCCACAGCTCGATATCGGTCGGCTCGACTAGCGTCATCCCAAGGCCCGTAAGCTGGGTCTTGACGTCGGACTCGCCGCTGGTGAACGCGTCGGTGACGAAGGTGGAGCCTTGGCGGATACCGGCAACCAGCGCTGCCTGATCCTCCGCCGAAAGCTGGGACCAGGCGGTGTCTGAAATCAGGATCGGCCCGGGCGCAGCAAACGACCACGCGATCAGGTTGACGAACTTCGAGACCTCGAACAGCTTCTGGCTGAGGATGGTGTCGAGCGGCACGTCGGCGCCATCGACGATGCCGGATTCAAGCGCCTGGTACATTTCGGCGAAGGCGATCGGGGTCGGCACGGCGCCAAAGCCTTGGAAGACCTGGGGGTAGGGCGGCAGATCGGCCACGCGGATCTTTTCCCCCTGAATGGCGGCCAGGATGTCATAAGGCTTGCTGCGCGAGATGACGTGGCGAGTGCCGCGATGGAACCAGCCAACGATGCGGACGCCAGCCGTGTCCAGAATGCGCTTGTTCCAGTCCTCGCCGATCTCGCCATAGACCACGGCTTCCCAGTGGGCATTGTCGCGGAACAGGTAAGGCGCATCGAGAATCGCCAGTTCTTTGAGGTGGACACTCGCGCCACCTGGCGAAGCAAGCAGCATGTCGATGCCGCCGGTGCGGATGGCGACATTCATGTCGCGCTCGGTGCCGAGCTGGGACGACGGGAAAATTTCCAGCTTCACCCGATCGCCGGTCGCCTCCGCGATGGATTTGGCCGCCAACTCGAAGCCGAGATGGAACTGGTGCGTGGGCGCCAGCACATGGCCGACGCGGAGTGTCGTCGCCTGGGCAAAAGCACGCGTGGACATCATCAGGCTCGAGGTCGCGAGCGCGGATGCGCCCAGAACCATGGCCTGTCGGCGGGTCAGTCTCGTCATCGATTTCCTCCGGGCTAGTTCATCGACAAGTCGTTGATTATTGATATTTGATCAAATCATGAGAAACGGGCGCTGACAAGCCCCTTAATGCCGGGAGGGTCGCATGACGAGACGCGTCGTGGTGACAGACTACAACTTTGCCGATCTCCAGTTCGAACGGGCAGCCGCCGCCGCGGAAGGCGCAGATTTTGTGGTTGCACAGTGCCGGGACGCCGGAGCCGTAGGTACCCAGCTTGCCGGAGCCGATGTCGCGGTCGTGCAGTTCGCTCCTGTCGATGCGGAGGCAGTTGCCGGGATGGCGCCGGGCGGTAGGCTGATCCGCTATGGCGTCGGCTACAACAATATCGACGTGGCTGCGGCGCGTGCATCGGGCCGCGAGGTTGCCTATGTCCCCGACTACTGCACCGATGAAGTTGCCGATCACACCGCGACACTGGCGCTGATGCTGCTCCGCCGCATCGGCCAACTCGATGAGAGTTTGCGGGCCGGCCGCTGGAACGTGCTTGAAACCGCCCCTAGCATTCGCGCACCACGCGACCTGCTGATTGGCCTTCTGGGCCTCGGTCGGATCGGGCGGGCAACCCTGGCCCGGCTGGCGCCATTCGGCTTTAGCTTTGCCGTGTGTGACCCGATGCTGTCGCCATCAGACGCTGAGGCGCTGGGTGTGACACTACTGGATCGCGCCGAACTGATCGGCAGTGCCGACCTCATCAGCCTGCACCTGCCGCTTACGGCTGAAACGAGACACGTGCTCGACGCCACCGCGCTGGCGGGGATGAAGCCGGGCAGCATGGTGGTCAACACGGCACGCGGTGGCCTGATTGATGAAGCCGCCCTGGCTGCCGCGCTCGCATCGGGTCATCTGGGCGGCGCTGCCCTCGACGTATTCGAGACTGAACCCCTGCCCGATAATTCGCCACTGCGCCAGGCGCCGGGGATTATCCTGACACCACATGCCGCCTGGTATTCTGCGACGGCCCTGAGCCGTCTCCAGTCTCTGGTCGCCGACGAAATCAGCCGAGCGCTCACCGGCCAGGCGGCGCGTCGCCCAGTCCCTCATTCAACGGAGCCATCATGACGAAGATCAACTCGGCCGCCACTGGCGCCTTCGTGCTCAAGGTCAAGCCCGGCATGGCCGATGAATATCGGCGGCGCCATGATTCGCTCTGGCCGGAAATGCGCCAGGCGCTGCTCGACCAGGGGATTATCTACTATGAAATATACTTCCACGGGGATTCGGGACTGTTGTTTGCCCATACGATCCGCTCGGGCCCCTATGACGCCAAAGAGTCCGAAGCGCCGGCCATAACGCGCTGGCGAGCACATATGCGGGATATCATGGAACTGGAAGACGACGGCCCGGCATATCGGCGCGTCCTCGAGCGCATATTCCTGCTCGATGCCCAAGAATAGAGGTCCTGTGCGCCAAATTTACAAGGCAGCAACTCCTTCGAATAGGGCTGACATGCCTTCGCCTCCCGCAGAGCGGCAGCCTTTCTGTGACAGCATCAAAACTAGGATGGTATTGTAGCTTGAGGCCACAGTGCGCCCCATTCCAGCCGTCTGGTCCACCTTACGACTTCCCCAAAAGCAGACGTTAAAGAAGTCGAAGTTCCCTCAACGGCAAGCCGGTATTTCGCGCCTGCAGGGAAAGCTCTCACGAGCTCCCGCCGCGCACTGACGGTTCCGTCTCCAGTTCGCGGCTCAAGCATTCTTCCTGATTGCTCAAACCTGCTCCGCGAGACCTTCCAGCAGCCTCGACAGATCGACAGGCAGATCGTTCTCGCTGTCGAAATCTCTGCCATAGAGAGCCGAAAGAAGTGCAAGGCCTGCCCGGTGCAGCGCCATGTCCACGCCCGCGGCATCGCCCAGCCGGATCAGCGATGCGAGACCGAAGGGAGCGTCTTCGAGGACATAGCGGCTCTGTTCGGTCGTCGGCCCCAATTGCCCGGCCCCCTCGGTGCGGATTTCCGCAGCCATGGCTTCGAGGGACGCAATCGTAAAGCCATAGGTGCGGTGGTAATGATCGGCCATGGAGCGCACCGAAACACCCAGTTTCCGCGCCAGGGCAAGGCGTTCGCCATCGAGGGATTCAAGGAAGCGCGCCACGCCCGAGGTGAGGTTTTCGCTCTGGCCCCAGGTTTCGCCGCGCTCCATTCGGGTGAAGTTGGTGAGGGCCAAGGCAAGGTGCGCCTGCGGGTTGATATTGGAGAGCGAGATCGCCAGCATGTCGGGGCGAACGTCGAACTTGTCACCAAAGGCCGTTCGGCAGACGGCGACCGCTGCATCTGCCTTGCTGGGCAGGGAAGCAATATCGACCGACTTGCGGATCGTGTTGATGCGAACGCCTGACGCCCCGACCTGCCGCGATCGCAGCAGTGTGGTACCCCAGGCAAGAATGGCATTGTCCTTGCCGGCCGCGTACAGGCGATTCTGAAGCGCGAAGGCGCCAAGGACAGGCTGGGCGCTGATGACTATGATCTGACCCGGAGACGCGTGCTGGGCGATCTGTTCGTAGACCATGCGATGGCCATTGGCCGGCATGGCCACCATGATGAGCTCGGCGCCCTCCATGGCCGCTTCAGCGCTGTCAGCAATGGCTAGCTTGAACGCGCCGGCGATCTGGCCTTCGACGGCCAGTGACCCATCGCGGAACGCCGCAGCGCTCTTGCCCGACGGCGACCAGATGACCGGCTCATGGCCGCGGGTAAGAAGATAGGCCGCGCTCGCGCGTGCGACGGCGCCGGCACCCAGAATGGCAATCCGCATCGATCTTTCCTCTAGAAGAAGCGCGAGAGCCGGAACTCGGCAAATTCCGGCACACTGCGGCCATGGACCAGTTCTGCCGTGACCCCCTCGCCGATGAAGGCGGCCAGGGTCACGCCGCTATGGGTGACGGTGACATAGTAATTCGAGAGCGCCGGATGCGGGCCGATGGCGGAATAACCATCCTTCGGAATGGGACGAATGGCCGTGCGCACCGCCTCAACATGGACGCGTTCGAGCGTGGGCATCAGCTTTTTGACGCGCTGGAGCAATTGCTGCGCCGCAGGATGCGAAGGCACGGGATCCGAGTCAGCGGGCACGGTCTTATCGATATCATTGGCGCGCAGCAGGATGCGCCCTGCCCCGTCTGGGCGGCAATTGACGAGAGGCGTGCGCAGACCGTGCCGCAGGCTGGTGTCGCAACTGACCGTATAGGCGATGAGCCCCACGGTCGGCGCCAGCGGCAGTTCATAATCGTCATTGCCGACTGCCTCGTTGGCCCAGCGACCGGAACTGTTGACGACGACATCGGCTTCAATGGTTTCGCCGCTTGCAAGCTGCACGCCCACGGCAGCGCCATTGCGGGTGAGAAGCTCGGTTACCTTACCTTGAACAAGTTTAAGGCCGAACCGGCGGCGGGCGGCAAGCACCATGGCGCCAGCATAGACCGGGCCATCGAGCCAGCCATCCTCGGGGTAATAGAGTGCGCCCTCTTCGCTGAAGGTGTCGAGATCGACATCGGGTTCGAGTTCGCCCAGGGTCTGGCGGTCGATACGCTCGGCCGGGTATCCCCATTCGGTCAGGCGTTCGAACTTGTCGAAGTCGCCCTCGTCGAAGCCGGCGGCCTCGGCCCCGGCGTCCTGCCACTGCACGACGCCCGGCCGATGCAGCCAATTGGCGCCCTCGAATTCCTCGGCGAGGCGCCGGTGGCTTCTGACGCCGGCCCAGTTGAGCTCGAAATAGGCGCGCGAGGTCAGCTTTTCGCAGGCATTGACCCAGGCATAGCTGGTGGACGACGTCCCGCCGCCGACGCGGCCGGCTTCGACGAGGGTAACATCCGCGCCCGCTTCCGACATGCGATAGGCGATCGATGCGCCAATGACACCGCCTCCGATAACGATGGCTTTCATCACTTCGATCCTTCTACTTGCTCTCGTCACAGACACGGCCCAATTCAGTCAGCATCAGCGGCCAGCAGACCACACCTTCCTTGATACTGTTGATGGCGTAGGATTCATTGGGCGCATGCACGCCATCGGCCGGCAGGCTGAAGCCGAACATCAGCGTATCGATGCCCAGCAATTCGCGAATGGTGGAGGTGATGGGCGAGGTGCCGCCGCTGCGCACGCGCACCGGCGTCTGGCCGGTGATATCACGCAGGATACGATCGGCAGCGACCACCAGCGGGCTCTCTTCGCTCAGGCTATAGGCCGGGGCGCCGCCACGATCGGACTGGATGGAGATGCTGGTGCCCTTGGGTGCGTTCGCCTCGAGATGGCGGATGACCGCCGCGGCCGTTTCCTTGGGGTCCTGCCCGGCCACGAGGCGGATGGTGATCTTGGCATGGGCTTCGTTGGGAATGACGGTTTTCGATCCCGGCCCGGTATAGCCGCCCCACATGCCGTTGATTTCGAGCGTCGGCATCAGCGTCAGGCGCTCGATGGCGGAATATTCGGGATAGCCATGGGCAATCCCGCCAAAGCTCGCAAAGAAGGTCGGCTCGTCCATATTGAGTTCGGCAGCATGCTGACGCTGCTGCGGCGTCGGCCTGGCAGCCTCGGGCAGGAAACCAGCAACGCTGACCCGGCCCTCTTCGTCATGCAGCGTCGTCAGGAGCCTCGCCATGTCATGGAGGGCATTGCGCGTCGTGCCGCCATAGCGGCCGGAGTGGAGGTCGCGAACGGAAGAGGTTCTCAGCGTCACTTCCAGCGCGTTGACGCCGCGGCAGCCGACATTGATCGCCGGCCAGAAGCCGTTGCGCCCACCATCGGCCGACAGCACCAGGTCAGCTTTCAGCAGATCGGCGTAACGCTCGAAGATCGCCGGCAGCGAGACGGCGCCCACCTCTTCCTCACCTTCGAAGAGGCAACGGATATTGAACGGAAAACCACCTTCGATGGCGAGATAGGCGGCAAGGCTTTCGATGGCTATTGTCGATGAGCCTTTATTGTCGGAAGCGCCACGGCCATAGAGGCGGTCGCCCTTGCGCGTCAGCACGAAGGGTTCGGTGTCCCAGGCTTTCAGCGGATCGGGTGGCTGAACATCGTAGTGGCCATAGACCAATAGGGTCGGCTTGCCCGGCGCATGCAGCCAGTCGGCATAGACGGCCTTGTGTCCGCCGCCATCGAGCAGTTGCACGTTGTCGAGGCCGATTTCGGTGAACCGCCGGATCAGAAAGTCACGCGCTGCCTGCATGCCTGGCTCGAATTTCGGATCGGCGCTGACGCTTGCGCAGGCAACATACTGCCCGAGCCGGTCGATGATGGCGTCCAACTGCCCGCCGAGATGGTCGGCTACACGCTGTGACATAGGAAACTCCTCAATAAATCAGTTGTCGCGCGGATCGAGTGCGTCGCGCAGGCCGTCGCCAAGCAGATTGAAGCCCATCACGACCAGGAAAATGGCGCCGCCCGGAAAAATCGACAGCCAGGGCGCCTGCGTCATGAAATTCTTGGCGGTGTTCAGCATCGAGCCCCAGGAGGGGTTTGGCGGCTGCTGGCCAAGGCCAAGGAAGGACAGACTCGCCTCGGCAATGATGGCCGTCGCAATGGTGATAGTGGCCTGGACCACGACCGGCGAAAGCACATTGGGCAGGATATAGCGCAGGATGATCAGCACATGCGGCAGGCCGATCGCCCGCGCGCCCTCGACATAGTCCTCTGTCTTGATCGCCAGCACCTGTCCGCGCGTCAGGCGCACGAAGATCGGCGTTGCCGCAACACCAATGGCCAACGTCGCATTCATCAGGCTCGGCCCCAGGGTCGCAGCGAGGGCAATGGCCAGGATCAGCGAGGGAATAGCCAGTAGCGCCTCGATAAAGCGGGAAATGGTGCCGTCGATCAGGTGACCGAAATAGCCGGCGACCAGTCCGAGCGGCACGCCAATGAGGAGTGCAATGGCGACCGAAACGACACCGGCCATGAGCGAGGCGCGCGCGCCATAGAGCAGCCGGCTGAAGATATCTCGGCCGATTTCATCGGTGCCGAGCCAGAACTCTGCCGATGGCGGCTTTCGAACATTGGTGAACGAGGAAGCGAAAGGATCGTGCGTGGCAATCAGTGGAGCGAACACCGCCAGCACCACGAAGAACAGCACGATGGCGCCACCGAACAGGGCGCCGCGATTGCGGGCCAGTTTTCTGAGGCCGCGGAAGCGGCGGCGGGGAGCGACGATCTCGGTCTGCGAGGCAAGGGTCATTGCGGATGCCTCAAGCGCGGATTGATGACGATGTAGAGTACGTCGGCGAGGATGTTCATGGCGATGAAGCCGATGGCGGTGAACAGCACGACGCCCTGCACCACCGCATAGTCACGGGTGAAGACGGCATCGACGATCAGCTTCCCGAAACCGGGAATGACGAAAATCTGTTCGGTCAGCACGGCACCGGCCAGAAGGTCGCCGAACAGCAATGTGGCCAGCGTGACGATCGGCATAAGCGCATTGCGCAAGGCGTGGCGAATGATGACCGCATTGCTGAGCAGCCCCTTGGCGCGCGCAGTGCGGATGTAGTCGGAACTCAGGACGCTGAGCATGGCGCTCCGCGTATGGCGCATCAGATAGGCGGCCACCGCCGTGGACAGCACGAAGGCAGGCATTAGCATTGACTTGATGGAGAGCCAGAAATCCTGAGTGATCGGCACATAGCCCGAGGCTGGCAGGATCTTCCAGCTGACCGCAAAGACCATGATGAGGATGATGCCGAGCCAGAAATTGGGCACCGACATGCCCGACAGGGCAACCGCATTGGCGGTGTAGTCGATGGCGCTGTTCTTGTGCACGGCGGCCAGGATACCGGCCGGAATGCCGATGAGCAGGGCCATGATCATGGCCATGGTCGCCAGCTGCACCGTGATGGGCAGCTTTTGCAGGATCATCTCGGTGACGGGAATGCCGGTGCGCAGGGAACTTCCGAAATCACCCTGGAGAACATTGCCCACCCAGGCGAGATATTGCATCGGCAAAGGATCATTGAGTCGATATTTTTCGCGCAGAAACTCCACGACCTGCGGATCGGATTCCTCTGCCATCATCGTCTGGATGGGATCGCCGGGCAGCATGCGCTGCAGACCGAAGATGATCATCGACAGGATGATCAGAGTCGGCAGGGCGACGATGATGCGTCGGAGGATAAGTTTGAGCACTTCGTCGGGGCCTTTGCAAAGCGGCAGGCGGCGGAGAGATCCGTCGCCTGCCAGAGTTCACTTACTGCTTGGGCTTGAGGCCGGCGAGGCGCAGCACGCCATCGGCATAGGCCACGAAGCCGTCGAGTTTGGCGCTATAGGCCCAGGTGCGCGGGGTGTAGTAGAAATACAGCGCCGGCAGGTCCTCGGCTGCAATCTGCTGGGCCTGGTCGTAGAGGGCCTTGCGCTCTTCGACATCGTTGATCACGCGCGCCTTGTTAAGCAGGTCGGTGAGTTCGTCATTGCAGTAATTGCCAACATTGCCGGCGCTGCCGCAGGCGAGATAGCGATGGAAATTGCCATCAGGATCGATGCGGCCCGAGGCGCCGAACTGGCTCACTTCAAAATTGCCGGCTTCGCGTTCGTCGACATAGGCGGCGAACTCGGTCGGGCGCAGCGTGATGTTGAAGCCCGCCTCGCTGGCCATAGCCTGCACCAGCTCGAACAGCGACTGCATGGCGCTGTTGTTGGCATAGAGTATTTCGAACGACACTGTTTCGTGCCCCGCTTCGGCCATCAGGGCCTTGGCGCGTTCGATGTCGCGCTCACCGCCATCGAATTCGGGATTGTAGGCCCAGGACGCGGTCGAGAACGGCTGGTAGGCGGGCGGATAGGTGCCCATCCCCAGTACGTCGTTGAGCACATCACGATCGATGGTCAGGTTGAGCGCCTCGCGCAGGCGCTTGTCCTGGTTGATGGGCGACTGCGAGCGTTCGCCGTTGCCGAGGTTGAAGTTGACACCATAGAAGCCGAGGCCGGTGACGATGTCGAAGACCAGGTTGCTGTCACCCTGGATGGTCGCCATGTCATTCGGAGCCGGACGCTCGATGATGTCGAGATCGCCAGACTGCAGGTTGGCGAGGCGCACCGTGGTGTCCGGGATCGGACGATAGATCACCTGATCGAAGTGGTAGTTGTCGGCGTCCCAGTGGTCGGCAAACTTTTCCATAACGATGCGGTCGTTCTGGATACGCTCGACAAACTTGTAGGGGCCGGCGCAGACGAGGCCGCCTTCACCGGCGGTTTCGAAGCTCGCCGGGGACACCATCATGCCGGCGCGATCGGTAAGATTGGCCAGGAAGGCCGCGTCGGGTGCCTTGAGGGTGATGGCGACCTGGGTGTCGCTAAGCACTTCTATGGACTCGATCGAGGCGAGTTCGGCCTTGCGATTGCTTTCCGGCAAATTGAGTGCGCGCTCGAGATTGGCCTTGACCGCTTCGCCATTCACCGGCGTGCCGTCGTGGAACAGCGCGTCGGGACGAAGGTTCATGGTCAGGACCGTGTCGCCCTCGGACCAGGCCCAGTCGGCCACGAGGCGCGGCACGATGTTGAGCGAGGTGTCGATGTCGAACAGCGCATCGCACAGCGGGCCGAACACCATGCGGCCGACAAAAGTATTGCCGCGATGGGGATCGAGAATATCGGGATCGTCCTGCAGGGCAACGTTGAGGTCAGCCGCCGAAACAGCGGTCGCCCCCATCAAGCCTGCGAGCATGGCGCTCAGTACCAGTTTCTTCATCGTCGTTCTCTCCAGTTTCTCTGTTTCTCCGGCCGGCTCTGCGGCCTCCCCTTCGAAGTCATCTGGGCGAACCGGCCCCTACCGGTCCACCTGTCTTCTTTCCTCTTGCCTCGTGCGATATAGCCCGAGACGCATTTCCAGCGCCGAACGTCGCGCCGTCGCGGCAGGCACGCTGACGCCGGCCGATTGGATTTCGCGCCAGAAATGGCATGCGACGAAACGGCCGTCGCCCACGGGCTCGAGCGCGAGATGATCCTGGCTGCAACGAGGCCTCGCATGCGGGCAACGGGTGTGGAACCGGCAGCCGGAAGGCGGGGCCGTCGGGCTCGGCAGGTCGCCCTGGAGCAACTGCCGCTGGCCGCGTGCCGTCGGATCAGACACCGGGATCGCCTGCAGCAGTGCCGAGGTATAGGGGTGAAGCGGCGCCTCATAGATGTCGTCGGCCGCGGCCAGCTCGACCACTTGGCCCAGATACATGACCGCGACACGATCGCTCATGTGCCGGATGACGGCGAGATCATGGGCGACGATGACCAGTGTCAGGCCGAAATCCCGCTTCAGCTCGCCCAGGAGATTGACCACCTGCGCCTGGATCGACACATCGAGCGCCGAGACCGGCTCGTCGCCGATCACCAGCTTGGGGTCGACCGCCAGGGCCCGCGCGATACCGATACGCTGGCGTTGACCGCCAGAAAATTCATGCACATAGCGATCGCTCCAATCGGCCCGCAGTCCAACCGTGCGCATCAACTGGTCGACCCTGTCATCGACGTCCTTGCCGGAGGCTAGGCGATGAAGGCGGATGGGTTCGCCCAGGATCTGCCGCACCGTCATCCGCGGGTTGAGGGAGGCGAACGGATCCTGGAAGATGATCTGCAGTTCCCTGCGCAGCCGGCGCATGTCTCGCTGCCTCAACGCGGTGATCTCCTGCCCCTCATAGACCACGCTGCCCGAGGTCGGCTCGATCAGCCGCAGCAGCAGGCGACCCAGGGTCGACTTGCCGCAACCCGATTCGCCGACAATGGCCAGGGTCTCGCCACGCCGCACCGACAGCGACACCGCCGTGACGGCATGGACCAGGCTCGACTGGCGCATGAAATTGGCGGGATGGCCGAAACGCTTGGTGACCTCGCGGGCTTCGAGGATGATATCCTGGCGCGCGCTCATGCTGCCCTCACGTGATTTTCGAGGGGCGCATACCAGCAGGCCACGCGATGCCCGTCCTTGGGTTCGTAATTCGGCGGCGCCCGTTCAAAACAGCGCTGGTCGGCAAAGGGACAGCGGGTCGCGAAGCGACAGCCCGGCGGCATGCGCTCAAGCAGCGGCACCGAACCTTCGATGGTCGCGAGGGTGCCGCTGCGCCGCCCAATGGACGGCACCGAGCCGAAAAGCCCGAGCGTGTAGGGATGCTGGGGATCGGAAAAAATATCGTCGACCGAACCAACCTCGACGATGCGGCCGGCATACATGACCGCGACATGGTCGGCCACTTCCGCCACGACGCTGAGATCGTGGGTGATGAGGATCATGGCCGTGCCGGTCTCTGCCTGCAGCCGGCTGACCAGCGCCAGGATCTGAGCCTGAATAGTCACGTCGAGAGCCGTGGTCGGCTCGTCGGCAATCAGCAGCTTGGGCGAATTGGCGAGAGCCATGGCGATCATGGCGCGCTGCCGCATGCCGCCGGAGAGCTGGTGCGGATAGGCATGGAAGCGCTTTTCCGGCGCGGGAATACGCACCAGGCTTAGCATTTCGAGCGCGCGCGCCTCGGCCGCTTCCTTCGACACGGCTTTGTGGCGGCGGACACCCTCGACGATCTGGTGACCAATGGTCATCGAGGGATTGAGTGAGGTCATCGGCTCCTGAAAGATCATCGCTATGTCATTGCCGCGCAGGTCGGCGCGACGGCGCTCCGGCAGCGCGAAAAGATCCTCTCCGGCGAACCTGGCCTTGCCGCCGGTGATCCGCGCCGCCCCTTTGGCTAAAAGACCCATCAGCGCCAGCGAGGTGACACTCTTGCCGCAGCCGGATTCACCCACGAGACACAGGGTCTTGCCCGGCTCGACGGAGAAGGAGATGTCATCGATGAGATTGGTGCTGCTGGCTCCAAAGCTGAGCGAAAAATGCTCGACGCTGAGGAGCGGTTCTGGCTTGGTCATGCAGCCGCCTTGAAGAAACGGTCGGGACGATAGGGCGCATATTCCGGCGCCGGGCGGCCTTCGAGGATCTCGTCCCGGAGTGCGATACCGATGAGGGCGCTGGTATTGATGCCGCCATGGGTGACGGCAACCCAGTAGTTGTCTAGCCCGGGAAGCGTGCCGACGCAGGGCAGCCCGCCCTGTGGAATGGGTCGCGTTGCAATCCGCGCGGCTTCGGCATGGATACCGACAAGCGCGGGAACCAGCTCGCCCAGCCGGCGAGCGAGTTCGATCGCCGCAGGATGATCCGGCCTTGCCACATCATCGGCGGCAAGGGTCTCGTCGAGGTCGTTGGCGCGCAGGAGCAGTCGCCCACCGCCATCGGCGCGGACATTGAGATAAGGCGTGCGCAATACCTTGCGAATGGCAGTGCCCACAGAAGACGTATAGGCAATGAGGCCCAGGGTAGGCGTCAGCGGAATGGTGAGATCCGGGCTGCCGACAACCTCATTGGCCCAGCGGCCGGCGCAATTGATTACAACGTCGGCAGAGAGCGTTTCCCCGCTCGCGGTTTCGACGCCCGTCGCGCGACCATTGTCGGTGATCAACCGGCGCACCGCGGTCTGCGTACGCAGTTCCATACCGAAACGCACGATGGCAGCCTCGATCAGCGCGCCAATCATCACCGGCGCCTCGACGTATCCGTCTTCGGGGTAGTGAATAGCCTCTTCACCGATACCGAGCGCTGCAGGGCACAGGCGCGGCTCGAGCCGCGCAAGATCGCCGGCACCGATGCGTTCGGCCGGATAACCGAGCGCCGCGAGCCTGTCGAGCTTCTGGAAAAGCGGACTTTCGGCAAGCGCCATGCCTTCGTAGCCGGCGCCCAGCCACTGAATGACACCGGGACGATGATACCAGTTGCCTGCAGCACCGAACTCGGCAACGAGATCGAGATGCGCCGCCACGGCTGCCAGGCTTAGGCGGTAATAGCTGTCGGAATTGATCTTCTCGCAGGCACTAACCCAGGCAAAGCTGGTCATGGACGTGCCCTCGGCGATGCGACCGGCCTCAATCAGGGTGACGCTCGTTCCGGCTTCGGCAAGGCGAAAAGCCACAGCCGCACCGATCACCCCTCCCCCTATTACGATCGCCTTCATCATCCTCACCCGAATGCATTAATTAACACAGAATGCCTGATTATGAATTCAACTCAAGGGGAAATCAGGAAACTGAATGCAATTTCTGACGCATGACTGGGCAATTGGCCGCTATAGTCCATTTTTCAGGCAGGTCTATCTCTGATCGCCGGCGTCGGACGGATGGTCATCAAGGTAGCGCAGGGCCGCCGCGCGCTTGTTCTGAAGATGACGGAATAGAATATCGCTCAATTCGAGGCCGGCACGACGCTGCAGCGCATCCAGAATTTGCTCATGCTCGCGCATGGCCTCGCCCCACCGATCCTTGTGGTTTTCGCGATTGGCATTGTAGCGCACGCGCTGCAGGCGACTGGCAAAATTTGAGTAAGTTGTTGTCAGAACGGAATTTCTGGCAGCAGCCACAATCGCCAAGTGGATTTTCTGGT
Source organism: Devosia rhizoryzae (assembly GCF_016698665.1). Classification (NCBI taxonomy): domain Bacteria; kingdom Pseudomonadati; phylum Pseudomonadota; class Alphaproteobacteria; order Hyphomicrobiales; family Devosiaceae; genus Devosia; species Devosia rhizoryzae. Next base: position 2,380,611 of record NZ_CP068046.1, read on the forward strand.
TGAGCGCGAAATAGGTTGGCAGGTCGCGGCGCATATAGCTGGCATACATGTCGTAGTGTAGCTGCTCGACGCCTGCGACCTCGACGTCGGTAATATGCTCGCAGGCAAGGCGCCCCGCCAAGGCCTCAAGACCGCCCATCACCTCGAACAGCTCGCGGATGTCATTTTTCGTGAAGGCCCGTACACGCGCACCGCGATTGGGAAGCAGCTCAACAAGCCCTTCTGAAGCAAGGACTTTCAAAGCCTCGCGCAGGGGCGTGCGTGAGACACCCATCGTTGCGCACAGCAGGCGCTCTGGAATTCGCGCCCCGTCTGGAAGACTGCCCTCGATCAGGTAACGGCGCAGCCCTGCAAGAATCTCATCGTGCAGAGATCCACTTGCGCCCAACACTGGCGCAAGAAGCAACACTCCACCACCCTCTTCTACCTCATCCGCAATGGCCATTCAATCCTCGTGATTTGCCCTATCTAGTCATAGCAGTGGACATATCGAATTCAAAATTCTTGTTGTGCGAGAAAAATGAATGCAAAATGGCAGCAAGATCGAAACCAGACCGCAAGGCGTATGATGACTCAGATGTTCGGCCAGCACTTTCTGCAAATCCCAGGCCCCAGCGCCGTTCCTGATCGGGTTCTGCGCGCGATCAGCATGCCGGTCATTGATCACCGCGGCCCGGAATTTGCCGAGCTGGCAAAGACCGTCCTCGGCGGCATCAAGCGCATTTTTCGCACCGTGCACCCAGTGCTGATCTTTCCGGGCTCAGGCACCGGCGCCTGGGAATCGGCTGTCGTCAACCTGCTTGCCCCGGGCGACAGAGTATTGATGGTCGAGACCGGCCATTTCGCGACCCAGTGGCGCAAGCTAACGGAAAAGTGGGGGATCGAAATCGACTTTATCCCCGGCAACTGGCGCGACTGGGCCGATCCGCAGGTCATAAGCGAGCGCCTTGCAGCCGACACCGAGCACAAGATCAAGGCCGTGATGGTCGTCCACAACGAAACCTCGACCGGCGTCGTCAGCCCGATCAAGGCCATTCGCGACGCCATTGACGCCTTGGGGCACCCTGCCCTGCTGCTGGTCGACGCGATTTCCTCGCTCGGCTCGCTCCGCTACGAGCACGACGCCTGGGGCGCCGACGTGACCGTGACCTGCTCCCAGAAGGGCCTGATGCTGCCGCCGGGCCTCGCTTTCGTCGCGCTGTCGCCGCGGGCCATCGAAGCCGCGCGCACCGGAGGCTCCCGGCGCTCCTATTGGGACTGGTCGGAAATGATGGCCCTCAACCAGACCGGATTTTTTCCCTATACGCCTGCGACCAACCTCCTTTATGGCCTCAAGGAAGCCATTGCTCTGCTCGAAGAAGAAGGTCTCGACAATGTATTCGCGAGGCACGATCGCCTGGCGGCGGCAGCCCGCGCCGCGGTCGAGGGCTGGGGGCTGGAAGTCCTCTGCGAGAACGCAGAGGCGCATTCGTCGGTTCTGACCGCTGTGGTTATGCCAGAAGGACACGACTCCGACACCTTCCGCCACCACGTCCTTGAGAAATACAACCTGTCGCTTGGCCAGGGCCTCACCCGTCTCAAGGGCAAGATCTTCCGCATCGGCCATCTCGGCCAGTGCAATGAACTGACCCTCATGGGGACACTGTCGGGGATCGAAATGGGCCTGAGAGACCTGCAGGTCCCCTTCTCCGCCAGAGGCGTCCAGGCGGCGATGCAGTGCCTGTAAGGGAACCCAGTAGCACTAGGCGTGCCGAACTCAAAGGGCTGTTGTCCTCATCTACCGCAGTAGTCGGCGAGGCCCAACTGTGGCCATTGATCGCTCAAAGCATTGAAGGCCATTGTAGGTCCATGCGGGAGCGAGAGCGGTATCCTGAAAATCGTGATTGGACGCAAACCGAATAGGCTAAAATCTACGGCAAGCAAACATGATCTAAAACGTCTGGGGATCTAGTGAGATCGCACGAGCGCTATTAGGATCACCATCGCTGGCTGCCATAAATGGGTTCGACAGCGGTTTGGCAGCGACGCGCCCCATTCCGGCCATTAAACTAGCCCTCCCAAAAGCCTAAAAGCAGACATGGGCATCGCGTAGACGTCCACCGGCACTACACCGAACGTCGCCGGCCGGCGGTCTATCTATTCGCGTCGCACGGAAAATCCTTTGCTGCCATTGGCCGTCATGGCCAGCAGGGGCGCGACCAAGCACACCAGACCACAGATGAGCAGAACCGCCTGGATGCCGATCCATTCGACAGCGGAGTAAGGCCGGCGTGATCGCGGTTTATGACAGTTCCGGATACATCGTTGACGAAGACGGCATAGACCTGGCGCTTTTGAATGTGACCAGGCCATACCCTCCGCCACACAGCTAAAGCCCCTAACAATCATACAAGGAGCACTTCAGCGAAGTGCTTTGAGTAGCGTTGAGCCTTGCGGATGTAGGTTTCTGCCGAGCGCGACAAGCCGGCAATCGCGTCATTATCGAGCATTCGGATGACCCGGGCCGGGGAGCCAACGACCAAAGATCCGTCGGGGATTTTTTTGCCCTCGGTGACAAGGGCGCCAGCCCCGATCAGGCAATTCCGGCCAACTCGTGCGCCATTGAGGATTATGGCGCCCATGCCAACCAAGGTATTTTCGCCAATTGTACAGCCGTGCAAGATAGCGCCGTGGCCTATGGTACAGCCTTGTCCTATGTCCAACGGGAAGCCGATGTCAGTATGGAGGACGACGTTTTCCTGAACGTTGCTTCGTGCGGCAATGGTGATCTGCTCGTTGTCACCGCGCGCGACAACGCCAAACCAAACACTGCACTGAGCACGCACGATGACATCACCGATTAGCGTTGCCGTGGGCGCGATCCAGGCAATGGCGGGGTCGATAGCGGGCGCGGCGTTTTCTAAAGAATAAAGCATCGACACAGTCGGATTTTCAGGAGACAGTAAGAAGGGAAGGTGACCGCTAGCTCAGACCCGCTCAAGGCCGATCGCGATACCCTGGCCGACGCCGATGCACATCGTGGCCAAGGCCCGGCGTTTGCCAGTCAGGGCCAGTTCAAGCGCAGCCGAACCGGTGATGCGGGTGCCACTCGTGCCGAGGGGATGGCCCAGCGCAATGGCGCCGCCATTGGGGTTCACGGGCCCATCGTCCTCGGCAATGCCAAGATCGCGCAACACGGCAATGCCCTGGCTGGCAAAAGCCTCGTTCAGTTCGATAACATCGAAATCGGCGGCACCCAGGCCAAGCCGCGCGAACAGCTTCTTGGCGGCCGGGGCCGGCCCCATGCCCATGATGCGCGGGGGCACACCTGCTGTCGCGCCGCCCAGAATGCGCGCGATGGGCTCGAGGCCATGCTTTTTCGCGGCGGCCTCGGAAGCGATAATCAGCGCCGCCGCGCCATCATTGACGCCAGAGGCATTGCCGGCAGTCACAGTACCATTGGGGAAAAGCGGGCGGAGCTTTGCGAGGGCTTCGGCGGTCGTACCGGCGCGCGGATGCTCGTCGGTATCGACGACAACAGGATCGCCCTTCTTCTGCGGGATGGTGACCGGGACGAGTTCCTTGCCGAGACGGCCATTTTTCTGGGCGGCGACGGCCTTGTCTTGGCTGCGCACGGCAAAGGCGTCCTGCGCATCGCGGCTGACGCCGAATTCCTGGGCAACGTTCTCGCCGGTCTCGGGCATGGAATCGACGCCATATTGCGCCTTCATGGCCGGGTTGACGAAGCGCCAGCCTATGGTCGTGTCATAAATCTCGGCATTGCGCGAAAAAGCCGTGTCGGCCTTGGGCAGTACGAAGGGGGCGCGGCTCATGCTTTCGGTGCCGCCGGCTATGACCAGTTCCGCCTCGCCCGACTTGATGGCGCGTGCGGCAGCGATGACCGCATCCATGCCTGAGCCGCAGAGGCGGTTGATCGTCGTGCCGGTGACGCCGACCGGCAGGCCGGCCAGCAACAGGCTCATGCGCGCCACGTTGCGGTTGTCCTCGCCAGCCTGGTTGGCATTGCCGAAGATGACGTCATCGACGGCGTCCCAATCGACGCCGGCCTGTTCTGCCATCAGCGCCTTGAGCGGAATGGCGCCCAGATCGTCGGGTCGCACCGATGACAGCGATCCGCCGAAGCGACCGATGGGGGTGCGCCTATAGGCGCAGATGAAGGCCTCGGTCATCTCAAAGCTCCGGGGCGACGAGGTCGCCGATGGTCTCGGGCAGTACCATTTCGGCGCCGGTCACCGCCTGCAACTCATCCACACTCATCGAAGGCAGCTTTTCGCGTAGCACGAAGCGGCCGCCTTCGATGTCGAGTACGGCAAGGCTGGTATAAACGCGCGTCACGCAGCCGACGCCGGTCAGCGGCAATGCGCCTTTCTTCACCAGCTTGGGCTTGCCGCCCTTGGTCACGTGGTCGGTGATGACGGCGACGCGCTTGGCGCCATGGACCAGGTCCATGGCTCCGCCCACCGCCGGCACGCCCTTGGGGCCGGTCGACCAATTGGCGAGGTCGCCGTTTTCCGCCACTTCATAGGTCCCGAGGATCGCCACATCGAGATGGCCGCCGCGCACCATGCCGAAACTGTCGGCGTGGTGGAAGAAGGCCGCGCCGGGCTTCAAGGTGATCGCCTTCTTGCCGGCATTGATGAGGTCCCAGTCCTCCTCGCCTTCGGCCGGCGCCTCGCCAAAGTTTAGCACGCCATTCTCAGTGTGGGAAATGGCCTGTTTTCCGGGCGGCTGAAACTTGGCGACCATCTCTGGAAAGCCGATGCCAAGATTGACATAGGCGCCATCCTCGATGTCCTGCGCGGCGCGCCAGGCAATCTGGGCGTTGGAAAGCTTGCTGATCATGCGTATGCCACTCCGTCGCGCATCAGGGCTTCCTCCTGTTTCGGATCGGAAACCTCGACCACGCGATTGACGAAAATACCTGCTGTGACGACCTGCTCGGGGTCGATCTCGCCGGGCTGAACGATGCGCGTCGCCTGAACGATGGTGACCTTGGCGGCGGCGGCCATTAGGGGCGAGAAATTGCGCGCCGCCTTGCGATAGGTGAGATTGCCCAGGGTGTCGGCCAGTTCGGCCTTGATCAGCGCCGCATCGGCTTTCAGCCAGCGCTCCTGCACATAATGCTTGCCGTCGAACTCAGCCACCGGCTTACCCTTGGCAACATCGGTGCCATAGCTGGCAGGCGTGTAAAAGGCCGGAATGCCGGCGCCAGCGGCCCGGATACGCTCAGCCAAAGTGCCCTGCGGAACCAGTTCGAGCGCGATTTCGCCGGCCAGGTATTTTTCGGTGAAGGCGCGCGGATCGGCCGAGCGCGGGAACGAGCAGATCATTTTGGCGACCATGCCCGCGTCGATCATCGCGGCAATGCCGATGCGGCCATTGCCGGCATTGTTGTTGACCACGGTGAGGTTCTTCGGGCTGCCGGTCGCCTTGAACCGGTCGATCAGCGCATGGATCAGCTCGATCGGCGCGCCAGAGCCGCCAAAGCCGCCCACCATCAGCACCATGCCATTCTCGATGCGTGCCAATGCCGTGGCCAGGTCCGGAACCGTCTTGTCCATGGTATTCCTTCGATTTTTGCCCGTCCGGCCAAGCGACCTGTTGCGACGGGGAAGCCCCTACGCCAGATTTCTCTGATCAAACGCAATGCCTGTTCATCAGAGAGATACCGCCCCATCGAAGGGGCGTTATCGACCAACTGGCAGAGCGAAACGGGTCAGGTGGGCAGGACGAGGCCGGCCTCGACCAACGGCCGTATGGCCTCGATCTCGTAGTGCACGGTCTCGGCCATGGCTTCGGGCGAATTCAGCACTGCGACAACGCCAAGCGACGTCAGCAAGGCCTGCGATTCAGGCAGCAGTGCCCAGGCGCGCAGGGTGTCGTTGATTTTGGCGACGATGTCGGCAGGCATGCCCTTGGGGCCGACAATGCCGAACCACAGGGTCTGATTGTAGCCGGGAAGCCCCTGCTCGGCGACCGTCGGCACGTCAGGCAACTCCGGGATGCGGGATGCCGACGTCACCGCCAGGGCGACGATGTTGCCATCCTTGATGTGCTGGATGTAATTGGCAGGCGCGTCGGCCGAGAAGTCGATATGGCCGCCCAAAATGTCGGCTGCCAGCGGCGGCGAGCCCTTGTACGGGACGTGATTGAACTCGATCCCCATCTGCTGTCCGATGAGGGCTGCACAGATATGTCCCTTGGTGCCGGCTCCCGGATTGCCGATATTGACCATACCCGGGTTGGCCTTGGCATAGTCGAACAGTTCAGTCAGCGTCTTGGCCGGCGCGTTCTTGCTGGCGGTGATCAGCGCGCCGCTTTCGGCAAACACGGTGATCGGCTCGAAATCGGCTTGCGGATCGTAGGCCAGGTTGGACTGCACCACCTTGTTGGCCGCCAGCGGCGCGCTGCCGCTGACCAGGATCGTGTAGCCATCCGGCGCCGAACGGGCGAGTTGACCACCGGCCAAGGCCCCAGCGGCGCCCGCCACGTTTTCGAGCACGAACTGCTGCCCGAATTCCTTGGTGAGAATGTCAGCGACAAGTCGCGCCAGGATGTCGCTGGTGCCGCCCGGCGGGTAGGCCGAGATGACGGTTACGGGCTTGGTGGGCCAGGCATCCTGACCAAACGACATTCCAGTGGACGCCAGCAATCCTGCTGTGCTCCCAAGAACGATGAATTCGCGTCTTTTCATGTTTTCCTCCTGCCACCCGTTCCCTGCCGGGTCTTGGCTGTAGTGACATCTAGCGCACTGGTGCCTACCTCGATATTCAACACCGATGGCATTTCACCTCACGAAACGCCACCCTCGCCGCCGAGCCAGCGCTCCTCCCTGGCATGGAACTGGGCGAGTTCGTCAGGACGATCGTCACCGAGCAGATCCTGGTTGACCATCACGCCGCGGCTGCGCTGGATATAGGTCAGGAACTTATAGGACGGGCGCATCGTATCGAGCAGCGCAGGGTCGACCGGCAGCGCGTCGGATGCGAGTGTCGGCATCATGATGTCGCGTTCGAAGAACACGTGGAAGCTCGCGAGTTTCCAGTCGCCGGCCACCCGCACGGCGCGTGAGAAGAACCGGCAGTATACCTGGAAGTCGATCTCAATGCCTTCGAGCCTGGCCCGGTTGAAAATCATGGCCGGGCTCTCGACTGTTGCCCGATCCCCGCGGATCTGTGCAAAGGCGGGAAAAACCCAGTGCTTGGAATTGCCGGTATTGCTCATCCATTTCCGGGTGGCCGCCACATAGGCATCGCCGCCGGTGCCGTCGTACCAGCTGGTGCGGACGTAGGCTTCAGGGTGAAAGCACGCTGCCATGACGTCGAACCGCCGCTGGTCGCGCGCGAAGCGTTCGCGGCGCACCAGGTCGAAGAGTTCGGTGCGATCGAATTGGTCCTGCAGCCGTGCGTCGCTACTGGTTTGCATAGCTCGTCCTCATCTTGGCAAAAAGGGTCAGTCGACTTCCTGGAGGCCTTCCTGGCGCAGCTTGCGAAAGCCCGGGAGCAGGATGGAAACCAGCAGCACAGCGGCAATCAGCAGCGTGCCCATGCTGACCGGGCTACTGAAGAACACGCCGGCATTTCCGTGGGAGATCAGCATCGAGCGGCGCAGGTATTCCTCGGCCATCGGCCCCAGGATCAGGGCCAGGATGAGCGGGGCGGGCTCGGCGCCGGCTTTGCGGAACACGTATCCCAGCACGCCGAACAGCGCCATGAGATAGACGTCGAAGGCGCTGTTGCGAATGCTGTACACACCGATGGCAGTGAAGACGCAGATCAGCGGGAAGAGATATTTGTAGGGCACGGAAATCAGCTTGGCCCACATGCCCACCAGGGGCAGGTTGAGGATAAGCAACATCAGATTGCCCATCCACATCGAAACCACCAGGCCCCAGAACAGGGCCGGCTGTTCGCTCAGAATATTAGGCCCGGGCTGGACGCCCTGGACAACGAGTGCACCGATCATCAGGGCCATTGTGGCAGTGCCCGGCAGACCAAGTGTCAGCATGGGAATGAAGGCCGTCTGTGCGGCGGCGTTATTGGCGGCCTCCGGCGCCGCAACACCCTCGATAGCGCCCTTGCCGAACATTTCGGGATGCTTCGATATCTTCTTTTCGAGCGCATAGGCGGAGAAGGAGGAGAGCAGCAGGCCCGCACCGGGGAGCACGCCGAGCAGGACGCCGATGCCGGTGCCGCGCGCGATCGGCGCCGACATGCGTTTCCAGTCCTCGCGAGTGGGAAACAGCGAGCTGACCTTGGCGACAGTAGCAGAGCGGGAGCGCTCGTTTTCGAGGTTGGCAAGGACGTCGCCCAAGCCAAAGATGCCGGTGGCGATGACCACGAAGTTGAGACCGTCGAGAAGATCCGGAGAGCCGAATGTGTAGCGCGCGGCACCAGAATTGACGTCGGTGCCGATCATGCCAAGGAGCATGCCGAGCAGGACCATGCCGAAGCCGGTGAGCAGCGAGCCGGACGTCAGTACCATGGAGGTAACAAGGCCAAGCACGATCAGCGAAAAATATTCGGTGGGACCGAAGCTCAGGGCCATGCTGGAGAGAACCGGCGCGGCAATGACGATAAACAGCGTGCCGATGGTCCCGGCAAAGAAACTGCCGATCGCGGCGGCGGCCAAAGCCCTCCCGGCCTTGCCCTGCTTGGCCATTTCGTGGCCGTCGAGCGTGGTCACGACCGAAGAAGCTTCGCCGGGAAGGTTCATCAGGATGGCAGTGGTCGAGCCGCCATATTGGGAGCCGTAGAAAATACCCGCCAGCATGATCAATGCCGTGTCGACCGGCAGCCCGAACGTGAACGGCAGAAGCATCGAGATGGTGGCAATTGGACCGAGGCCCGGCAACACGCCCACCGCGGTGCCCAGCAGCACGCCCGCAAAGCAGTAGGCGAAGTTGGTGAGGGTACTCGCGGTCTGAAAGCCGAGCAGGAGCCCGCTGAAAATGTCCATGTCGACCTCGATGCCTTAGCGGACGGCCAGGACCTGCAGCCAAGACCCAACGAGGGGAATGGGCAGGCCGAGCAGTGTTACGAACAAGAGCCCGCATGCGGCCGAGAAGGCCACGGCGCCGGCAACGGCTTTCCAGTTGAGCGCAAAGGTGATGCTGGCCGTGCCCGCCCCGATGCACAGCAGCAGCACGGAGACAGGCAGTCCCAGCTTGTCGAGCAGGAAGCCAAAGACGATGATTGCGACGGTAACGATCGCGATGGGCCACCAGCGAGACATGGCGATCACTTCGGATTTGCCGAGCCGCCCCCGCATCAGGATGGCAATGCCGGTCAGCAGCAGCAGCGCCGAGATGACGACCGGGAAAAATCCCGGTCCCATGCGGTTGGGCGTGCCCAGGGGAAATTGCAGCGCCATCACAAGAGCAACCAGGCCGATGATGGAAAAGAGCGCGCCCTGCACCAAATCCTGCGTAATCTTCACCTGCATTCTCCTCCTCTGAAGCGCCTCAACCCGGATAGCCGAGCACGGCCTTGACCTCGAGATATTCGCGAAAGCCGTAGATGCCGAACTCTCGCCCATTGCCCGACTGTTTGTAGCCGCCAAAGGGCAGGCTGCGGTCGAATGGCGCGCCGTTGAGATAGACCCGCCCTGCCCTGATGCGCTTGGCGAGCTTGAGTGCGTGATCGGGATCGCCGGACTGGATGAAACCGGCAAGGCCGAAGGGTGTGTCGTTGGCGATGTCGATGGCCTCGTCCTCGGTGTCGTAAGCGAGGATGGAAAGGACAGGCCCGAATATCTCTTCGCGCGCGATCGTCATCTGCCGCGTGACGTCACCGAACACCGTGGGGTGGACATAGTAGCCGCGGTTGATCTCGGCCGGACGGCCCAAACCACCTGCGACCAGGGTCGCACCTTCGTCGATCCCGGACTGGATGAGCTTTTGCACCTTGTCAAACTGGCCCTGGCTGACCAGCGGCCCAAGCGTGGTTTCAGGCTGCATCGGGTCACCCAGCCGGATCGTCGCCACGGCGGCGCGCGCGGCATCGAAAGCGGCTTCGCGCTGCGACACATGCACTAGCATGCGGGTCGGCGACTGGCAGTTCTGGCCAGCATTGGTGTAGCACGCATGTACTCCCGCCATCACCGAAGCGCGGATATCGGCATCTTGCAGGATGATGTTGGCGGACTTGCCGCCGAGTTCCTGCGCCACCCGCTTGACGGTCGGCGCTGCAAGCGTTGCAACGCGGATGCCGGCGCCGGTCGAACCGGTGAAGGAAACGAGGTCTATTTCGGGGTGCGAGGCCAGTGCTTCGCCTACCGTGGGGCCGTCGCCATTGACGAGGTTGAACACACCAGCCGGCAGGCCGGAGTCATGGATGATCTCGGCCAGGATCATGGCGCTTAGCGGCGCGATTTCGCTGGGCTTGAGAACCACGGTGCAGCCGGTCGACATTGCCGGCGCGACTTTCGAGGCGACCTGATTAAGTGGCCAATTCCAGGGCGTAATCAGGCCACAGACGCCAATCGGTTCGTGCCGGACAATGCCGGGCCCCATCCGTTCCTCGAACGGAAAACCGGCCAGCACACGCGCCGCCTCCTCGAAGTGAAACAGCGCAACCGTTGCCTGACGTTCCGTCGAGAAGGTGATCGGGGCGCCCATTTCCAGCGTCATTGTGCGCGCCAGTTCCGGCAGGCGCGCACGGAAGCCATCAATGATGCCACGCAGCCAGCCCAGCCGCTGTTCGACGCTCGTCGCGGAATAGCTCGCAAAGGCGCGGCGGGCAGCCCTGGCGGCCCGATCGACATCGGCGGCGGACCCCAAACTGATGCGGCCCACGGTTTCTTCGGTCGCCGGGTTGGTGACGCCGGCGGTCGCAGCACCGGCCGGTTCGACCCATGCGCCGTCGATATAGAACTTCAACTTGTCCATTGCTGCCTGCTTGAGCGCCCTGAGGGGAGATATTGCGCGATACTAGATCATAGCCTTGCGCGAGCAACCTGCGAGACGATGCGTTCCGTCAGGTGATCGCGACACGGCTTCACAGGTGGCGCCCTTCGTCCACCGGTACGACGATGCCGGTCGAACTGGTGAGATTGACAATGCAGGCGACCACCGCGCGCGCCACGTCGTCGGGCGTCGTGACATGGGCCAGCGGCAGACGCTCGGCGGTCTTTTCCAACTGTTCACGCGAGCGCCCCGGCACAAACCCGGTGTCAACGCCAGCCGGCGAAATCGAGAAAACCCGCACTTTGGGGGCCAGCACCTTGGCCAGTGCGATGGTCAGCGCGTCGACCCCGGCTTTGGCGGCAAGATAGGCCAGGCTGCTGCCGATGCCGGTGCGGGCGGCAATGGACGATACATTGACGATGGAGGCGCTCTGCCCTTTTTCGAGCAGGGGACGGAAGGCCCGCATCACCGCAAAGGGACCGCGCAGGTTGACCATCACGGTGCGATCGAAGATGTCGTCGGTGAGGGCATCGAGGTCTGCGGCGGGAACCGGCGTCGTTGCGCCACCGGAATTGATCAGTGCATCGAGACTGCCGAAGCGGCGTTCGATGAAGGCCGCGGCTTCGGTCATGGAGGCCGAATCCTCCATCGAGATGCGCATGGCCGTGTGGCCACTGCCCGCGAGACCCGCAATCACCGCGTCGGCGGCTTCGGCCCGGCTATTATAGCCCACGATCACCGTCGTGCCCAAGGCGGCCAGCCGCGCAGCGGTGGCCATGCCGATCCCGCTGCTGCCGCCTGTCACCAAGGCCCTACGTGGCGCATTCAGCGCCGGAATTTCTAGTCCGGCCATTTTCGACCTCCCCAAGTTCTGGCGCCTTAGTGGCTGAATTCCTTCAGTGCAGCACTGGCAGCGTTACGGATAAAGCCATGGTCGCTGGAAATCACCATCGCCGTTGCGCCCAGCGATTCAACAAAGGCCAGATCGGCCTTCGTGCTGGGCAGCATCATCAGCGGCTTGTCGGCGTCCCTGGTGGACGCTGCAACGCGCCGGCTGATCTCGGCCACTTTTGTGGCCGCATCGGGGTCATCGCGAAACGAAGCCGTGAGATCGCCACGCCCGATAAACAGGGCATCGATACCGTCGACGCGGGCAATATCACCCGCAACGTCAATGGCCTGCTGATCCTCGATCATGGGGATCACCGCAATCTGGCTGTCCTGCAACTGCATGTGATGCACCGGGCCGGCACTGCCCCAGTTGCTGGCGCGCGAAAGGCCGACAAAGCCACGGCTGCCGCCAGTATAGTGGGCAGCGCGGGCAATTGCGGCGGCTCTCTCGGCCGAAGCAACATGGGGCACCATGATGCCCATCGCGCCGGAGTCGAGCACGGTCAGCACGTTGGACTCTGTGAACTCCGGAATGCGTACGATCGGCGCCATGTTGGACGCGCGCGCCGCAAGGATCATCAGATCGGTGGTGGTTCGGTCGAGGGGCGCATGCTCCTGGTCGATAATGATGAAATCATAGCCAATCTGGCCCAGCATTTCGATGACCTGCGTCGTGGGCAATTTGACAAAGGTGCCGAACATGCGCTGCCGCGCATGAAGGCGATCGCGAAAGGTCGAAAAATGCGGCCGCTGTTCGGTCATGGTCATCTCCTCGATGGCGCACCTTCTACACGCCGAAGTCTGCCCTATTCGATGCGGAACGATCTGCGTTTCTCTCAGCGAAACGCTGCGGGGTCGTTTCTGTAAGCGAAACGCGTGCCAAATGCCGTTGCGGACCAAAGGAGGTGAATGGGACTTAGCCACGAGATCAAGCTGCGACGCGGCATTTCCAAGGACCAGAACTGTGGCCAATCCTACCATTCTTACCTGCGCGGTGACGGGCAACATTACCACGTTGGAGCAGACGCCCTACCTACCCATAACGCCCGAGCAGATCGCCAATGCCGGGCTTGAGGCCGTGCGGGCCGGCGCGGCAATCATCCACGTGCACGTGCGCCACGACAATGGCCGGCCCAGTATGGAACTGCACCACTATCGCGAGGTGGTCGAGCGGCTGCGGGCCGCCGACGAAGATGTGGTGATCAATCTTACCACCGGCCCCGGTCAGCGGTTCATACCCAGCGACGACAATCCCAGCGTTGCGGCGCCAGGAACCACGCTGATGCGGCCCGAGCCGCGCGTGACCCATATCGAGGCCCTGCGGCCCGAACTCTGCAGCCTCGATTTCAACACCATGTATTCGGGCACGTCGGTGGTGATCAACACGCCGACCAATCTCGGTATCATGGCTGAGCGGATTCGGGCGGCCGGTGTGCGGCCCGAGGTCGAGGTCTTTGACAGCGGCGACATCCAACTGCTCAACGACATGGTGCGGCAGGGCACGATCGAGGCTCCAGTGTTCTGCCAGATCGTGCTGGGGGTCCGCTATGGCGCCATCGCCACGCCGGAGACGCTGGCCTATCTCAAGAGCATCCTGCCGCCCGGTTGCAACTGGGGCGGCGCCGGGGTCGGCCGCTTCGAATATCCCATTCTGGCGCAAGCCTGGCTCCTGGGCGGACACATCCGCGTCGGGCTCGAGGACAACATCTACATCGAAAAGGGCGTGCTGGCCCAAAGCAATGCACAAATGGTCGAGAAGGCCGGCCGCATCGTTCGCGAACTGGGTGGCCGGCTCGCGACCCCCGGTGAAGCGCGCGAAATCCTGGGACTGAAAAAGCAGGCGCCGCTGGCCGCCTGACCCGAGCCGCAGACATCTTGAAAGGAATCGACATGTATAATGCGAGCGATCCGCGATCCGCTTTGGCTGGAGGACAGAAGGGGTCAGATACCCGGGTACACAAGAGCTTCTTCGGTTCGCAACTGGCCCTGTTCTACGACACGGCGCCGCAGCTCAGCGACGCCAATGGCCAAACCTGGATCGGCCGCGGCCAGAACTTCGTCATCGTATACCGCAAGGCCCACAAGGACGGCACCTTCGAGCGCGTCGACCAGCCGGACGAATATGCGATGATCATCCCGGATGCAGAGACGCGCGTCGAGATCACCACCGATGCCGGTACCGAGGAGGTGCCCGGCTATTCGGTCGTGTTCGTGCCGCCCGGCAGGAGCACGGTGCGCATGCTGACGGCCGGGACCATCGTGCAGCTCTTCACGCCCAGATCGACCGATCTTGCCGGGGCGGCATCCAATGCAGCCGCCTTTTCCGGGACGCATCCCAACGTGCCACCGTTCGAGGCATGGCCGGAGCCCCCCGGCGGCCTCAAGCTCAAATGGTACACGCTGGACGTGCCCGACGATCCCGCGCGCTTCGGGCGCATCTATCGCTGCACCACGTTCATGGTGAACTTCCTGTCCCCCCGTGTCGGGCCGCGGGCGCGCGACAATGTCTCGCCCCATCACCATGACGATTTCGAACAGTGTTCACTGGCCCTGACCGGCGCCTTCACGCATCACCTGCGCTGGCCCTGGACCACCGACATGAATGAGTGGCGCGAGGACGAGCATCTTTATTGCAAGTCGCCATCGATCTGCGTGATCCCGCCGCCATCCATCCACACCACAACTGCCGAGGGGCCGGAGGTCAACCAGTTGGTCGACATCTTCTCGCCGCCGCGCATGGACTTTTCGAGCAAGCCCGGCTGGGTCCTCAATGCCGATGACTATCCCCTGCGCGAAGCCTGAACGCTTGCCGAATGCATGAAAAAGCCGGGGTGGCGAGACCACCCCGGCTTCTTGCTGCCTGCCAGCGTCTGGCTCAGTTGGCCAGACCGACCAGCCGAGCCGGGTTGTCGACGACCATGGTGCGCACTTCAGCTTCGCTGTAGCCCAGTGCCAGGCACAGCTTTACGGCCTGCCGCATGCCTTCGACCGGGGTGGGATTGTCGACCTGACCCAAATCCGAGCCGATGGAAGAATTGGCAACGCCCGCCGCATCGATATGCTCCTTGAGCTCCTTCGGCGAATAGACGTTGAAACGGGAGTCGACATACATGGCGGCCGACTGCTCGACGATGACGCCCAGCTTGGCGAATTCGGCGATGTCTTCATAGGTAAAGTGCAGGCCATACATCGGGTGATTGATCAGCAGGCGCTTGACGCCGCGGCTGCGCGCTTCGTCGAACAGCTTCCAGATTTCCCAGACATGCAAATGCCCCGACGACAGGATCACTTCCGCCTCGGCAATCTGATCGAGGATCTGCTTGACCACGTCGAGGACGTTGCCGAGTTCATCGACTACGCTGAGCAGCGGCGAGTCCAGCAGCTTCACGTTGGAAACGAGCCGCGACTTGCGATGCGAGCTGCGGATATGGTTGGCCGACTGCGCGGTGGGCATCCAGATCAGCTTGGCGCCCATCTTGATCTGCGCATCGACCACGTAGGGATTGAACCCGCCGGTGGAATTGTTGAGCACCAGGCCCGAATACATCGCGAAGTCAGGCTTATCGATCAGCCGCTCCATCATGGGGATGATGGGCGCCGATGAATAGTGATGGTCCTTGAACAGGACGCCGCGCATGCCGGCCGCGATAGCCTCTTCCGCGGCTTGCATGTGGTCGAGTTGCCGGGGCATGGTGGATGGACCGGAATGGACATGGAGGTCGAGGGCACCCTTCAGGACGCGAGCCGCTGCTGCCTCGTCCACGCCTGCCATCAAGCCGCGCGCCTGTTCCCGATTTTCCTGACTTGTGCCCATGATAACTCTCCGCATGATCCAGTGTCGGCATAGTGGTTGACGCGCGCGATCCTCAACTTATAGTCCTCCCTGTTTCGCGCAGCGAAACGAAAGTCGTAGTTCGGAGGAGGACAAGCGATGTCGATTCGATCCATCGAGCGGTGTCTCAACGTGTTGCTGGAGCTCAACCAGCAGCCCATCAACACCATCGCCCAGCTCCATGCCCGCACCCGCCTGCCCAAGCCGACGCTGGTCCGCATCCTCAAGACGCTCGAAGAAGCCGGCTATGTCGAAAACGACTCCCGGCAGGGCGGATATCAGGTCAGCGCCCTGGTGACCTCGCTCAGTTCGGGCTACCACAAGAGCCCGCTGGTCGTTGAAGCAGGCCGCGCCTGGGCTCTCGCCATTACCCGCAAGCACAAATGGCCCATCGCCATAGCCCTCCCCGACTATACCAGCATGGTGGTACGGTTCAGCACGGTGCCGGATAGTCCGGTCTCGCCATTTCACAGCACCGTCAACCGGCGCCTGCAGATGCTGACGCGTGGCATGGGCCTGGCCTATCTGGCCTTTATCGAAAGCGAGGAGCGCGACCTGATCCTCGAAGCGCTGGCCAAGTCGGAGGACCCCGAGGACGGCCTCAGCCACCATCCGCAGGAGGTCAAACGCCTGCTGGCCCAGGTGCACAAGGCAGGCTATGCAACGCGCGCTTCCTTTGTCGAGCCGCGCAATTCCAACACCATTGCCGTGCCGATCATCAGCCAGGAGGGCCGTGTGCTGGCAAGCCTGGGGCTGACCTACTTCAAGTCGGCCTTTGCCTCGGAACAGGAAGCCTGCGAGCGCTTCGTTCCCGTGCTTCAGTCAGCGGCAGTGGCCATCTCGGACGACCTTGGCCGCCTGTCCAGGAACATGTCGGTAGACGTGTCGGAACTGGGAGCGATCTAGGGTCGCTCGGCAGCCTGTGCTTGGTCCATGACCAGCACGACCTTCCCAAGCTGTTCATTGGCATCGAGCAAAGCGTGGGCCTCGCGGACTTCATCGAGCGCGAAGACGGCGTGGACGCGCGTGACTATTTTTCCGGACTCCAGTAATGGCCAGACCTCCTCCACCAGGGCTGTTGCGATACTGCCCTTGTAGGCGGAGCTGCGTGGTCGCAGCGTCGATCCGGTCAACGTCAGTCGGCGGCGAACAAGATCGCGGATGTTGACTTCTGCAGTCTCGCCCTGATGGCTGGCGATGAAGACAATACGGCCATCCATTGCCATGAGATCAAGCTGCTGCTGGACATAAGGCCCAGCCTGGGCGTCAAGCGCGACGTCGAGGCAGTGTTCGCCGGCATGCGCCCGGATGGCGCTTGCCCAATCCTCGCGATAGTCGAATACCGCATCGGCACCCAATTCGAGACACGCTGCGCGTTTCTCGGCACTGCTGGCGGTAGCGAAGACGCGGGCGTTGCGGAGCAGCTTCGCCATCTGAATGCCCGCCATGCCGACGCCGCTTGTGCCGCCCTGCACCAGCAGCGTTTCGCCCTCGCCCAGTCGCCCCAGCCAGATGATGTTGTTCCAGGCGGTGAAGAACGCTTCGGGCAGGGACGCCGCTTCAATAAAACTCAAGCCGGCCGGGACCGGCATGCATTGGATCGCGGGGACGACGAGAAAATCTGCGTAGGCACCGCCATTGGCGAGGGCGCAGACCGCGTCCCCGACCCTAGGCCTCGCGACACCTTCGCCGACCGCAACAACTCTTCCCGCAGCATCTAGGCCTGGAACATCGGTTACGCCTGGCGGCGGTGGATAAAGCCCACGCCGCTGCTGGATATCAGGACGATTGACGCTTGCCGCGAGCACCTGCACCAGCACCTCTCCTGGTCCCGGCTGAGGCAGCAGACGTTCTACAATCTCGAGAACCTCAGGGCCACCTGCCCTCATTATCTCGACGACACGCATTGCCATATCCTCTGCTGCTGCGGCCGTCCGGTTCCATCTTTTGCACCCAGGCAAATCCGCTTTTGATCTACCTGCGCCATAGGATGCAGCGTTTCAACAGACGAAACTTGAACCCTTGCGGGTGTGAATTGGCACTGCCCCTAAGCGGCGTAGATCCGTACATTAGCGAGCACCTGTTCTGTCCTGATCGCCCGACTGGCTCAGCCAACATTTTTTAAGCCAAGCCGCCGGCTGAAGTCATCGGCAACGATACGCTCGACCTATCGCCCATCTCCGGCAGTATAGGAACCACGTAATTATAAGATTGACCGGGATTCCTAGGAAAATGGAGGTTCTCTTGAAGACATCGCCATCAAAACAGACAATATTGTAGCTGCCCATACTTGAAGTTTTTCACGCATAATGGCTACCTGACCTGATTGATGTTCTGCCTACCAAATTAGACGACGGATCGCCACTGTTGTCGGCGCTCTCTTTTGATGTGTTTCGTAAAGCGGAATGTTGGTCGATGCCCCCATCAACTGGCGCGAGCACAGTTTTTGTGACTAAGACCGGTTCGCACCATTAATCCATACTCGGCAAGTTCACAAAAGGTGATCGTGGTTCCAACCACTGTGAAGTCTGCAACGCGCCCCATTCCGGCCGTTCGCAGCCGACTTCTAGCGTTCCAAAGGCGGACATCGTACAAATTCAAACGGAAGGCTAGCTCACCGACTGCAGGCTGTCAGTCCGCCTTTCACAGAAACAACTTACGACGAAGTCGCAGGAGCGCTTCAACAAAGTGCTCTTTCCTCTAGATCCTGATTTCTTTGCCGCTGCCTGTCAGGCGCATCAACAGGAAAAGTGAGGCCATAGTCAGAACAAGCAAGATGGTTGAGAGCGCTGCGGCCGTCCCCAATTGTCCGCGGATAACCTGGGCATAGATGCCGAGGGACAGGGTCTGGGTGGACGTATTGTAGAGAAACAGCGTGGTGCTGAGTTCGGTGATGATGGTGACCCAACTGAGCACGGCACCCGAGACGATGCCTGGCAGGAGCGCTGGAACGATGACCTGCCGCAGGGTGCGGAACTTGGATGCACCAAGGCTTACCGCCGCTTCCTCGATACTGGGACTGAACTGATACATCAGCGCTGTGGTAGAGCGCACCGAATAGGGCAACCGGCGAATGGCAAATGCCAGTACCATGACAGCAAATGTTCCGGTCAGCACCATTGGAGGTTGGCTAAATGCTGTGATCAGCGCGATGCCGATGATTAGTCCGGGCACGACATAGGGCACCATGGTCATGGTATCGAGTGCGCCAGTCAGCACGCCCTTGCGGCGAACCGTCAGGTAGGACACCAGAACGGCAATGATCACCAACAGAACCAGCGCCGTCAGTCCGATGCTGAAGGTGTTGGTGATGTAGCGGAAGATGTCGCGCTGGGCCGTGACATAGTTGCGGGTGGAAAAGCCTTCCACAAACTGCCCGTAAAGGGTGTTGCGGAACGAGCTGATGACCACCACCACGAGCGGGGCCAGTGCCAAGATTAGGAAGCCATAAACATAAGCGTAGACGCCCCACCCCTTCCAGCCGGAAAGCCGCGTGGATTCGATCGAGCGAATGGCGGTCATGGAAAAGGTGCGGCGATCGACAATGAACTTCTGGATCAAGAATACCGCGAGGGTCACGGCAATGACGATCACGGCAACGGCAGCAGCAAAGCTCCGGTCGACGCTGACCTCACCGACAAAAGAGCTATAGATCAGCACCGGTATGGTACGGAAACCTTGCCCGATCAACATCGGGGTGCCGAAATCGGCAAAGGCGCGAACGAAGACGAGGAGACTTCCGCCCAAAATGGTGGGCAGCAGCAGGGGCGTGATGACCATGATGGCGCGGCGCCAGCCAGTCATGCCCATGCTTTCGGCAGCTTCAAGCAAGGACACGTCAATCGTGCGCCAGGCACCCATGAGATAGGTAAAGATCAGCGGCACGAGCTGCAGGGTCAACACCAGAACGATGCCGGTGAAGCCGTAGATGCTGGGGACTTCAAGGCCCATATCCTTGAACCAGCGGGTGATGAGGCCATTGTTGCCGAGCAGCAGGATCCAGGAATAGGCACCGATAAAGGGCGGGGACATCATCGAGGCCAGGATCAGCACCTGAATGGCGCGATTGCCCGGAATGCGGAACATGGTCATGAAATAGGCGAGAGGAAAGGCGATCAGGATAGCGAGGACCGTTACACAAACCGTGACCATCAGGCTGTTGAGCAGCGTGCCGTAATAAAGGCGCGAGGAGAAAAACGTCGCAAACCCATCGAGCGAAAAACCATCGCCATTGGTGATGCTGGCAAAGAGCACGGTGAGAAGCGGCCATACGACCATAAAAAGATAGCCGCCGGTTAGCAGTAGTGCGACCGAGGTCCAGCCATCCAGTGTTTTGCCCCCGACCTTCAAACCGCTGCTCCCTTCATGATCGAGGCGCCGCTGGTGCCGTCGAAGAAAGTCAGCAGATCAGTATCTACGTCGAGGAAGACGTGTTCGCCAGGTTGCCACAAGGCAGCGCGGTGGGAAAATTCGAGAAATTCGATGATTTCGCCGGTTTCGATCCTGGCTCGCACCTGCGAATGGGAACCAAGGAAGGTCTCGTCGACGACTTCGGCGGCAAGGCCGGCATCGGCAGCCTTGACGGCTTCTGGACGCACTGAAATTTGCACGCGGCCCTTGGTTGCGGCTTCCACGAGGCTTGTGACATCAGTGATCACGTTGGTGCCCAACTCGACCAAGACTCTGCCGTCTTGGTGGATCAGGTCGCGTTCCAGAAGGTTGGTCTTGCCGATGAACTCGGCGACGAAGCGATTGGCCGGGTGGCGGTAGATTTCTGCCGGTGTGCCCACCTGCTGGACGACGCCCAAGTTCATCACCGCTATCCGGTCGGAGACGGCCATGGCCTCTTCCTGGTCGTGGGTGACGTAGACCGTTGTTATCCCCGCATCGCGCTGTGCCTGGCGGATGGTGTCGCGCATTTCGACGCGCAGCTTGGCGTCAAGGTTGGACAGTGGTTCGTCCATCAGCAGCAAGGCCGGCTGAATCACCAGCGCCCTTGCCAGGGCAACGCGCTGCTGCTGTCCACCAGACATCTGGCCCGGCAAACGGTCTCCCAGATGCGCCATACGCACCGACTCGAGGGCCGCTGCGACACGACGGTCGATTTCGGCGCGCCCCACTTTTCGGGTTTGAAGGCCGAAGGCGACGTTCTTTGCGGCGGTCATCTGCGGGAACAGCGCATAGTTCTGGAAAACCATGCCGATATTTCGCTCCGATGCCGGGCGATCATTAATTACCGTGCCGTCGAACGAGATTGTCCCCGCTTCGATCGAGTTGAATCCGGCGATCATGCGGAGCAACGTAGTCTTGCCGCAGCCCGAAGGCCCGAGCAGGGTAAAAAACTCACCATCGGCAATCTCGAGATTGAGATCGGGAATGGCGACCTGCCCGGCGTATTCCTTGCGGAGCGCCTGAAGCGCTATAAGGGTCATAGCGCTTCTCCAGTTCGAAACATCATCACGATCAGGAACGGGCCTCAAGAATCGAGCGGTACTTGCCGACGATTTCTTCGCGGTGTTCGGCAACATAGGGACCGTCTTCCTGAACGGTCGGAATGTCGGCCAAGGCCGGCAGGCCAGGCTTTTCGACGCCTTCGCGCAGCGGACGTCCGGCTGTTTCTTGGGCGATGATGGTCTGGCCCTCTTCGGAAATAACGAAGTCGATGAAAGCCTCTGCTGCCGGCTGGTTGGGTCCACCCTTGATGATCTCGACCGTGGCAGGCAGGAAGGCTGCGCCCTCGGATGGGTAGACGATCTCAACCGGCGCGCCGCTCAGCACAAAATTCAGCGACAGCGGCTCATAGGTCAGGCCAACGATATATTCGCCATTGGCTACGTCGGCGGCAACCTGGCTCGACGATCCGATTGAAATGCCATCGAGTTGATCGATCAGCGCGGTTACGTATTCCCAGCCAGCTTGAGCTTCATAATCGCCGCCAACGGCCTTGAGCATGTTGGTCAGTTGGGCAAAAGCCGAAGACGACGCGGTGGGGTCGCCATAAGCGATCTTGCCCTTCAGTTCGGGCTGCAGTAGGTCGGCATAGCTGGTGATTTCGACACCGGCTGCCGCAGCAGCCTCGGTATTGACCAAAAGGTTGGAGCCGTCTGCCTGATAGGGCGTGAAGGCGCCGGTGGCATTTTTGCCGGCTTCAACCATCGCCGTGTCTTCGGGCGATACATAGTCCTGCCAGAGCTCGGAATTGACCGCAGCCTGCGCAGCGCCGCCACCAAACATCACGTCGCCCTGCGGATTACCAGCTTCGCTGCGAATGCGGGAGTAAAGTTCACCAGTGCCTGCGGTGATCAGCTGCACGGTGACGCCGGTATTTTGCTCAAATACGGGAATCAGGCTTTGCAGCATGCCTTCTTCGTTTGGAGTGTAGACAACCAGCGTCGTGCCGGAGATCTCCTGACCCTGTGCGCTGGCCAAGGCAAACAGAGATACGGTGGTGGCAAAGAATGCGGTGGCGGCAATCTTAGTCAGGCTTGGCATTTTGTTTCTCCAGAATAGATTTGCGATTTGGTTGTTGGGGTGGGGCTAGAGCAGTGCCTGCTCGTTGCGCCCCATGAAGCGGAAGGCGATGTAGACGGCGCAGCCGCTGAGCAGCAGCAGAATGGTCGACAGCGCGGCAGCGACCCCGAAATCCCCGTCAAGGATCAGAAGATAAATGCGTACCGGCATGGTCATGGTGCTGCCGACATAGAGCACCAGGGAGGAGGAAAGCTCGTTGATGGCGGTGACAAAACTAAGCATGCCGCCAGCAATGATCCCCGGCACGATCAGTGGGACAGTGATCCGCAGAAAGGCTTGGAATGGGCTATATCCCAGGGAGATCGCGGCTTCCTCCATGCTGGGAGAGATTTGCCGCAGCGAGGACGCCGTGGTGCGCACCGTATAGGGCAAGCGCCGGATGAAGATGGAAAGGATGATAATGGCCGCCGTGCCGGTCAGCACGATTGGCCCGGTGTTGAAGGCTGCAATGAAAGCGATGCCGATGACGATGCCCGGCATGACATAGGGCACCATGAAGGCGCCATCGAGCAGGGCCGTGTTGAAGCTGGTGCGCCGCGCCACAAGCACCCCTACCACCGTGCCGACGACCACGATCAAGGCCACAGCGACGAAAGAGAAAGTCAGCGAGTTGCGCACCACATCGCCAAGACCGAACAGGATGCGTTCATAGCTCTGCAGCGCAAACCCTTCCTGGAACACAGGTCCGCTGGTTTTGCGGAAGGAGTAAATGACCGAAATGATTACCGGCAGCGCACCGCAAAGACCGATAAAATAAACGGCGATATGGGCGAGCACATTACGCCAGCCCTTGAGCTGGATGCGGATGGGCTTGTTGATCATGTTGCCGTGGTAGACGTTGCGCCGCGACATGTAGCGCTGCAGCATAACGAAAATCATCGAGACGACGATCAGCACCACGCTGATGGTCGTGGCCATCGACATGTTGGAGCCGACTTCCGCCGCGTAGAGCGTAAAGGCTTCGGTCGCCAAAACATTATAGCCGCGGCCAAGAAGGCGCGGCGTGCCGAAATCGGCAATGGCATGGATGAGTGCCAGGAGCCCACCGGCGGTGAGAGCCGGAAAAACCATGGGGAACGAAATCTTCATCGTGCGCTGCCACGGCGTGAGCCCCAGACCCTCAGCGGCTTCTTCAAGCGACCGGTTGACGTTGCTGAGCGCCCCGGAGACCATGAGGTAGCCGTAGGGGTAGAACTTAAGCGAAAAGACAATGAGGATGCCGCCAACTCCATAGATGGGCGGCATGTTGATGCCGTAGTCGCGCAAAAAGCCGCGAACCACGCCGCCGGCACCGAACAGCACGATCCAGGAGTAGGCGCCGATAAAGGGCGGAGATACCAAAGCCAGGATAGCAAGAAGCGACACGAACTTGCCGCCGCGGATCACGAAGCGCGACACGCAGAAGGCCATGATGGAGCCGAGCAACAAGGCGCCCAGGAGCCCGCCAAATCCAACCACGAGCGTATTGAAGAACGCCTGGCGGAACCTCGGTTCACCCATGAACCTGAGGTAATTGGCAAGCGTGGCATTGCCCTGCTGGTCGTAAAAGCTCGATACCAGGACGGAGCCGACCGGAATGAACAGCAAGACGAACAGCATGACCCAAGTCAGGATCATCACCACGGTCCAGAAATTGAAGCGTGGCATGGCCATCACCATTCAATCCGGGCATTGTCGGCACCGAAGGCCATCAATGCCTCGCGTGGCACTGCGACCTTGACCGGTTCGCCCGGCTCACGCGTCCGCGTCATGCCCGGATTAGCAATCTGCACCACAATCATGCCGGCTGCGGTTTCGACCTGAACATGGGCTTCCCGCCCGAGATAGATGAACTTGGCGATCGTGCCATCAAGGGTTGCGGCACCGGACAACTGTTCGTCGCGCGACGCGAGGCCCAGCCGTTCTGGACGGGCCGTCCATGCCGCGACGCTCATGACTTTGATTCCCATCTGCTGGAGAAGGGCCTCGAGCGCTGCGCCTTGCGTAAAGGTATTGAGGGTGCCGACGAACTCGGCCACGAAGCGGGTCTGCGGATTGCCGTAGATTTCGGGTGGCGTGCCTACCTGTTCGATACGCCCGGCATTCATCACGCAGATGCGGTCGGAAATGGCTAATGCCTCTTCCTGGTCGTGCGTCACATAGATGGTGGCGATGTCGACCTGCTTCTGGATATCGCGGATTTCCTCGCGCAACTCGATCCGCAACTTGGCATCGAGGTTAGAAAGCGGCTCATCCATCAACAACAGGCGCGGATTAATGACCATGGCGCGCGCCAGGCCAATACGCTGCTGCTGACCACCCGACATGGCAGCCGGCAAGCGCTCGGCCATCGCACCCAGACGCACTGCTTCCAATGCTTGGGTCACCCGCGTCTTGATTTCAGCTGCCGGCACTTTTCTGGGCTTAAGGCCGAAGGCAACATTGTCGAAGACGCTAAGATGCGGAAAGACCGCATAGTCCTGGAACACCATGCCGATATCGCGCTGGTGCGGCGGCACAATACGCAGATTGGCGCCATCGAGCGTAATGTCGCCTGATGTCAGGTCGTTGAAACCAGCGATCGAGCGCAACAAGGTTGTCTTGCCACAACCGCTCGGGCCTAAAAGGGTGAAAAACTCTCCGCGCTCGACCGCAAGCGAAACGCCGTCCAGTGCCGTGAAGCTTGTGCCAAAGCGCTTGGTTGCATTGCTGACGGTTAGGTAGCTCACGCAGTTCCCCCTGACTGGCTTGTCACAAAACAATCACATATGACACCAACGAACTTTCGTATTGCAACATTTATTCGCGTGGTACACGATCATTTCGGACTAAATTGATCATCTTCGAACGGGAGGATTCTAGTGATCATTCGCAAACGTACATTTTTGGCAGTTGCTGCTGCCACACTGATCGCGTCTACAAGCATGACGCTCGCCACCCTCGCGCAGGAAGGGTCGGTTGTGGTTTATACCGCCCACAAGTCGTCGATCGTCGACACGCTGCTGCCCATTTTCGAGCAGGAAACTGGGCTCAAGGCGGAAGTGGTGAAGTTGGGTTCAGGTGACATCGCCAAGCGCGTGCAGGCCGAGGTTGGCGCACCGGCGGCAGACGTCATCTGGTCAATTTCCGGAAGCCAGCTTACCGAGCTTGAAGACCTGCTCGAGCCCTACACTCCGCCGGAGGCCGACCAGATCGACCCACAATTCGTCAAGGACGATTCCTGGACCCCCTACACAGCCGTCGTTTACGTTCTGGCCGTCAACACCGACCTGCAGCCGCTCGACACCGCGCCAAAGACCTGGGCCGAACTGGCTGATCCGAAGTGGGCGGGCCAGATTGCCAGTGCTCGTGCTGATGGTTCGGGCTCGGCCATGCAGCAGTTGCAGACCGTGCTCACCGTTTTTGGTGACGAGGGTTGGGATGAATATGCCAAAATCGCCAAGAACTTCGTGTTCGCCGACTCCTCTGGCGCCGTGCCGCGCTTTGTGGCGGATGGCGAAACCGCGATGGGCCTGACGCTTGAAGACAATGCTCTTGAATATGTCCAGGGCGGCGCACCCATCTCGATAGTGCATCTTGCTGACGGCACCGCGGCAACGCCGGACGGGGTGGCGCTGGTCAAGGGAAGCCCCAATCCGGATGGCGGCAAGGCCTTTATCGATTGGGCTTTGTCCAAGTCCACCCAGGAAAAGCTCGCCATGGATATCGGCCGTCGCTCGGTTCGTCTTGACGTCGCCGGCCCTGCCGGAACACCGGACCTTGCCGACCTGACGCTGGTCAACGTCAAGCCACTAAGCGATTTTGGTGGTGCTGAGGAAGTGCTTGCCAAGTGGCGGACTGCGATTGGCGAATAAGCCACTCGATCAATAATAAGAAGACCGAAGTAGGACCACATGCGGCAGCTTGAAGCCTTTTCGCTTGGCAAGAAGTTCGGCCATCCGGAGACCAACGAAGACAGCCTCGTGGTCATGCCAAACCTTGGTTACGCCGTTATCGACGGCGTAACCGACCGCAATGGCACGCGCTATGACGGCATGTTGTCGGGGCAATTTGCCTCGCGCACCGCTCAGCGCGCCATTGAGACCTTTCTCCTCGCCCAGGGTCGGGAGGGTCTTGATGAACAGCAATTCCAGGGCGGCGAGCACTTCATTGAGTATCTGGGCAAGGCGATCCACGCTGGCTACGTCGCCAATGGTGCGCTGGACGCAGTTGAAAAGGACTGGAAGCTGCGAGGTGGCTGCACGGTCATGGCCGCCCTGATCATCGGCGACCGTCTGGAAGTGGTCGCCGTGGGCGATAGCGGCATCCGCATAAACGGCCATGACACACTGCAGGTGCTCAAGCCTCTGGACGACGTTACGGCGATCCTGCGCCGGGAGACCTGGCGCTTCTTTGAAGTGCAGGGGAAGCCTACCGACGAATGCGATCGCCTTGCCGCGTCCATGACCTGGCAGGGTACGCGCAACCAACCCGCAAACAGCATCACGGCTGAGGATGCGGTCGTATCGGCCATTGAGGATCGGGCCATGGCTGCATGCCGGCAGCACTTGCCGCAGGTGCCGGACGCTGAACTGCTGCTGCTGGTTCAGCACGGCATTGCTCACGGTCAGGGCAAGTTCCAGAACGTTACCGATCCAGTGCTAGGCTATGGCGGCATCGACGGCTTCGATGTCCCTGCCCGCTATGTTGAAATTCGCAGCTATGCACTAGAGGATATCGAGACAATCGAGCTATTCTCCGACGGCTATTTTAAGCCGGGAGACGGCTTCGGCGTTGCCTCGTGGGAAGCCGCGTTCCGGGAGGTGGAGGCCGAAGACTTCCACAAGATCGGACGTTATATGAGCACTAAGGGTACGACCCCCACGCAATTGACCGACGACCGCACTTACCTTGGCGTCCGTTTGAAATGAGCGGCGAAATCGCGCCGCGCCTGGGCACTGGCGCGGAACCGGCCGCTCTCGATACCAGGCGCGCGGCCGATCGCCGCCAGGCCATTTTGCATGCGGTGCGCACCAATGGCGCCGCGTCGGTCGCCGAACTTGCGGCGCGCTTCGACGTCACCTACCAGACGATCAGGCGCGATCTTCGCACGCTCGAAGACCAAGGCCTCTTGCAAAAGGGGTTTGGCGGCGCCTTCGCCTCGCCCGGCGTGGCCCATCACAGCCATGACGAGCGTCACGGAATCCAGATGACGGTCAAGCGTCAGCTGGTGCTGGCGCTAGAAGAGTTCCTTGTCCCCGGCGCGACCATATTCGTCGGTTTGGGGACCACGTTCGACAGCCTCCACGAAGTGCTGGCTCGCCATCCCGGCGTGCTGATTGCAACGCCCAATCTGGAAGTGGCCCATTCCTGCGCGCTAAAGACCGACGCCACAGTCTATGTTTATGGCGGTTATGTCCGCAACAAGGACTCCTCGGTTCTGACCCTTGCCGATGAAAGTCGACAGCGTTTCAAATTTGACCTTGCCGTCATCGGCGCCAGCGCCATCGATCGCGATGGGACGGTTCAGGAGTTCGACCCGATGGAAGTCGACCTCGTCCGGTCCATCCTGCCCCAGGCGCGTCAGGTCATCCTTGTCGCTCATGACGAAAAGTTCGAAAAACGCGCTCCCCATGTGGTTATGCAGATGGCCGAGGTGGACGTGCTGATCACTAATGGCGACCCCATCAGCCGCTTTGAAACGGCATCTGCCCTGGCCTCGACGCGGGTGATCGCAGTCCCTTAGAGCGCTGGCAGCCGTTCGATCGTGGGGGTCATGTCGGAAGCCCACCGCACACGGCCGCTTTCCATGTCGATCCTGTACTTCCGCATGCTGTGTGCGAGCGCGCGCCGCGGCATCCTCGAAGCCATTGCGAGCGCAGTCTCCGCCCCCAAGCCCGTCCATCTCATTGCATTGCGCACGGCTTCATCAAGGCGCAGGGTCGATCCTGCTAACACGGTCCTTCTCGGCTGCACCATCGCGCCCG
Source organism: Devosia rhizoryzae (assembly GCF_016698665.1). Taxonomy (NCBI): domain Bacteria; kingdom Pseudomonadati; phylum Pseudomonadota; class Alphaproteobacteria; order Hyphomicrobiales; family Devosiaceae; genus Devosia; species Devosia rhizoryzae. Next base: position 2,408,716 of record NZ_CP068046.1, read on the forward strand.
TGGCTGTGCGCTCCACCGCCATACCCGCGAACGTGTAGACGCCAGGGGCCGCGGCCGCACCGAGGACGGCGTCGGTGACGAGGATACACTTGTCCGCGCCCTTGAGCCGGATCATGGCAGTTAAGGCATCGGGCGACATGTGATGACCATCGGCGATGAGACACGCGGCGAGACGCGGCTCCGACAGTTGCGCGAGAAGGGTGTTCTCGAGCTTGGGCAATGTGTGGGGCAGGCCGTTGCCGAGATGGGTCGAAATAGTCAGTCCCGCATCCGCGGCAGCGCGGACCTGAGCAAAACCCGCCGCCGAATGGGCCATGGCCAGAGTTTTGCCCTGGCGCCGCATGGCGGCGATGAAGTCCATCGCCCCATCGCGTTCCGGCGCCAGCGTCACGAGGAGGATCGGACGCGTGAGACCTTCCTCGATGCGAGCGACAAGCGCAGCATCAGGATCTGCCATCGCGGCTTGCGGGTGGCACCCGGAATAGCCATCGCCTGCATTGAGAAACGGCCCTTCGAGATGATAACCGGGTACCATGACCGAACCCAGCCTGCTCGAACGCACGGCACGGTCGAGCGCTGCGAAGCGCGCGGCGAGCTCATTTGGGAACGCGGTGATGATGGTAGGAAGGCATTGTGTTACGCCTGACGCGAGCATGGCTTCGAGTGCCAGGTCGAACTGTGCCGGCGTCATGGAAGGATTATTAAAATCCACTCCGGCATAGCCGTTCACCTGCAGATCGAAGAGGCCGTCACTGATCATTCGAGCATGCTCGCCGAGGAACGGTCGAGATGCAGCGTCGCGTCAGGGTGCTGCTGCAGGATCGATGCAGGATAGAGTGGCGATATCGGCTGCTGCACCGCCTGGCGAACGGCGAGAGCCTTGCGCTTATCGGGCACGCTGAGCACGATCTTTCGGGACTTCATGATCTGCCTGATGCTCATCGAAATGGCGCGGGCGGGAACGGCTTCGATACTGTCGAACCACCCTTCCCCAAACTGCTGCTGCCGGCATGCCGCGTCGAGGTTGACCACGATATAGGGCTCCTCGACCGCAAAGTCTGCCGGCGGATCGTTGAAGGCGAGATGGCAGTTCTCGCCAATACCGGCAAAACACACGTCGACCGTCTCGCCCGCCAGCCGGGCGTTAAGCCGCGCCACCTCCCCTCTGAGGTCGTCTGCATCGCCTCCCACCTCCACGAACTCTTGCAAGGTCCCTACGCGCTCGACAAGCCGGTTTCGCAAATAACCTCGGAAGCTCGCCTCATGCGTTGCCGACAGGCCGACATATTCATCGAGATGGAAAGCCGTGACGCGGCTCCAGTCAACGTCATGGGCGACAAGCGCGTCGAGCATGGTGAACTGGCTGGCGCCTGTTGCAACGATGATGGTGGCTCGGCCAGACGTTTTGATGGCTTCGTTGATCTCGGCAGCCCCCTCTTGAGCTGCGCGCCGGCCAAGCTCCTCGCTACTGTCGTGTATTTTTAATCTCATCCCACCTCCTCGCGATTTGCCTTTACCTGTGTAGTCGAAGCTTGGCACCTAAGCGACCGGCGCCTTATTTTCTCGTAAGAGTACGTAATGAGGTGTTTTCTGCCAGCCTGCGGTAGTCATTCTGAAGCACAAACTTACAAAAATCGCTTCTAAAGTTACGCTCCATTCAAAGCGGTCGGAGCTACGCCTACCTCAGCGCCTAGACTACTTGTATGTTGGAGCGGCGATAGCCTACAGACCCCATCACCTTCTACGATGCACATGCCGTGGCTTACGCAGCCGATGGCAGCGTCAACTCGCGACTATTGCCCTTTCTGTCCAAGGTACCTCGCGGAGGCTCTATCTTGGAGTTGGGCACAGGAAGTGGAAAAGACGCGAAGGTCATGATTGAGGAAGGTTTTGTGGTGGATGCCACAGACGGCTCAACCGAGCTTGCAGCCATCGCATCGAATTATATTGGCCAGACTGTTCGAACTATGCGCTTCGAGGAATTGGCAGTTGAGGAAGCTTATGACGGCATCTATGCCTCTGCATCACTGCTTCACGTTCCCAGAACAGACCTCCAATCAGTGTTACGGAAGATACATGCGGCCTTGCGACCAAACGGCGTGGTTTGGGCAAGCTTCAAGATGGGATCAGAAGAAGGTGTCGACAGCCTAGGACGGTACTATAATTATCTTCATTCGGAGGAGTTGATGGCACTCTGGGAAGCTGCTGGACTCTGGGCGAATAAAAAATTGGAACAGTGGCTTGGCTCGGGGTTTGATGATCAGCCTACAAACTGGGCAGCAATAACTGCGATCCGCTAACGGCCGAAACTCATCCGCTACTGTACGCGTCGAAGCGCAAGCAGAAGGTATTTTGGTCGCGAGCGGTTTGACAGCGACGCGCCCCATTTTGGTCGTTCAGCGCCAGCGAGAAGAATACAAAAAGCGGACCAATTGATGCAGGGCATTATCCGGCGTTGGGCACTAGGTAACGGTGACCGTGTAGAGTCACCTCGTGAGCGAGCTTGGACCAACACTCGATGATCTTCACGCCGAGATAGGCAGGACCCTCGTCGTATGGGGCTGGCTTGAAGGTGAAATGATCGCAGCCGGAATAAATTGGCGCCGCGCCTCATCCGATGCCGGAGCAGCCCCTCTGAAAACGTTCTTGCACGAGTTGGTCGAGCCCCGAGGTGTACGCAACGCGATCGCGCACGGACTCGCATCTGCTTATGGTGACCCGTGGACCCCACACGTCGAGCCCTATGTGGTCTGTAGGACCCTCGATGCCGGGCTAAGAAAAATAACCTTAGGTGACCTGCGTCGAACACAACTTCAGCTTCAGAGCCTTCGGAATATGTTGCGAGGATTCGCGACATCGGTGCCTCTGCCCACCGCAGCTCAAAGATCCTAGTCGACTGCTGAGCGCCCCTTCCGGTTATCTAAGCGACCGTTTTCATTTCCCAGTAGCGAACAAGCGCGGTAAAACATCCTGCCCCGGTTTGGTTCGGTTTCGACGGTTGGTTCGGGACCCCGACGTCAAGGTTTTCCTCATGCGTCCTCAACTAATTGCGCTGCCGCTATGGTTCGCTATCACCATCGCTAGCGTCGCACAGCAGTACCCAACCATTGTTGGGGAGTGGTACGACATACAGCATGGGAAGGCTGACTGCGGTACCCCTTGGTCCTTACACATCATGCCTAAGGCGATGAGCGGCTCTGAAACCTACTGTGAGTTCAGAGACGTCCGTCGAGACGAATGGATGGTGACTTGGAACGGCGTTTGCGGCTCTGCGAACGATGAATGGCCCGTTCGGGTTGTCGCGACCGAAAACCCGAACAACGGTGAACTCGCTGTCTCCTACAGCACCGGAGTGACAACCACACACAGGAGCTGTGAGCAAAGATGATGTCCGAGCTCTGAAAAATGGTTCGGCGGGTGCATGCACAGGCCCAATACTTCCATTGTTCTTTGAATCTGACGGCTGCGAAGCCGTCACGACCCGCTCCTGTTGAGGTGGATTAGCGCGCAGATAGCCTGGCGGTAAAGCGCCCCATTGCGGTCGTTAGACGAACGTTTGCGTCCGCCCAAAAGCGGACGGCCCGCAGCCAGCGTCAGGGCGAACGGCGGCACGGTCAGCTGGATTCCACGACCAAATTTTCTCGTGCGCTGGGGTTTGCGATAACCCTAGGCACCCCATACGATATGTTGCCGTTGGCCGTCACTGAGCGGAATACCCAAAGGAAGCCGAGCATAAGCAATACCGGCAACACGATCAGCTTGACGAGGTACGCGACGCCGATCTTGACCGAGGCTTCTAGAATGTCGGCTGCCGCCGCAACGCCGTTGCCGATGACGGTTGCGCCGGCCATTACCTGCCTGCGCGCCACTTCCGCGAAACCGACGGTGGACTGAAGCGTGCGCTGAATGGCATCTTGGGACGAGCTGGCGACACCGCCCACCGCATCTCCCACACTGTCGAGCGCCTGTGTGAAGATATTGCCTTCCTCGACCGAGGATGCCGCGACAGGAGCTTCCAGAACCTCTTCCTCGGTTGGAAGGTCAACCTCCGACAGGTCGACGCCTGCCAAATCGTTCGCTTCGGCAGCCGCCGCCTGCTCGTCGAACACGCCAGTGGCCTCTTCCCATGCTTCGGCGGTGACACGGTCGCCGATAAAAAATGCGATTGCGTAGGATCCCGGGATGCCCAGCGCCGCGAGGATGCCGAGAGTTACTAGGCCGCGCGCTGCGCGATCGATGGATCCTGCAAGAGGGTGGCCGATCTTGGACATCACGGCTCGGACACCGGCGCCGACAAGAAGAACGCCACCGCCAAGGGTTGCGACGACCGGCAGAACTATGGCCAGAACACCGGAGGTCACGATCAGGGCGAACAGCAGGTTCGAAAAGCGCTCTATCGTGGAAATGACGGGCTGCAGGACCTGGCCGGGGCTCGTTTCGACCGATGCGGCGATGACCGATGCCGTGATGTTAGTGTCCTTCGCGAGGTTCATTACGGCGGTTAACGTGCGCAAACCGCCATATACGCCGGCACCGGCTACAGCAATGTCCCGATTGTAGTTCGTAGCGATCTGGGTGAACGGATTATAGAAGGTCAGGATAAAACCAATAAGGGCCAGTGCGGCATAGCGGGCGGTAGAGGTATTGAGGAAGGTCATGCTGCCGTATCCATGTCGCGGGCAGCGCCGAGCGCGACCACCCCTGTGTAACTCTGCATCTCGCCTTGTGGTGACAGACCAATGTAGGCGCGCTTGTTACGCTTCCCGACCGCCATGAAGACGATCGAGTTTGCGGTCCGCTCCATCAGGCGCAGGGCGTTGCCTTCGCCGTCGATGTGGGTGATCTCGCTTTCGCCGGTCTCTCGAATGCCGAGCCCGTCGAGAAAGACTTCATTGGTCACGGCGATTCTATTGCGACGTTGGGCTGACGGACGCTGCCCCAGCCCGACGATGGCACCGACCACCGCAGCGACAAGGCCCGAACCGACGATCGTTATGATAGCCAGGGCGAAGGGCTCTTCGCCAAGCATGAGACCGCCGAAGACCGAGACGCCTACCCCGATGGCGATACCTGCCGGTACCATCAGAATGTCGCCGATGGCTTTCCATCCTTCTCCGGGCGCGTGGCCGCGCATCAGGTTCCTGATACCGAGGAAAGGCAAACTGACCGATGCGGCGATGGCGATGAGCAGTATCAGAAATCCGGAAGCCTTCTTGGTGCCTCTCCAGATGTCGCGTCCTGCCGCAGCGCCGAAGCCTGCAACTGCAGAGCCGCCCACTCCAAGCGCGATGGCCCCCAACAATGACTTCTTCATTATTTGATTCCCCAAATATCAGAGAAAAGATAGCGTCAAGATATTCACCCGGCAAAGTGCGCTAAGTCGAACTTCCCGACATTAACGTCGCGTTGTTTCGAGAAATGCGACCTGGTTGTTCCGTTCGGATAACATACTTTGAGGCTTGTCATCTGAACGGAGCAGGTCACGCGGTCTCGTCGCCGTCGTCAACGCGCCCCATTTCAGACATGGCGAAGCGTTTTTGACTTCCCGAAAGCGGACATGCTGATGAGTGAGTCTACGGCGACAGCAGTGTGGGGAGAAGAGTGGCAGCTTTTGAGTTAGCAGGTTGGAGGAGCAGACGGCGCCTTCCCGAGGCACTCATGCGAGTGTCTCGGAGTCAACGGCCGCCAAAACTGCTCGCGCCAGACCCACCGCTAGCCGAATTCAGCTACTCGCTGCCGGTCCACAAAATAGTTTCCCAAAAAGAAGACCCCCTCCGTCCTCTATGAGGAGAGTTGGTACGAAGTGGCATCAGTTCCACTTTGGCGGCAATAAGCAGCCACGCCAATAAACTACAAAGACGCTAAGCAAAAGCGCGGCCGGGCATTTGGGTTGATAGGCCAGCGTCGACCAGGAGTTGTACGCCGTTTATGGCCCGCGCCAGATCGCAGGCCAGAAAGGCTACGGCGCCAGCTACGTCGTTGGGCTTGATGATCATGCCACCGGGGTTGCGCGTGGAGAATGCCGCAATGGCGGCTTCGCGATTGCCGTGCTTTTTCATTTCGTCCGCAAGCGCCGACTCCGTCAAGACATATCCCGGATGCACCGCGTTGACACGAACCGGAATGCCTGCTGATACGCAACTGGCCGCAGCCTGCATGGTGAGGCCGCATATGGCTGCTTTGCTACTGCCATAGGCGACGCCGCTGCGTGCGCCGAAATAGCCCACGATCGAGCCAATGTTGACGATGGCCCCGCCCGCCTCGCGCATAGCACGCACTCCGGCTCTCGTCCCGAGGAAGGCGCCGTCGACGTTGACGGCATGGAGCCTTTGCCACTCCGCCAGTTCCATCGTGTCGATGCTCGCGCTTCCGGCGGCAAAAAGGCCTGCGCAATTGACCATCACGTCGAGCCGGCCATGGCGCGCCAGAATGTCGGCCACAACGTCGTCCCATCGCCCTTCATCCGTGACGTCGAGGGCTAGGCCATGGCACTGTTTTGCAAGATCGGGATATTCCCCTAGCCGCGTTGCGACCCGGCCTTCATCGAGGTCGGCCGCCTCCACCAAGGCTCCGAATCGCGCCAGAGTGGCGACAATGGCGCTGCCGATTTCGCCTCCGGCGCCGGTCACAAAACAAACGCGGTTCTGAAGGTTCATTTGAGACGTCCCGATTGCATTCAGAACAGACGGCGCAAGGCTTCGGGTGCAGCTGGCTCGCTAGCATAGGCAAGCAAGTCCCGTGCGACGCTGTCATCGACAAGCGCCTCGACCTTTGCTGCAAATACCGCATGAGCCTCGCTATCGCTCATCCCGTCGAAAGGCCCATCATAGCTTTTCTCGCCCAGTAGCCCCTCAGCCCCCCAGGCAAACACCCGCGCCGGGAAAATCCCCAGGTCCAAATGGCGCGCTTCGAGGGCAGCATCGCCCTCAACCGTGACGCGATCCATGAAAGACAGGACCGAGGCATCTTCAACGGCGCTGCCTTCAAAATCGGCGAGGACCGACCTTTCCCGCACACAGGCGCTTGCTACGGCAAAGGGCAGGCTGAAGCGAGCCGCCAGGTGATTGCCGATGGCCCGGGTGGAAAGCGACTGCGAGCTCGAGGTCTTGACCTTGACCTCAAGGCGCTCGATCCGTTCGGCCCCAATCTCTTTACCCAGCTCCATGGCCGAGCGAATGGCCGCTTGGCAGCCGAAATTGGCCGGAAATAGCTTGACCGAATAGGCAGAAAGCTCACGGCTTTCGGGGGCGATCTCGAGATAGGTGCGATCAGCAGAGCCCGAGGCGAAGCTTGCGAGCCACCCCTTGTCGCCGGTGATCGGCGCGGACGGACCCTTGGCGCCGCCTTCTGCCAGTAGTGCTGCATGGAGGGTGTGGCGCGCGGAAAAGCCGACGGACAGGTCCTTGTCAACACTGTAGCTGCCCTCGGAGGGCGACATGGCCGTCAGCAAACCGGCAGGAATGGTGCAGGCCGCAATGCCTGTGGCGGCCAATGCGATATCGACATCACGGCTGATCAGCACCGCGCAAGCGAGGGCCGCGGCCGGCGTTGCCGTCAGTGATGTGGTGCGGAAGCCGCGACCGTCTGTGCGGTGGGCCCGCCCCAAAGCTTCGCCAAGGCCGATATTGGCGGCAAAGCCGACTCGAAGCGCCTGCAGGACCTCTTCTGAGGTGGCGCCGCGTTGTTGGGCCAGCGCGAAGACGGCCGGGACGATAACAACGGCGGCGTGGCCATTGTTGCGGCCATTAAGCAGCACTTCCTGAAAATCCAGCGCCTCGGCAGCCGAACCGTTGAGAAAGGCGGCATCAAGCGGCGATGCGGTCAAGGCGGAGCCCCAGACCGCGCTATCATGCGACCCCATCGCGAGGCCAGTCTCGTCAAAGGCCGTGCCGCCGAGGCGATGCCTGCGTGCATAGGTGGCAATGGCGATCGTGTCGGCAACCAGCCGTCCGATAACCTCGACGTCCGCCCTGGAAATGGCAGATGATGCCAGGGCAACATGCCGACTGACCCACTCACGATCTGAAATCGCCATTGAACTCATACCTCGTATTTTGTTCGCTTCCTCGATTGGAGCCTTTGGCTAGTCCGCAGCCTGGTTTCCCACCATGTGGCAGGCGACGCGTGCGCCGTTGGCCTGTGTAAGCAGCGGCGGCATGGTGACCCGGCAGACCGGCTGCACAAGAGGGCACCGCGTGCTGAATGGGCATCCAGGTGGCGGATCGATTGGAGAGGGCAGGTCTGCCCCGATTTGTGGGCCCTGGTGATGTCGCTCTATCAAGGGATTTTTGGAGAGGACGGAGCCGATCAGGGCCTTCGTATAGGGATGCTTGGGGTTGGCGAACAACACCTCGCGCGACGCATATTCGACCACCCGGCCGAGATAGAGCACCATTACCTCATTGGCGATGTAGCGTACCACAGCCAGATCATGGCTGATGAAGAGAATGGCGATCCCCAAAGTCTTCTGCAGGTCCTCAAGCAGAACTAAAACCTGCGCGCGGATGGAGACATCGAGAGCCGAAACCGCTTCGTCGCAGATCAACAGCCCCGGCTCGAGCACAATGGCCCGGGCGATGCCGATGCGCTGGGCTTGGCCACCGGAAAACTCGTGCGGATAGCGCTCGGCCATTTCGGGGCGCAGCCCGACGCGTTCCATGGTCTTGAGTACCTGAGCCTTACGGTCTGCCGCTGAAAGCTGGGGGCGATGGGTCAGCAGCGGTTCGGCAATGATGTCGGCCACCCGCATGCGCGGGTTGAGCGACGCCAGAGGGTCCTGGAAAACCATCTGCATCTGCGGGCGAACCTTCCGGAACCCCGCCTCCGACAACTGCGAGACCACCTGGCCGTTCCACTGCACAGTGCCCGAGGTCGGGTCCTGCAGCCTAAGGATGCCCCGCGCCAGGGTGGACTTGCCGCAACCGGACTCGCCTACGACACCAAGCGTCCTGCCACGGTCGAGCGTAAAGCTGACGTCTCGGACCGCTTTCAGCTCGGCTGGCGCCCTGAAAGGTCCGCGTGCAATTGGATAGCTAATGGAGAGGTCGGTAACCTCGAGCGAAGCGTCGGGACTCATGCCTGAGCTCCTGCGAGCAGGGTGCTGTCGTCAAGCACAGGATGGTGACATGCCGCCCATTGACCGTTGGGCAAAGCGCGCAAGACGGGAACCACCGTCCTGCACATGCCGTCCGCACTGCTGCAGCGTGGCTCGAACATGCAGCCCTGGCGGGCCTGGCGCCCATCGGGTGGATAGCCGGGAATGGGGCTGATGGCACGCGTGGGAGCGGCCAGATCAGGCATGCTGCTCAACAGGCCCACCGTATAGGGATGGCTCGGATGCATAAGCACCTCATCCACCTTACCCTGCTCGACGATGGTGCCGGCATAGACAACCATGACGCGATGAGCGAGCCTGGCGACCACGCCCATGTCGTGGGTGATCAGAACGACGGCGAGATTCTCGTCGCGGCGCAGTTCATCCAAAATGTCGAGCACCTGGATTTGCACTGTAACGTCCAGCGCCGTGGTGGGCTCGTCGGCGATCAGCAGTTTCGGGCGGTTGGACAAGGCCATGGCGATCATGACGCGTTGCCGCATGCCACCGGACAGCTCGTGCGGATACATGTCGAGCCGTCGCCTTGCTTCGGGAATGCGTACACGCTCCAGCAACTGCAGCGCCCCACTGCGCGCCGCCGCCATGTCCAGGCCGCGATGCAGCTCCAGCAATTCACACAACTGCGCCGCGACGGTCCGAAACGGATTGAGTGCCGTCATCGGGTCCTGGAAGATATAGGAGATCTGTTGGCCGCGAATGCGGTTGAGCTGGCGCTCATCGAGGGAAAGCAGGTTCTGTCCGTTGAACAAAGCTTCCCCGGTCGCGTCGCCATTGGCTGCCAACAGGCCGCCCAGCGCCATGAATGTCTGGCTCTTGCCCGAGCCCGACTCCCCGACAACGCCCAGAACTTCACCAGCAGAGATGGAAAAGCTGACATTATCGACGGCCAGAATGGGTGCAGATTGAGTCTGGAAGCGTATCGACAGGTTGCGGACGTCCAGCAATGGCTCACTCACGGGTATTTCCTCCGTGTCCGTCTTGCGCGGACTTCCATCCGATGAGAAGGCTAGCTTTGCAGGCCGTCGAATGTCAATCGCTCATGGTTAGATTTTGCTAAAATAGCGAATTCCAAAGAAAATAGCTTGCGACATAAGAATGATTTATGGTTGTTTTGTCTAACAAATGGCGTTTCGGTAGCAAATCGAACGCCGCTGGAGGCTCCTGGTGTCGCTGTCCTTTTTCCTGGGAAAGCTGCTGCGTTTTATCCTGACCGTCTGGGCGGCGGCCACGCTGGTTTTCATTCTGCTGCGCATGACGGGTGATCCCGTGGCGGCGATGGTGCCGTCCGACGCGCCGCAGATCGTCATTGACCAGTACCGCGAACGCTTCGGCCTAGGCCAGCCTCTGCCCATACAATATATGGCATACCTGCGGGGGGTGCTGAGCGGCGATTTCGGCATTTCCTTCCGGACGGGCGGCAGTGCGTGGGAACTTGTTGCCCCGCGAATCGTCCCTACCCTGATCCTTACCGGCCTTTCGCTGCTTATGGCCCTGATCATTGGTATACCCGCCGGTATGGTCGCAGCCATGCGGCGCGGCGAGTTCGTCGACCGCTTCGTCATGGGCTTTTCGGTCTTCGGCTTCGCCATGCCCAACTTCTTCCTCGGCATCCTGCTGATCCTGCTCTTTACGCTCACCCTACGCGTGTTGCCGGCGGGCGGTTTTGAAAGTGCGCTCAGCCTGATCATGCCCGCGGTGACGCTCGGCCTGGCCACGGCAGGGTCGTACGCCCGCATGACACGCTCGGCGGTGCTTGAAGTTCTGTCGGCGCCCTTTATTCGCACCGCCAAGGCCAATGGCGTGCCACCCTTGCGGCGCATGACGCATCATGTCGCGCGCTCCATTCTCGTGCCGCTAGTCACACTGGCTGGCTTCAGTGTCGGATCGATGATCGCCGGGGCGGTGGTGATCGAGACGGTGTTCGCCTGGCCCGGCATCGGGCGGCTGCTGGTGACTTCGGTGACCGACCGCGATCTGGCGGTGGTGCAGCTGATCGTTATTCTGGCGGCTTCGACCATGGCGCTGTCGAATATGATCGTCGATCTGCTCTATGGCTGGCTTGATCCCCGGATCGGCACCAAGCGTCGTTCGGGAGCAATGTGATGCGTCGATGGAACCTGGGTGTCGTCGTGCCGGCTGTGATGCTTGGCCTGGTCGTGGCGTTTGCGGCCTTCGGCAATTTTCTCACGCCGTATCACTATGATGCCTCCAGCCTGCTGGACCGCAACATGCCGCCCATCTTTGCCGGTGGTGAGTGGGACCATCCCCTGGGCACGGACGGGCTGGGCCGGGACCTGCTGGCGCGTCTCGTCTTTGGCGCCCGCATCAGTATCGGCCTCGCTTTGGTCGGCACGATCATCAGCGCGGTTATGGGCACGATGCTCGGCCTGCTGTCAGCACGCAGCGGCAAGGTGGTTGGCGGGTTTATCCTGGCGGTGATCGATCTTCAGGCAGCCGTGCCGTTCATCATCATCGCGCTTGCCATCGTGGCCATCTTCGGCAATTCGCTCGCGCTCTTCGTCGTCGTTCTGGGCATCTATGGCTGGGAAAGCTATGCCCGCCTGGTGCGCGGCGGAGCGCTGTCGGCCCATACGCTGACCTTTGTGGAAGCCGCGCGGACCGTTGGTGTGTCGCCGCTCAATATCGACAGGCGCCACATTTTGCCCGCCGTCTTCAACATCGTCATCGTGCAGGCAACGCTCAATTTTCCGCAGACCATCCTGCTCGAAACCGGCCTCAGCTTTCTCGGCCTGGGCATTCAGCCGCCCTATACCAGCCTTGGCCAGCTGCTGGGCGAAGGCCGCAACAGCCTGGCTCGCGCCTGGTGGCTGGCCGTCGTGCCGGGATCATTGATCTTTTTCACCACGTTGGCGGTGAGCCTGCTCGGTGACGCATTGCGCGACCGGCTGGATCCGACCCTGCGCCGAACCTAGCCGATCAACACGATTTCGCATGCAAGCAGATTGCAATTTAGGAGGAGGAAAGTACTGAAATGCGTAAGTTAATCTCCACATTGGCGATCGCCGCCATGACGATGCTGGCCACCAGCGTCGTCGCGCAGGAGGCCGAGCGCCCCGACCTGACAGTCGCGGTCAATGGTCTCTATCGCAGCCTCGAGCCGATCGATGGCAATTCCACCAATTCGTTGCGCATCATGAGCAGCATCTATGATGCGATCATCACGCGGAACTGGGCGGAAGACCCCGAGGGCGCCACCCTTGCTCCGTCGGTAGTGACCGAATGGAAGCAGGTCGATGACCTGACCTGGCAGTTCACCATCCGCGACGGCGTCAAGTTCCACAATGGCGAGACGATGACGGCCGAAGACGTGGCCTTCACGCTTTCCGAAGAACGCATCTGGGGCGAAGGTGCACTGGTCCCGGCCGGTACGCGCTACACGACTTCGTTCGCCTCGGTCGAGGCGATCGACGACAAGACCGTCGAGGTCAAGACCACGGTCGCCGACCCAGACCTGCCCTACCGTTTCGTGACGCCGCTCGGCTATGTCGTGCCCAAGGATTATTACCTGAGCGTCGGCCCGGAAGTATTCGGCCAGAAGCCAATCGGCACCGGCCCGTACAAGGTGGTCGAGTTCGATCAGGCCAGCCACGTCAAGCTTGAGGCGTTCGATGACTACTGGGGTGGCAAGCCGCCGCTGAAGTCCATCGAATTCCGCATCGTGCCGGAGTTTTCCGCCCGCATCGCCGGCATGGTTGCCGGGCAGTTCGACATCATGGTCAACACCCCATTTGACGAGATCGAAACCGTCGAGGGTTATGAAGGCCTGAACTATGTCAGCCGCCCTGCCGATGGCTACATCATGCTGGCCTACAATACGCTCGACCTGCCCGAATTCGGGCCGAACCCGGTCGCCAACGTCAACCTGCGCTATGCCATGACCGCCGCGATCGACCGCGACGCACTGGTCGAGGCGCTGTGGGGCGATTCCAGCTACAGCCCGGCGCCATTCAACTTCCCGGATACGCCGGAATTCTACGACCCTGAAGCCCGCCCGCTGATCGAGTATGATCTCGACGCGGCGCGCGACTACCTCTCCAAGGCCAACTACAACGGCGAAGAAGTCGTCATCAACGTCGTGCGCGGCGCCTATCCGAACTTTGACCTGGCGGTCGAGTTCATGGCCGAGCAGTGGCGGAACCTCGGCATCAACGTCAAGCTCAACATCGTTGACAGCTGGCCACTGGCCCTCAAGCACCCGTTCGGTCTGTTGAACATGTCTATGTCGGTCGTGTTTGACGGCACCCCAACCCGCGCCATCTGGGGCTTCTGGGGCCCGGATTCTGCCCGCGCCACCCGCGCCGATGACCGCAGCTGGACGCCGCCTGCCGACTTCGTGGCGCTCGGCGAAAAGTATCTGGCCGAAAGTGATCGCGCCGAAAAGGTCAAGATCTTCCGCCAGATGGTTGCCATCTGGGAGCGCGAACAGCCTGCCCTGATGCTGTGGCGGAACGTGGTGAACTGGGTTATTTCCGACAAGTACACCTGGACCACCATCAACAACGACGCCATGCTCTTCGGACCTGGCTTCATCTCGGTCAACTGACCGCACATTGGCGCGGCGGCGATAATCGCCGCGCCAATCGCCCGGCGCCAAATGGCGCCCCCACTTCCAGCTTCAGCATCGGTAGCAGCAACATGTCTGAGCATGTCACGAACCGTCATTGCCAGGCGAAGGCCTGGTCGCAGAACGCGATCCACATTCTGGAGGCGGAGGGGCGCCGGACGGCGGACTCGCACCTGTGTTCCGTGCACCTTGCCGGCTTTTCGGGCATCGATGTCTATTTCAAGGATGAATCCATCCATCCAACCGGTAGCCTGAAGCACCGCCTTGCCCGCTCGCTGCTGCTCTATGGCATCTGCAACGGTCAGATCCGCAGCGATACCGTGCTGGTGGAGGCCTCTTCCGGCTCAACGGCCGTCAGCGAAGCTTACTACGCGCGTTTGCTCGGGCTTAAATTTTACGCCGTGCTCCCCCGCAACACCAGCAAGAGCAAGGTCGAGGCGATACGCCAGCATGGCGGCCTCTGCCACTTCGTTGACGAGCCCGCCACCATCTATGATGAGGCGGCGCGGCTGGCAGATCGGGAATGCGGCTATTTTCTCGACCAGTTCGCTTATGCCGAGCGCGCCACCGATTGGCGCGGCAACAACAACATCGCCGAATCCATCCTGAACCAGCTGTCGCTCGAGCCCCACCCGGTTCCGCAATGGATCGTCATGGGTGCCGGCACGGGCGGCACGTCGGCAACTCTGGGGCGCTACATCCTGTATCGGGGCCTTGCGACCCGCCTTTGCGTCCCCGACCCGGAATATTCCGCCTTCTACGAGGGCTGGCGCGACTGCGATCCGAATTCCGTCTCGCTGCGCGCGTCGCGGATCGAGGGCATCGGCCGGCCCCGAGTTGAGCCATCGTTTATCGGCAATGTTGTGGACGCCATGCTCAAGGTCCCCGATGCCGCCTCCATCGCGGCATGCCGCGTCCTCTCAGGCCTGCTGTCGCGGCGCGTCGGCGGATCGACCGGTACCAACTTCATTGGCGTCCTGTGGGCGGCTGCCGAAATGAAGCAGCGCGGCGAGACCGGCTCGATCGCCAGTGTGATCTGCGATTCTGGTGAGCGCTATGCCGACAGCTATTTCGACGACGACTGGCTGTCGGCACAGGGCATCGACATCACCCATCCCACTGAACTGATCGAACGGGCGGTCTCGACCGGCGAGCTGTCACCCGACCTGTTTCTGGCGCAGCGGCAGCGCGGCGACACCGATACGCCAAAACTGCATCGGCAGCACGCATGAGCTCCAACGTCTCTGGCACGACAACCGTCATCCCCATGGTTGGGCATCCTGTACAGCAGGTCCACATGCCTGGCGTGATCAATGACCGCTTTCGGGACAAGCGCATCGATGCGGTCATGGTGCCGATGGATATTCTGCCCGAAGCCTTGCCGCATTTTGCCGGGCTTCTGCGCTCGGCGGGCAATATTCCGGGCGCTGTCATTACCCTCCCGCACAAGGTGGCAATGGCGGGTCTTGCCGACAGGCTGACACCACGAGCACACCTGCTAGGCGCCGCCAACGTGGTCAGTCGGCAGGACGACGGCACACTGCTGGCCGATATGCTGGACGGCTCTGGCATGATCGGCGCGCTGTCGGCCGACAACGTGCCGATCAACGGTCAGCAATGCTGGGTGATCGGAGCAGGCGCTGCGGGCAGTGCGATAGCGCTGGCTCTCGCCGAAGCGGGCGCCGCCGAGGTCTGGATTTCGGATCTCGATGCCGCGAAGGCCAGCGCCATCGCCGCACGTTTTGCGACTGCGGGCCACAACATCATTGCCGGCGAGCCAGGCGGACTCGAGGTGATCAGCCTCGTCGTCAATGCCACGACGGCCGGCATGGGCGGCGTTGGATCGGCATTGCCCTCACAATCCCTGGCTGTGCTGCCAGCACGGTGCTGCATTGCCGATGTCGTCACCAAGCCGAATGACACACCGCTTTTGCGGGCCGCGCGAGACAGAGGCCTGCGCACCATTTCCGGCGACGCGATGGCCGAGGCCCAAACCAACGACGTGGCACGCTTCATGGGGTACCAAATTGACTGAGCAGCACTACGATGTGATCGTTGTTGGTGGAGGGTCAGCCGGCATAGCCGCCGCCGTTGGCGCCAGCCGGTCGGGTGCAAGGACGCTCCTGGTCGAACGCTACGGATTTCTCGGCGGCGCGGCGACGTCTTCCAATGTGCTGGCCTACTGCGGCTTCTGGACCAGTGCCACCAAGCCCATCATGGGTGTCAGGGGCGTGGGCGCGAGCGTGCTCGAAGCGCTCGATGCGCTTGGTGCCAATGCCGAACCGCAGCGTAACCGCACCGGAAACTGGATCGTGATGATCGACCCCGAAGCCGTCAAGCATGCACTCGATAAGGTGGTCGCTGACGCTGGCGTGGACGTTCTAACCCACACCCGGCTTGTTCAGGCCGCAAACTCGAACGGCGTCCTTCAGGCGGTCACCTTGCAGGATCACGCCGGGCCGAGACAATACAGCGCCAATGCGTTTGTCGATGCGAGTGGGGATGCTGACCTTGTGCGCCTCGCCGGGGGCAGCGTGGCTGATCGGGACAAGTCCATCGATGAGCGATCCCCCGGCTCGTTTCCCGTACGGATCGGGGGCGTTGGAGAAGGCACCTGGGACCGCCAAGAGGTCGCCAACTGTCTCGACGGCATCAATGTCGAATATGCTGACGCCCGCATCCGTGCGGGCGGCGGCGGCCTCTTCAAGCTGCACGAATCCGGCGACCTTTGGTGGTTGGGCATCGACATGCTCACAGATGGGCTGACCGGCGAATCCCTGACCCGCGCCGAAACCGTCGGGCGGGACCTCGCTTGGCGCTCGGTGGCCCGGCTGAAAGATGCCGTACCTGCATTCGAGCATGCCTATATCGTGGCAACCGGGCCTCAGGCGGGCATCCGAGAATCGGGTCCGGCCAAGCCACTGGCAGCCATAAGCGGGGACGATGTGCTGAACGGCAGGCTGCGGGACGACGGCATTGCCTGTGGCTGCTGGCCGTCCGAAGTCCATAAAGGTCTTTCGGGCGCAACCTACCGGCAGATTGGCGGCGACGGCTATTACCATATTCCGCTCGACAGCCTGCGCCAGCGCGAGCTTGAGAATGTCTGGCTGGGCGGCCGGGTTATTGGGTGTGCAGACGACATTGCCTATGGGTCGCTGCGTGTCATGGGAACGGCCTTCGCCACTGGCCATGCCGCCGGCGTCGCGGCCGCCTTTAGTGCGGAACTCAGGGGGAAGGTGCAGTTTGCTCAAGTGCGTCAGCGATTAGTCGACCAAGGCGCCTTTCTTTAGGGTTGCTTGCCCACCTCACCACTACCCCGCCAGACCTACGAACGGCAGCCTTCAAGACCACCTCCTAAAAGCTAAAAACGTCTCAATCGGGGTCGGGAGCCACCCCTAGTTCATCGCCCGTTGAGCGGCAGCTAATCGAGCGTCATTTTCCAAAACCTGCCATTCCGCTTCCGGCCCCAAAGACGACGCGCCGGTCGTCAGTTCACACTTATATTCTGAACGGTTTGCAGTTTGGCGCACCCGGCGAGATTCGAACTCACGACCTCTGCCTTCGGAGGGCAGCGCTCTATCCAGCTGAGCTACGGGTGCATCTGAGCAGGCGGTGTTTGTCTGCCTCTTCTCTCTAGCCAAGGCTTTCGCAGCGCGCAACATGCAAACTTTTGCGAATGAGCTAAGCGCCTATCTAGACCAATGTGACCGCCCAACGACTCCGCACAGTTTGCCATGGCTGCCAGCCCCATGGACAAGATGAGCGGACGGAGATGATCTTTTGGGAAGATGGTGCCCAGAGCCGGAATCGAACCAGCGACACGCGGATTTTCAATCCGCTGCTCTACCAACTGAGCTATCTGGGCATCGGGCGTTTGCAGCGGAGTGCTGCAAGCCACGGGCCTTATAGGGGAAGGGTTTTTGCCGTGCAAGCGGGAAAAGGTGGTGTGGATAAGGTCATCCTTCACTCCGCGTGTGTGGCCCCATCCCACCCTCGGTTCTTCTCCCAAGGGGACAGAGGCGACAAGGTCAAAACTGATCTTCGTCCTTGTCATCGCCGGGTTCGTCTTCCTTGGCGGGGATGACATAGGTGCCGCTTAGCCAGCGGTTAAGGTCCACGTCGGCGCAACGTTTGGAGCAGAAGGGCTTGAACTTCTCAACCGTCGGCTTGCCGCAGATGGGGCACTTTTTTTCGGCCATCAGACGCCCGAAAGGGTGGACTGGTTGAGCCAGTTGAAGTGGACGGGGTAGCCCTCGCCGGCAAGAAGCTGGGTCACTTCGTTGAGCGGCAGGCCGACCACGGCGGAATAGGAGCCGGACATCTTGACGGCGAAAGAACCGGCAATGCCCTGGATGGCGTAGCCACCGGCCTTGTCGCGCCATTCGGCACTAGCGAGATAGGCTTCCATTTCCTTGTTGGAGAGGCGCTTGAAGCGGATACGGGTCTCGACCAGGCGATGGCGGCGGGCGCCGGAGGGGGTGATCAGGGTGACGCCGGTGAAGACGCGGTGCGAACGTCCGGAAAGCATGCGGAGGCAGTCGGATGCCTCTTCCATGGTCTCGGCCTTGGGCAGGATTCGCCGGCCGACGGCAACGACGGTATCGGCAGCAAGCACGAGCGCATTGGAGCCAAAGCCAGCAACGCGGGCCTTGTGCTGCGCCGTCAGAGCCTTGAGGTCGGCCAGGCGCTGCGCCAGCTTGCGCGGCAGTTCGCCCTTTTCTGGCGTTTCGTCGACATGAGCCGGCACCAGATGCTCGGGCTCAACGCCAATCTGGTTCAGCAAGGCGAGCCGACGCGGCGAGGCGGAGGCCAGGATCAGTTCGGGACGTCCGGCCATCAGCTCAGATCACTTGAAACGATAGGTGATGCGACCCTTGGTAAGGTCGTAGGGGGTCATTTCGCACAGGACCTTGTCGCCGGCGAGAACGCGGATGCGGTTCTTGCGCATGCGGCCAGCGGTGTGTGCGATGATCTCGTGTTCGTTTTCCAACTTGACGCGGAACGTCGCATTGGGGAGCAATTCAGTCACCACGCCCGGGAATTCGAGCACTTCTTCCTTCGCCATTCTATCTCCTGATCAAACCCATAGGGGCATCGCTCGCCGGCCACGGGTCGGAAAGTGGCCCCTACCTACTTCAATTCAATGGTTTTGTGAACCACCGGAAACCAGTGGCTCGAGCCGGCTCCTGACGCGCTTGCGTAGCCCATCGCGCAGATCCCGATACGCCCCCAGGACCAGCTCGCGATTGCCCTCGACGAGGGAGGGATCAGGAACGTCCCATACTTCGACCGCACCGGCTTCGAGGCCCTTGCGGGCGACGGCGTCGGGGGCATCGGCGGAAAGGGTGATGACGAGATCGAAGTGGTTGGCAACCAGCTCGTCCAGGATATGGGGCGTGTGAACGCTCATATCAATGCCGACCTCTTCCATGACCTCGTGCACGAACTGATCGGCCTTGCCGCCATGGACGCCGACGGAGCGAGCGATGACGCGGCCGGGAAAGGCCTGGCGGGCAAGGGCTGCGGCAATGGGCGAGCGCACCGAATTCATGGAACAGACAAAGAGGACGGTGGGCAGTTGGCTCGTCGCCTCGTCGATGCGCGAGGCATAGGGCTGGACGGCGCAGATGAGGGTGAAGAGGCGCCGCGCCGTGTTGAGGTCGATGATCAGCTTATTGGTGAGGCGGGTACGCAAGAGCTCTGCGGCTTCGTTGTGCATGCCGCGCCGCGCCATGTCGACGGTTTCGATCTGGAAGGGCTGGGCCGAGCGGATGGCCTCGTAATAGGCGTCGCGGATGCGGAAGTAATCGCGGATCAGGCGGCGGAACGGGGTCAGCGACAGGTAATGCGCGGCGATCGGCTGGAAGGTTTCGGGGTCGCGGACATCGAGAACGATGGAATTGCCTATGATCGAGACGTGAAGGGCATAGGGCCCAACGGCGGAGACGCGGGCTGGCTTGAATCTATTGTCCTCAAGCAGGTCATAGATGGCGCTGCGCCATTCATGCACCTCGTCGGGATTGATCGAGATGATGGTGTTGGGATCGAGCGTGACGGTGACCAGCCGGTCCTTGTCCGTGGTCGCCACCGCCTCTTTGCCCATCGAGATGCTCAATGGTTGAGCCGGATGGAAATGGAACGCCCATGGCCGTCGAGATCTTCGACGCCGGCAATGGTCACGGCCGGTTCGGCGAGTGCCGAAAGCGAGGACGGGGTGCAGCCCAGGATCGAGGTGCGCTTCATGAAATCGAGGACGCCAAGGCCCGAGGCGAAACGGGCGGAGCGGGCCGTGGGCAGGACGTGATTGGAGCCGCCGACGTAATCGCCGATGGCTTCGGGCGTGTGGTGGCCAAGAAAGATCGCGCCGGCATGGCGGATGGCGGGGAGCAGCGCCTGGGGGTCGTCGAGCGCCAGTTCGACATGTTCGGACGCGATACGGTTGGCAATGCCGGCGGCCTCGTCGAGCGAGGCGACGGTGATGATGGCGCCAAGTTCGTCCCAGCCCTCGCGGGCCATGTCGCCCTTGGGCAGGAGGGTGAGCTGGCGATCGACTTCCCTTTCCACCGCGTCGGCGAGGCGGGCGTCGGTGGTGACAAGAATGGACTGGGCCCCTGCCCCATGCTCGGCCTGGGCGATGAGATCGGCGGCAACCCAGGCGGGGTTGGCCGAGCCATCGGCGATGACCAAGACTTCGGAGGGCCCGGCGATCATATCGATGCCGACCTGGCCGAAGACCTGGCGCTTGGCGGTGGCGACATAGGCATTGCCGGGGCCGGTGACCTTATCGACGCGCGGAATGGTGGCGGTGCCATAGGCAAGAGCCGCGACGGCCTGGGCGCCGCCGATGCGGTAGATTTCGGTGATGCCGGCGATCTGCGCCGCGGCGAGGATGGCCGGGTTGATCTCGCCATTGGGCGTGGGCACGACCATGGCGATGCGGCTGACGCCGGCGACATGGGCGGGCACAGCGTTCATGAGCACCGAGGAAGGATAGGAGGCAAGGCCGCCGGGGACGTAGATGCCGACCGCATCGACGGCGGTCCAGCGAGAGCCGAGGGTGACGCCGAGAGCGTCGGTATAGACGTGGTCTTCGGGCTTTTGCTTTTGGTGATGCGAGCGGATGCGGTCATGCGCCGTTTGCAGCGCCGCGCGAACATTTGCAGGAACCTGGGCGGCGGCACTGGCGATTTCGCCGGCGGTGAAGCGTAGGGTTTGGGCCGTGACATCGGCGCGGTCGAAGCGGTTGGTCAGCTCGACTACCGCCTCGTCGCCGCGGCGGCGCACATCGGCAATGATCGTGGCCACGGTGTCGTTGACGTCCTGGCTCGATTCTCGCTTGGCGCCGAGCAGGTCGGTGAAGCGGGTTTCGAAATCGGGCTCTATGCTATCGAGACGAAGGGGCATGGATCTAGTCGTGCTTGGGCTTGGCGGCGGCAGCCCAGGCGGCGCCGAGATCGGCGAGGCGGGCTTCGAGATATTCGACATCGAGACGAACGGTGCCGCCGCCGGCAAGGCGAAGCTCGACAATGCCGGAAGGCGCGTCGGTGGGTTCGAAATGGATGGCGAGGAGTTCGAGGACACCCTCGGGCGCCGATGGGTCGAAGCCGGCATATTTGACATCGGTGACGCCATCGAAGTGCAGCGCGGCGCGTTTGCGCAGGCCCTTGCCGCGACCCTCGTCGGAGGTCCAATCGAAGCGGTTCATGAGAAGGGCAAAGCGGCGGTCGGCCTTGGCATAGCCCATGTCAGTGGTGCGGATCACGGCGTCCTGCACATGGGCGGACACGACTTCGAGGTCTTCGGCATCAAGCGCGATCAGCTTGAGATCAGTCATGGGAAGGCCTTGTTGGACTAAAGATGTGCTTATGTCGGCGTCGACGTTTGCATCTACAAGGTTGTAGGGGTGGGGGCAATGCGGGGTGTGCAGGGACATGCGGAAGCGCCGCCCGGCCGGAGGCATCGCGGTTGCACGGTGAGAAGCGGCTTTCGCCTCGAAGTAAGGTTTAGTGAAGAGGCGAAAGCCGCTTCGCACGATCGGGATTTTTGCGCACGCCTCGGGTGGACCACTCAAGAACGGTGGCCAGCGTCGGCATCCACGCACTCGCCCAGGCGACCCCGGGCGACCCCGGGCGACCCGTCTCCCCACCCGGCGCTTCGTCGGCACCGCGTGTGTGGCGGGGATGAGGGTGAGAATGGCACAGGGGATTGGGGGTGGGGATAAGGGGGATAGATCGAGGATGTGGAAGCATTAGGCACCCCCTCCCTACCGCCGCTACGGCCGTGCCGGCCTAGCTCTGGTACCCTCCCCTCTGAGGGGGAGGGTATGTGCAGTGGGCTTGGCGGGGGAGTGCACAACGCTCGGTGTCACCTTCCCCCTCAGAGGGGAAGGCAAGCAGAGCTTGGCGAGGGACGAGCCTAGCGGCGCTCGGAAGGGGGTGACTGTTTCTCCCGCTTACGGGAGAGGGGCCACTTCCGAGAGAGGGGAACACCTTGGCTTGACGATGATTAAGCCGGCATGATCACAAACCTGATCGGAACAGCAGGCTGGAGCGTGGAGCGGGCGCTGCCGAGTTTTGCGCAGGAGGGCAGCGCGCTGGAGCGCTATGCCTCGGTGCTTTCGGTCGTGGAGGTCAATTCAAGCTTTTACCGGCAGCACCGGCGCAGCACATGGCAGCGGTGGCACGATACGGTGCCGGAGGGGTTTCGGTTTTCGGTGAAGCTGATCCGGACCGTGACGCATGAAAAGGCGTTGGTCGGGGCGGAAGACGACATTGCCCTGTTCTTTGAGGATGTCGCGCCTCTAGGAGAAAAGCTCGGTGCGGTTTTGGTGCAGTTGCCGCCAAAGCTGGAGTTCGACCCGTTGGTCGCGCGTCCCTTCCTTGAGGCCGTTAGGCGACAGACGAGCGTGCCGGTATATCTCGAACCGCGGCATGTGAGCTGGGTGGGGGCGGAGGTCGATGCGTTGTTGGCCGATGTCGGTGTCGGGCGCGTGCTGGCGGATCCGCAAAAGGAGGAGCTGGCTGCGGCGGCAAAGCATGCGCGCTATCTGCGGCTGCATGGATCGCCGAAGATCTACTATTCGGCCTATTCGGATGAGGCGCTGCGGCATTATGCCGGGCTGATCACGGCAGCGCCGGAACCGGTCTGGTGCATCTTCGACAATACCGCATCGGGTGCTGCGCTTCGCGACGCCGTGCGGTTGCGCGAGATGGTCGGTGCGCCGCGCTAGCGACGCACAAAACTCCCGCCATTCGAGCATAGCTCTCATGGCCTGCTCGCCTCCGATCACGCCACCGGCGTGATCGGCCCCCATGGGACGGCTCTCAGCCCGCTAGCCGTTCGATCTCGGCGCCGCAGCGGCTGAGCTTTTCCTCAAGGCGTTCGAAGCCGCGATCGAGGTGATAGATGCGGTTGACCACGGTTTCGCCCTTGGCGGCGAGACCGGCGATGACCAGCGAGACCGAAGCGCGCAGGTCGGTGGCCATGACCTGGGCGCCTTTGAGCTGGGAGCGGCCATGGACCGTGGCGAGCTGGCCATGAACGGCGATGTCGGCGCCGAAACGGGCGAGTTCGGCCACATGCATGTAGCGGTTCTCGAAAATGGTCTCGCGGATGTTGCTGGTGCCCTGGCTCATGGTCATCAGCGCCATGAACTGGGCCTGAAGATCGGTCGGAAAGCCCGGGAACGGGTCGGTATCGACGTCGACCGGCTTGATGCCGGAGCCGTTGCGGCGAACGCGCAGGCCATTGGCTTCGGTTGTGAGCTCGGCGCCGGTCTGGGCCAGGATATCGAGCGCAGCCTGGAGGTGTTCGGGCCGCGCACCCTTGAGCAGCACGTCGCCGCCGGTCATGGCCGCGGCCATGGCGAAAGTGCCGGTTTCGATGCGGTCGGGGATGACGTCGACGGTCGCGCCATGCAGACGCTCGACGCCCTCGATGGTCAGCGTCCTGGTGCCGATACCCGAAATCTTGGCGCCCATGGCGACAAGACATTCGGCGACATTGGTAATTTCGGGTTCCTGGGCAGCATTCTCGATGACGGTCGTGCCCTTGGCGAGGGTCGCGGCCATCAGAATAGTGTGCGTGGCGCCGACCGAGACCTTGGGGAAGTTGACGGTCGCGCCGACAAGGCCGCCCTGGGGCGCGCGGGCGACCACATAGCCGTCGTCGATGTCGATTTCGGCGCCGAGTTCCTTGAGGCCGTAAAGGAAAAGATCGACCGGGCGGGTGCCGATGGCGCAGCCGCCGGGCAGCGACACGCGGGCCTCGTGGCAACGGGCCAGGAGCGGCCCGATGACCCAGAAGCTGGCGCGCATCTTGGATACGAGCTCATAGGGCGCGGTGGTGTCGACGATGTCGGCGGCATGAAAGGTCATGCGCTGGCCGACCACATCGTCCTCGCCGCGGCGGCGGCCCTGGACGGAGATGTCGACACCGTGGTTTTCGAGGATGCGCTCGAGCTGCTTGACGTCGGCAAGGCGCGGCACGTTTTGCAGCACCAGCGGCTCTTCGGTCAGAAGCGAAGCGATCATCAGCGGCAGAGCGGCATTCTTGGCGCCCGAGATCGGGATTTCGCCCACGAGCTCATTGCCACCGACCAAACGAATACGATCCATAAAGTGAAGTCCTCATAATGGGCCCTTGGGGCCCGTTCCCTGGGGAGGCAAGGCGAGGTCTTCGTTGCCGCGTAGGCCAGACCAGCCGTTCTCATGACGGTGAAACGCGATGTTCGCCGGAAATGGTTTATGGTTTATTGTCCGTGTCCGTTCCGGGGTCCGGCTCGGGACCACCGGCATCGTCCCCGAGGGCACGTGCCTTGGCCTGATCCTTGCGGCGCCTCAAGTTCTCACGCAGCTTTGCGGCCAATCTTTGCTCGCGCAGCTCCGCCTGTTCCGATTTGCCCATGGTTTGCCGGTGATCGAGTCGATGGCTGGGTAATATGCCCTTTTTGCGCTTGCGTCGAGCCGGACCCTATGGCAAAGGAGCCCCCGTCGCCGCAGGGCCCTGCCCGCATCAGCCGACACGATGCTGCCGTAGCTCAGTGGTAGAGCACTCCCTTGGTAAGGGAGAGGCCGACAGTTCAATCCTGTCCGGCAGCACCAGTTTCTCTGATAGAAAACAACTTCCTGATCTTGTTGACCAACGACGCTGAGACTGAGTTCTGCGGTGAGACGTTAGATCCGTTGGTCTCTGTAGTTTCAGCGGTGCCACGACGTCCTCGTCCGAACCCGAGCCCCTGGCTGCAGTCAAGCAAGGCAGAAGGCGGCGGCTAGGCAGGTTTGTCTGATGTAGACTATCGATGCTGCCGCTTCACCGGGCTAATAGGTCCTGCACCCGTTGAGCCAGGGTGTGCATCTGGAAGGGCTTGGGCAAGACCTGCATGCCCGGCTCCAGGTTATCGTGATTGAGAACGGCGTTCTCGGCATAACCGGTGATGAACAGGACCTTGAGAACCGGCCAGACCTGCCTGGCGGCGGCAGCGAGCTGGCGGCCATTCATGCCGCCGGGCAGGCCGATATCGGTCACCAGGAGATCGATCACAGCATCGGACTCGAGCACCTTGAGGGCCGAGGCGCCATCCCCAGCTTCGAGGATCGAATAGCCGAGGTCTTCCAGCGCTTCGACGACGACCATGCGGACCAGCGGCTCGTCATCGACGACTAGGACCGTTTCCTTGCCCTTGGGTAAGATGGCCTCGGACGCAGCATTTTCTGCATCGTCCGCGAGCGACTGACCCTGATGGCGCGGCAGGTAAAGGCAGATTACCGTGCCTTCGCCAACCTTGGACCGGATGTTGACGGCGCCGCCCGATTGCCCGGCAAAGCCGTAGACCATGGAAAGGCCTAGCCCGGTACCCTGCCCCATGGACTTGGTGGTATAAAATGGCTCGAAGGCCCGCTGTACCACCTCTGGCGGCATGCCGACGCCGGTGTCTTCGACGCACAGGGATACATAGTCTCCGGCGCCCAGGCCATGCTGTCGAGCCTCAGAAGCATCGAAACGCGTATTGGCTGACCGGATGGTGATGGTGCCGCC
This sequence comes from Devosia rhizoryzae, assembly GCF_016698665.1. Classification (NCBI taxonomy): domain Bacteria; kingdom Pseudomonadati; phylum Pseudomonadota; class Alphaproteobacteria; order Hyphomicrobiales; family Devosiaceae; genus Devosia; species Devosia rhizoryzae. The sequence goes on from NZ_CP068046.1 coordinate 2,434,452, forward strand.
ATCGGGCATGGCGTCACGCGCATTGATGCAGAGGTTGAGCAGGGCGTTTTCGAGTTGTCCAATATCGAGGAAGGTCGTCCAGAGATCGTCCTCCTCGACTGTCTTGACCTCAATCTCCGGCCCTACGCTGCGCTGGATCAGTTCCAGCATGCCCGCGATCAGGGCGGACAGGCGGGTCGGCTTGGGTTCGAGCGTTTGGCGGCGGGAGAAGGCCAGTAGCCGCTGCGTGAGATTGGCCGCGCGGTTGGCGGCACCGGTGGCACCGATGATGTGGCGCTCGATCTCCGCAACGCGTCCCTGCGCCAGGCGCTTGGACATCAGTTCGAGGCTGCCCGTGATGCCCGCGATGATGTTGTTGAAATCGTGGGCGATGCCGCCCGTGAGCTGGCCCACGGCCTCCATCTTCTGCGCCTGGCGAAGCGCCTCTTCCGTCTGGCGCAGCGCTTGCCCAGCTTCCCGCTCGGCCGTCACGTCGCGGCCCACGGCGTGGATGTGATTTTCGAAGGGAACGGCCGTCCAGTTGAGGACACGATAAGTGCCGTCTTCATGCCGGTAGCGATTCTCGAAGGCCAGGGTGCTGAGGCCCTCCGAAAGGCGCCGAATTTCCTGCTCGGTAGAAGCAAGATCATCGGGGTGGATGAAATCGGTCAGCAATCGCCCGGTCAGGTGCTCGGGATCGTATCCCAGGATGCGCGTTGCCGAAGGATTGACCGAGGTGATGCGGCCTTCGTGATCGGCCACAAGCATCAGTTCCTGGGAAATCTTCCACAACCGATCGTGGTCACGCGTCTTGGTCTCGACCCGCTGCTCGAGCTCCCGATTGGCGCGTTCGAGCGCATTTTGTGCGTGAGCGCGCTCCAGCGCTGACCAGGTGCGCTCGGCGACATCTTGGATGAGCTTGGTCTCGGCCTGCGTCCATTTCCGCACATCGCGGCAATGGATGTAGAAGGCTGCGATCATGCGGCCATTCTTGACGAGGCTTGCGGTCAAGGCGGAGGATGTCTGCAGATAGGCAAAGGCGGCTTTGCTGGCGTCATCCGCGATACGAGGATCGTTATAAACATCATCGACCACGAGCGGCTCGCCCCGCTTGAGCGCGCCGTGGATTTCGGGACCGAAGCCAGCCAGGTCATGGGTACCGTTGAAGCTTTCGATCAGCCCGTCGGTCCAGTTGTTCTCCGTGGTAAAGAAGCGTTCGGTCACATCAACCGACCCGTAGCCAACCCTGTTGGCCTCAAGGTGCTGGCCAAGCGAGCGCTGCGAGACCTGGATGATCTCGGCCGGATCTGCCAGCGTGCGCAGGTCTTCTTCGAGGCGGCTCAGGAATTGCTCGGAACGCCTAGTCAGCGCCTGCTCGGTGGTTTCGGTCACGAGGCAGATGAGGCCCGCGACCTTTTCTCGGTCGCGCAGCGGCGTATACGAAAAGCTGAACCATGCATCTTCAAGGCCGTGGCCGCGGTCGACGCGGAGACCGGCATTGTCGACCACGACGCCACGGCCGGACAGCGTCTGGTCAATCAGCGGGCCGACGGTGTCCCAGACCTCTCCCCAAACCTCCCTGAGCGGCCGGCCCAAGGCAGGCGGCTTGTCGCCGAGCAGGGGGCGATAGGCGTCATTATAGAGCAGCGTCAGCTCCGGGCCCCAGGCAAGCCAAACCGGTGTGTCTGCGTCGAGCATGAACGAGACCATCGTGCGAAGCGACGTTGGCCAAGTTTCGAAAGGACCAAACGCTGTTGCCGACCAGTCTCTTTCGAGGATTTCGGTCGCAATGGTTCGTGTGGCGTTGTGGGTTTTGTTCAAGGGTTGTACCCGTCGCCCGGTGCTGTTCTTTGTGATTGGGCTGGGTTTTGTCAGTAGCGCGAAATGGAGCAGGTGCTCAAGCTGCTACCAGTGGCCTTGCGACAAGATCCCCGTTGCTAAGGTGGCAGCCTGCACCCGTATGTCAGGGATGGCTTCGATCTCGAAAAAGCGGCCCCGGGTCAGCGGCCCAACTACCAAAAGGCGGTCCGTGGATTTGCCGTCCTTGTCGACGATGGCGCAGTGCTCGTCGACATCAAGGCCGATATGGAGCGCATCGGCTCTGGCGCGGCCGTTTGCAACAAGGTCGCGGATCACCGGATTGGAACTGGACATCACATCGACGCTCACCCCGCCACAATCATAAACGCGGGCCACCTCAAGCGTTTCGCGCGTGCTTGATCCGCGACGGCGGATCTGAGCGCGGACCTGACCTTCAACCCGATCGACCCCGACGAATTCAGCGGCAACCAGATGCACCTGTCCCTTTGCAACGGCGCGAACCAGCCGATCGTGCAGTTCGGGCGGCAACCGGTGACGGTGAATGTTCCACCAAGGGCGCAGATGCCGAAGGAACTGCCGCTTGGTGTGGGCAGGCCAGTTCTGCCAGATACGCTGATTATAGGGGCGCAAGCCATCGACCACGCTGCGCCAATCGCCGCCATGCGCCTCGGTTTCGCGCACCAGATCACGAAACCACCGCATGAAGTACGGCAGGCTGGTGCCGAAGGGCACGTCGGCGGAATCGATGCTGATCGGGGGCACGTCGCGATGACCCTTGGGCAAGAGACCGTTGCGCGACACCACCGTGATCGGACCTCGGTGCTCGGCATCCGCCAGCGAGAGCCAGGCGTCCACCATGCTGAGGCCTGATCCGAGGATCATAACCGCCGCATCTGACTGCAGCGGCGTATCGCGCTCCGAGCCGACGCGGACGGCAATACCCCGGCTGCGCGCCGGCTGCGTTTCGTGACCGACGGCAAGCACGGCATGACGGCTGACGATGCTGGTGCCATTGGCGAGCATGGTTTCGATGCCGGCCTTGCTTTCCCTCACCGCCATGACTTCTTCGGAAAGGACGCGCAAGCGACCCAGCCTGGACTTGCCGGCTTCGCTCAGCACATGAGCGAGGTAAGCGCCATAGAGCCGACGCGGCACGAAGACCCAGGAGCCGTGCGCTGAAGGATAGCCCCGCTGCTGCAACCAGCGCCAGAAATGCTCCGGATCATCGGCAAAGGCACTCATACCGCGGGCCGGCACATTGACCTTGTGATCGCGCTGGCTGGCAGAATAGGCAAGGCCCTGCCCGAACTCGCCGCGCCGCTCGATCAGCGTCACGCGGATGTCGGTCTCGGGATCACGTAACAAGTGAGCGGCCAGCAGCACGCCGCTGGCGCCCCCACCGATGATCGTAACCGAGGGTTTCGCGTGCACGCTGTTCATGGGTGTCACCGGCTGCAGTTGCTGGTCAAAACGGACGCGGCAGCCAATACCGGTTCCTTGCCGTTGCGAGAGCAGGCGTCCTGTTCGGCACGCGACATTGGCACCGCCCCAAAGGAATAACTAGGCAGCCTGCTAGCGAGATGGGTCGTTCCTTGTTCGCTCGCTGCTGCGCTGCGCGTACCAATTCTGGAGGTCAGAATGCCAAAGAAATGTAACATGGTCTCATCTCCCGTGTCGGTTTAGCCTAACTCTATCACCTTGATCGTGATTGGCGCGCCAGCCTGTCCTGTTCTCGCGGGCCGGTAGAGAAAATTGTTTTAGCACCGGCGCCAAAAGCTCGAGAAAAGCCCTGAGCACGCTTCCATCTTGCACCCAGAATGGCAAATCCTTGCAAAGGACGTGCGGCAGCCTCTTTCTTTCACCTGTTCGAAAAACCGGAGAAGTTGCACATCGCGCCGGCGCTTCGGCGGGAAATAGCATTGCCATTTTGGGGTTCGGAAGCTCCCGAGCTGTTTATCTACTAAGTTTGTAGACTTATGGTGGTGACCTGTTTTGACGGGAGCCGCCATGTCTTATCGCCTCAGCCTGCTCGACAAGAGCCCCATCGGAAAAGGTGAGACCGCATACACGGCCCTGCGCCGCACCATCGCTTATGCGCAGCAGGCCGAGGCGCTGGGCTATACTCGTTTTTGGGTGGCCGAACACCATAACACAGCCGAACTTGCGAGTTCTTCGCCCGAGATCCTGATCGCGGCGCTCGCCACCGCGACCAGCACCATCCGCCTCGGCTCCGGTGGCGTCATGCTGCAGCATTACAGCCCCTATAAGATCGCCGAGAACTTCAATCTACTGGAAAGCCTAGCCCCTGGGCGGATCGATGTGGGCATCGGCAAGGCACCGGGTGGATTGCCGCTCTCGACCAGGGCGCTGCAGGCAGGGCGCGATCCTGATCGCCACCCGGACTTTGCCCAGCAGCTGCGCGAGTTCGACGCCTATCTCGGCGCCGGTTCGGCCGAGCGGGTTGAAGGGCTGGCCGCTACCCCTGCCCCGCACACGCAGAGCGAGCGGTTCCTGCTGGGCGCCAGCGTTGAAAGCGCGCAGCTAGCCGCTGAACTTGGCTGGCAATTTGTTTTCGCACGGCACCTCAATGGCGACGATGTCGTGCTCGCCTCTGCGATCTCGACTTATCGAAACCTCGTTCACCGCACCCCGATTGTTGCCCTGGCAGCCATCGTCGATCCGGACGGCGGCAAAGCGCGCGAGACTGCCTCTGGCTTTACCCCGTTCCGCGTCACCATCCCCGGCGGCCAGAGCGTTACGGTGGGCAGCGAGGCGCAAGCGGCCGAATATGCCCGCCAAGCGGGCGCCGTCGATTACACCATCGAAAAGCGCAAGGCCAATGTGCTTGCCGGCGACGGCCACGACATCATCGCCGCCACGGACAGGCTGGCCCGCCAGTTCGGCATCGAGGAATTCATCCTCGATCTGTTCAATCCCGGCGACAGCCGCCTCGTTGCCATCGGCCTGATCGCATCGGCGCGCGACGCCGCTGCCGCACCCCAAGCTCTTTCCGCCTGATTTCTGGAGACATGCCATGACCAAGTCCCGTATCCCGTTCGGCCTTATGCTGCATGGCCCCGGTGGCCACATGAACGCCTGGAAGCATCCAAGCGGCCCGGCCGACGCCTCGGTCAACTTCCAATTTCTGCTCGAGCAGACCAGGAAGGCAGAAGCCGCCGGCATTGCCTTCGCCTTTGTGGCGGACGGGCTCTACATCAATGAGCAGTCGATCCCGCACTTCCTCAACCGCTTCGAGCCCATCGCGCTGCTGTCAGCCCTGGCCGCAACCACCAGCACGATCGGCCTCGTGGGGACTCTCTCCACGTCTTATAGCGACCCTTTCACCGTGGCGCGCCAGTTCGGCTCCATCGACCTGTTGAGCAATGGTCGCGCTGGCTGGAACGCCGTCACCTCACCGCTCGAAGGCTCTGCCAAGAACTATGGCCGCATCCAGCACCCTGATCACGCCCTGCGTTATGAGATCGCCGGCGAGCACATCGAGATCGTCAAGGGTCTGTGGGACAGCTGGGACGATGATGCCTTTGTGCGCGACCGCACCAGCGGACGTTTCGCTGATTTTGAAAAGCTGCATCGGCTCAACTTCAAGGGCAAGTTCCACTCGGCCGAGGGTCCGCTAAATATCCAGCGTTCGCCGCAAGGGCAGACCGTGTTGTTCCAGGCGGGCGGATCCCCGGCAGGCGTCGAACTTGCGGGACGCCATGCTGATGCGGTGTTCGCCGCCTCGACAAGCATCGCGGAAAATCGCGAGCTGACGCAAAAGCTCAAGCAAAGCGCCATCGCTCATGGCCGCGGCGCCGATGCAATCAAGGTGCTGCCCGGCGTCGGCATCATCGTGGGGTCCACGGAAGAGGAAGCGGAACGCAAGTATCTGGAGATCGCCGGCCTCGTGAACGTCACCGAGGCGCTTCATTATCTAGGCCGGTTCTTTGATCACCACGATTTCAGCCAGTACGATCTGGATGCGCCGTTCCCTGAACTCGGAGATATCGGCTGCAATAATTTCCAGTCCGGCACCGACAAGATCAAGGCAAGAGCCAAACAACTCGGCCAGTCCTTGCGGGAAGTGGCCCTGGAGCAGACCACCCCGCGCAGCGAATTCCACGGCACCCCGGAAAAGATCGCGGACAAGCTCGAGGAGTGGGTAGACACCGGCGCCGCCGACGGCTTCGTGCTCGGCTTCCCAGTCTCGGCGCAAGGCTGGGAGGACTTCGACCAGCACGTCTTGCCCATTCTTGAACGGCGCGGACGCCACAACCGCGATCAGATCGGCACCACCCTGCGCGATCACCTTGGTCTGCCGTTTCGCGAAAGCCGCTATGCGCTGGCCGAGGAAAAGGCAGCCGGCTGATGAGCGACCGTTTCCTTTATACGCTTCCGACCGACCCAGTCGCCGTGCCGCTGGTCGAGCAACTGACCGATGAGTATCACACACGATACGGCGACTACTTCGAGAAAGGTGGCGCCAGCCAGGAAATGAATCGCTATCCGCCAGAGCGCTTCAGCGCGCCTGATGGCGCCTTCGTGCTCCTTCTGCGCGGTGAGCGGCCGATCGCTGGCGGCGCCTTCATGCGCTACGACGAACATACCGCAGAGCTCAAGCGGATGTGGACCGATCGCGATCATCGCCGCCAGGGTCTGGCGCGAAGGGTGCTGGCCGAGCTCGAGGCCCAAGCGCTCCGTCAGAACTACCGAAAGGTCTATCTCACCACCGGCTTCCGTCAGCCAGAGGCGCGCGAGCTTTACTTGCGCGCGGGTTACTCGCCGCTGTTCGACCTCGATGCCGAGCCCGAAACGGTACAGATTCTGGCGTTCGAAAAGCGTCTGCTTCCTGTCGGAGCGCTGTTTGCCAACGAAAATGGTGATGCGCCACGATCCGCCGCCGCGGGCAAATAGTTTCCGGCGACCCTTAAACTTGCAACGGCGTCACTTCTCTCCGGCGCCTTCGTCCTACTAATATCTACAAATATAGTAGATTAAAGGTGCAACATGGCTTCGGTTACCGATATCGGTCTCGAGACGGCTCCGCGAACCAGCTCGCGAGACTTGCAGCGTCTGCGCATTGTGCCAGCGCGCCACCCCTGGCGCGTGGCGGGGACCGTCCTCGCCGCCGCGATCATTCTCATCTCGCTTCATTCGGTTTTCACCAATGAGCGCTGGGGATGGTCGGTCTTTGCGGAATACTTCTTTTCCGAGCCGGTGCTCGCTGGTCTTGGTCGGACGCTGCAGCTAACCGCGGTTTCGGCAGTGATCGGCTTTATCCTTGGCGGCCTCCTGGCCTTTGCCCGCGTCTCCAAGTCGCCCCTGCTCTCGACGCTGTCCTGGGGCTACATCTGGCTCTTGCGATCGATCCCACTGATCGTGCTGCTGCTGGTACTCAACAACCTCGGGTATCTTTACGCCACGATCAATCTTGGCGTGCCGTTCACCGAGATTATGTGGGCGCAGTTCGACACAGTCCAGACGCTGAGCCCTTTTGCCGTCGCCGTTATCGGCCTCAGCCTCAACCAGGCGGCGTTCTCCTCCGAGATCATCCGTGGCGGCATCCTGTCCGTCGACCAGGGCCAGCATGAGGCAGCCGCCGCGCTTGGCCTCAGCCGCTGGCGCCAGGCGGTCCACATCGTCCTGCCGCAGGCCATGCGCGCCATCCTGCCTTCGGGCTTCAACGAGATCATCGGTCTCGCCAAGGCGACGTCCATTGTCTACGTCCTGGCGCTGCCCGAGCTCTTCTACACCGTGCAGGTGATTTATCGGCGAAACCTCGAAGTCATTCCGCTGCTGATGGTGGCGACCGTTTGGTACCTCATCATCATGGTCGTGCTGTCAGCCTTCCAATACCTCATCGAGCAGTATTATTCCCGCGGCGCTCGTCGCGAAGCCCTACCGCCGCTGGTGGACAAGCTGTTCCGGATCATCAGCCGCAAGGCACCGGAAGTCGCATCCGCAGCGCCGGTCTCTGTCGTTGCCGACCGCAAGCCCCTGGCGGGCTTCGAAAGCGGCCGCATCGGCGGCGAAGTGGCGATCCACGGCGTCAACAAGAGCTTCGGCACCCTCAAGGTGCTGGACGATATCGACCTCACTGTCGGGTCGGGCGAAGTGGTTGCCATTATCGGCCCGTCTGGCGCCGGCAAGTCGACGCTGCTGCGCACGATCAATCACCTCGAGCGCGTGAACACCGGCCTCGTTGCCATCGACAGCGAACTGATCGGCTACGAACGGCGCGGCGATGCACTGTATGAGCTGAAAGAACCGGCCATCCGCCGCCGCCGTGCGGGTGTCGGCATGGTGTTCCAGAACTTCAACCTCTTCCCGCACCTTACGGCGCTGGAAAACGTGGTCGAGGCGCCGATCTCGGTGGCCGGCGTCCCACGCGAACAAGCCCTTGCTTCCGGTCGTGACCTGCTTGCCCGCGTCGGCCTGGCCGACAAGGCCGATGTTTATCCGCGTCATCTGTCTGGTGGCCAGCAGCAGCGCGTTGCCATCGCCCGCGCCCTGGCGCTCCGTCCCAAGGTGCTGCTGTTCGATGAGCCGACCTCGGCGCTCGATCCCGAACTCGTCGGCGAAGTCCTCGACGTGATCAAGGAACTGGCGAAATCCGGCACAACGCTGGTGATCGTCACGCACGAAATCGGCTTTGCCCGCGAAGTCGCCGACCGGATCGTCTTCATGGAAGCCGGCCGCATTCTAGAAATCGCGGCGCCGGAGCGATTGTTTAGCGCGCCGACGCATCACCGCACCAGAGAGTTCCTAGCCAAGGTTCTCTAGACCTCCCTACTCGCGCCATTCTCCTCAAGACCATGCCGGTCAGCGGCAGGATGGCGCACGTCCCTTCACCCTCCGCAAACTGGTCGCAACAATGTCCGATAGACGCACTCTCCTTCTCACCTCCACTACCGCGCTGCTGCTCACTGCAGTGCCAGCTTCGGTCCTGGCCCAGGCGTTCGATCTCAGCCCCGAACCAGCCAATCGGCTGCATGCCGAAAAGGTCGAAGCGCTCGCGGCGCTGCTGCCGGGCGATTACGACTACGCCAAGGACGGCGTTCTCAGCGTCGCCATCGCCCCTGGTGCCCCGCCGGTCGCGACCTATGCCACCGATAGCAAGACAGTGGTCGGCTTCGATGCCGATATCGGGCGGCTGGTAGGCGAAGTGCTCGGCGTGCCGGTGGAGATCGTGCCTATCGCCTGGATCGACTGGCCACTGGGCCTCACCGCCGGCAAGTATGACGCGGTGATCTCCAATGTCGGCGTCACCGAGGAGCGCAAGGAGAAGTACGACTTCTCGACCTATCGCAAGGGCGTTCACGGCTGGTACGTCAAGGCGGACAGCGCCATCGAGGCGATTGACGAGCCGGCCGACATCGCGGGCCTCCGTGTCATTACCGCTTCGGGCACCAACCAGGAGCGCATCACGCTCGAATGGGATCGCCTCAACCAGGAAGCCGGGCTCGCTCCGGTCGAGATCCAGTATTACGACGACGACGCCGCAGCCTCGCTCGCCATCCAGTCCGGCCGCGCCGACGTGCAGTTCAACCCCAATGCGCCGCAGGCCTACCACGCGCTGCTGACCGGCGACACCAAGCTTGTCGGAACGCTAAGTTCGGGCTGGCCCAATCCAGCCGAGGTAGGCGTCACCACCCGCAAGGATAGCGGGCTGGCCGAGCCGATTACTGCTGCCATCAACAACCTGATCGAAACCGGCACCTATGCCGAACTGCTCGAACAGTGGAACCTCGTGCCCGAAGGTGTCGAGCAGTCGCAAACCAATCCGCCGGGCTTGCCCAAGCCGAAGGCCTGAGCCGCCAACATATCCTGGTGCGGGCGCGGCACCGGGCTGTCCTCCCAGCATGCGCAAAGGAACGATCATGACCCTTCATCTCAAGACCCTTCTGGCGGGCATTGCCGTGGCGACACTTGCCAGTGCCAGCTTTGCCGTTGAGTTCGACCTCTCGCCCGAGCAGCCAGGGCGGCTCAAGGCAGAACCTAACCAGGAGGCAATCGACGCTATCGGCGCAGATTACCAGTTCGTCGAAGACGGCAAGTTCACCGTTGCGGTGACGCCGTTCGATCCGCCGATTGCCACCTACGCCTCGGACTCGCAGACCGTCATTGGCGTTGATCCGGACATCGCCTCCTTGATCGCCGACTCGCTGGGGCTCAAGGTCAACCTCGTGCCCACCGCGTGGCCGGATTGGCCGCTGGGTGTCTCGTCGGGCAAATACGATGCGGTAATTTCCAACGTCACGGTCACCGAGGAGCGCAAAGAAAAGTTCGATTTCTCGAGCTACCGTCAGGACGTTGTCGGGTTTTACGTTCGCAGCGACAGCGAGATCCAGGCAATCAACGAGCCCGAGGATGTTGCAGGGCTCAGGGTCATCACCGGCGCTGGCACCAACCAGGAAAAGATCATCCTCGAATGGGATCGCCAGAATATCGCAGCCGGGCTCGCACCGATCGAAGTGCAGTATTACGACGATCCGGCTGCCGCGCAGCTGGCAATCCAGTCCGGCCGCGCCGACGTACAGTTCAATCCTAATCCGACGCTCGCCTACGCTGCGGCAACGACCGGGCAAACGCGCCTTGTGGGCGTACAGAGTGGCGGCTGGCCGGTCACGGCTGAGATCGCGGTGACAACACGCAAGGACGCCGGCCTGGCCGAAGCCGTGACCATCGCCCTCAACGGGCTGATCGAAAGCGGGCTCTATGCCCAAACGCTTGAGCGCTGGAATGTGTCAGCTGAAGCCGTCGAACAATCCCGCACCAATCCACCGGGTCTGCCCAAGAGCTGATCGAACGAGGCCGGTTCGACCATGAACCGGCCTCCCCTACCAGCATGCAGAGACGAAAAGGCCCGCACATCTTTGGGAGGTGCGGGCCTCTTGCTGTTAGATGATAAACTTAGTTGATGAACGGGTCCCGGTTGGGCAGCAACTGCTGATACTGCCCGCGCCAATAAAGCAGCGGCTCCTGACCTGCCGTGAGTTCCACCGACCGTACGCGGCCGAGCACGATGGCATGGCTATGCCGCTCGATCGCTTCATCGAGTTCACACTCAATTACCGCCACAGCCGACTTCAATCCCAGCGTGCCGCTATCGAGGCGGTTCCACTCCGAGCCCACATATCGGTCATTTCCCTTGATGCCGCCGCGACCGGCGAAGCGGTCGGCAACGGCAGACTGGCTGTCGGCCAGGATGTTGACCGCGAAGGATTTGGCATCGCGCAAGGCAGGCCAGGATGATGAATCGCGATTAAGGCTTACCAGGATCGTAGGTGGTTCGACGGAGAAGGACGAAACTGACGTGGCCGTGAAGCCGGTACGATTTTCACCAGTGCCCACGGTGATGACGCTGACCGCACCTGCCAGGTTTCGCATGGCGTCCTTGAACTCGGCCACGTCCACTTGAGGCTCCAGAACCGGAAGATAGCTGGCAAAATCGACAATCGACACGGGGGTACTCCGCAAAGAGAAAGCAGCTTATAGCGCAAGGCTAGCGCCCCTTGCCCCAGCGCGGGAGATCACCGAAGAGTACAGTTTCTCACGACCGCCGAACGAAATGAAATTTACGTCTATCATCTTTGTAGACTAATGATGAACATGGTTTACTCTCTCCCCCATGAGGAGACGCACAAGGCGTCCAGGCGAGCGGAGCAGATGATGGCCAAGGATAGGCTTTTCCTGATTGAACCAGGCTTTAATGCCGCTGACCGCGAGGACGGCCCCTTTGTTTGTCCGTTCTGCAACCAGGTCGAGGGCCTTTTGGCCAGCTTCCCCGATCGCGCTCGCAATCTCGAAATTACCCGCGCGCCCTTCGCCCGTCCCCGCCAGCAAGTGGTGGCGCTGGTCGGCGAGCACAATCAGGCGCTGCCCCTGCTCATCTTCGGAGAAGACGCGCCGGCCGACGCCAAGCACTTCGCCGAACTTAGTTTTGTAGCGGACACTGGCCGCATCCTCGAACTGCTCGCCGAGCGGCACGGCTTTCCAAACCTTTTCCGCCCGGCTCCGCCGGCGGCAGCCAAAGTTGCCTAGCTCAGGCCGACAAAGCCTGCGCGAGCTGCTCTTCGCTACCCATGGCGGCCATCTGCGTCAGGCTGGTCTTGTCGAGCACGTCGGCAATGGCATTTCGCACCTCGAGCATAAGGTGGCGAACCTGACAGGTTTCGACATCGCAATCGTGGCAGGGATGATAGCGCGTGCGGCTAGCGCAAGGGATCGGCGCCAGCGGGCCATCAAGGACGCGGACCACATGCCCAATCATGATCTCCTCGGCAGGTTTTGCCAGGCCATAACCGCCCAGCTTGCCTTTGCGGCTGCGCACGAAACCGGCATTGCGCAGCTCCGCAAGAATGGCATCGAGAAATTTTTTGGGTATGTTGTTTGCCTCGGCCAGCTGCGCGATACCCATCAGTTGCCCATGCGGCGCCCGCGACAAAGCCGACAAGGCTTTCAATCCATATTTGCCTTTTTTGGTGAGCACTGCTGACGATCCGGTAGACGACCGGACAAGCCGGCGGGCGCGCCCAGTTATAATGTTTCCCAAAAATCCCGACAAGACCCCCAGACCGACAACGCCATGATCGCTCCACTGCTCACGTCCTTTTCAATCGGCGCCCTCAACTTCCCGAACCGCGTGGTGATGGCCCCCATGACCCGTCGCCGCGCTGCGTATGGGAAGCTGCCGACGGCGTTGATGGCGCAGTATTATGCGCAGCGCGCCAGTGCCGGGCTCATCATCAGCGAGTCCATCGAGGTCGACCCCTTAAGCGGTCTTCAAGGTCCCACCCGGCCCGGGCTGTTCAATGAGAAGCAGCGCGATGCCTGGCTCCTGGTGACGCGGGCAGTGCATGAGGCCGGTGGCCGCATTTTTGCGCAGCTTTCCCATATGGGTCGGGCGGCTCATGCAAGCCAACTGGAACCCGGTGGCAGGGTTATCGCGCCATCGGCGATCGCCGCTTCGGGGCAGATCTATACGGCAAAAGGCCCAGTGCCGTACGAGACGCCGGCCGAACTTGATACCACCGACATCGCAACCCTGGTGCAACAGTACGCTCTGGCCGCCGCGCTGGCGCAGGAGGCAGAGTTTGACGGGGTCGAACTCCATGGGGCCAATGGCTATCTGATCGACCAATTTCTTCGCGATGCGAGCAACCAACGGATTGACCATTATGGCGGGTCCGCCGCCAACCGCGCTCGGTTCCTGCTCGAAATCTTCGATGCTGTCAGTCAGGTCTGGCCACGCTCGCAGATCGGCGTGCGAGTGTCCCCGACCAACACATTTCAAGGCATGGGCGACAGCGATCCAGTGGCCCATTTCACTGCCATTGCCCAACTGCTAAGTGCCAGGGCACCAGCCTATCTGCATGTGGTGGAGCCGCCCGTGCAACCCGAGGGCGTACCTTACGTCGCCGGAGCGATCCGCGCCAACTTCACCGGGCCTCTGATCCTCGCCGGGAAATTCGGTTTAGCGACCGGCAACGCCGCTATCGAGACCGGCCGTGCCGATCTCGTCGCTTTCGGAGAAAGCTTTCTCGCCAATCCGGACCTGCCGCAGCGCTTCCTCAGCGGGGCCGCGCTCAACGAACCCGACAAAGCGACATTTTACACTTCGGGCGAGGCGGGCTACACCGACTATCCCTTCGCGCAAGGCTAAACCCGGATTTGCTCCTTGCCGTGGAAGCCGACGGAGAACTCGTTGCTGACGGTTTCGACAAGGGTCTGCTTCTTGTTGCCCAGACCCAGCGCCGGGAACAACAGTTCGGCGACGCGATAGCTTTCCTCGAGATGCGGATAGCCGGAGCCGATGACGAGATCGATGCCGGCCTCTTGGTATTCGCGCAGGCGCTCGGCGACTTGGTCTGGCGTTCCCACCAGCGCCGTGCCGGCGCCATTGCGAACGAGGCCGACACCGGCCCAAAGGTTGGGTGCGACGAGGAGCTTGTTGCGATCGCCGCCATGGAGGTCGGCCATGCGACGCTGGCCGACGCTGTCCATCTGCTGGGTGAAGCGGGCTTGCGCTGCCGCGATTTGGCTATCGGACACCTTGCTGATCAGCCGATCGGCTTCGCGCCACGCTTCTTCCTCGGTCTCGCGCACGATGAAGTGGAGCCGAATGCCGAAGCGCAGCTTGCGGCCCCGTGCTGTCGCCTTGGCCTGCGCGGCAGCGACCTTTTCGGCAACCTGGGCCACCGGCTCACCCCAGGTGAGATAGGTGTCGATCTGTTCGGCCGCGAGCTCCTGCCCGGCATCGGAAGAGCCGCCGAGATAGATCGGCGGGTGGGATTGCTGGACTGCGCGCTGGTCGAGGCGACCGCCTTCGACACGATAATGCTTGCCGTGAAAATCAACAGTTTCGCCGGACAGGAGGCGGCGGAAGATGGTGAGGAATTCGGCCGCCTGTTCATAGCGTTCGCCGTGGGGCAGGAACACGCCGTCCCCGGCAAGCTCCACCGGATTGCCACCAACCACGACGTTGAGCAGCAGGCGACCATTGCTCAGCCGGTCGAGCGCGGCGGCCTGACGGGCGGCAAAGGTCGGCAGGGTGACGCCGGGACGCAGGGCAACGAGGTATTTAAGCCGCTCGGTGACAGTGGCGAGACCCGTGGCGGTAATCCAGGACTCTTCGCAGTTCTGGCCGGTCGGCAGTAGCACGCCTTCGTAGCCCAACTGGTCGGCTGCCTGGGCGATCTGCTTGAAATAGCGGAAATCGGGCTGCCGCTCGCCATCGCCCGAGCCAAGGTAGCGGCCATCGCCATGGGTGGGGATGAACCAGAAGAAGTCGAGTGGTTTGCTCATGGCGCTCACTGATTGCGGGACCAGGGCACATAGCGGCGCTCGATGAAGCGCAGCAACGCTTCGAAGGCAAAGGCTATGGCCGAAATAACGAGGATGCCGGCGATGACGACATCGGTGACGAGGAACTGCGCGGCCGACTGGATCATGTAGCCAAGCCCCCGGCCTGCGGCGACGAGTTCGGCCGCCACCAAAGTGGTCCACCCGGCGCCAAGGGCAATGCGAATGCCGGTCAGGATTGAGGGAACTGCCGCGGGCAAAAGCACATGGGTCAAAAGCTGGAGCGGTGTCGCGCCAAAGGCCCGCGCGGCATTGACCTGGCTTTTGGAGGCAGAGCGCACGCCGGCGGCCGTGGAAATGATGATGGCTGGTGCCATTGAAAGAGCAATGACCAGCACCTTGCTGGTTTCGCCGATGCCGAACCAGATGATGACCAGCGGCAGGTAGGCGAGCGGCGGAAGCGGGCGCAGGAACTCTACGATCGGGTCGAGTACGCCGCGACCGGTGGGACTTGTGGCGATCAGGAGGCCAGCCGGAACGCCAACAAGCACCGAGAAGAACAGGGCCGAAAAAACGCGCCAAAGGCTCGCGCCGATATGCTGGAGCAGCGTGCTGTCGACATAGCCGGTGTGAAATAGGCGGAGGAAGGCGGAAAGGATCGATGCCGGCGGCGGTAGAAAGACCGGCGAGACCCAACCGGACGTGCTGGCCACATGCCAAAGCGCGATCACGAAGGCGGTGACGCCCAGGCCTGCGAGGGCCGGCAGCGCCTTGCGCCACCGGCGGGTCTTGGCCCGGTCGCGTTCTGCCTGAGAGAGGGGAGCCGCTTCAGTCGCCACGGTCATGCTGCCACCTCGTAGTCCGGGCGATGGATGGCCGCGATCAGCTCTTCGCGCGCCGCAACGAAGGCGGGTTCGGATTTCAGGGCACGGGCGTTCTCGCCCGCAAGGAAGCGGCGACCGAATTCGAAATCTTGCGTCAAGGCGATGCGGCCGGGATTGGCAGCCAGAACCACGACGCGCGTCGCGAGGAACAAGGCTTCTTCCACCGAGTGGGTGATCAGCAGCGCGCCGGTGCCCGAGCGGCTCCAAACCGTCAGCAGGAGCTCCTGCATCTGGTCGCGGGTCATGGCGTCGAGTGCGCCCAAGGGCTCGTCCATCAGCAGGAATTCGGGCTCAGCCGCAAGCGCCCGCGCGATGCCCACACGCTGCCGCATGCCGCCGGACAGCTCCCAGATTTTTTTGTCGCCCTGACCGCCGAGGCCGACATCGGCGAGCAGCGCATCGGCGCTGGCATTGCGTTCGTCGCGCGAAACGCCGCGAAGTTTGAGCGGAAATGCGACGTTG
This sequence comes from Devosia rhizoryzae, assembly GCF_016698665.1. NCBI lineage: Bacteria > Pseudomonadati > Pseudomonadota > Alphaproteobacteria > Hyphomicrobiales > Devosiaceae > Devosia > Devosia rhizoryzae. The sequence continues at coordinate 2,450,402 of NZ_CP068046.1, forward strand.
TCGCGCGCGTTGGACCAGGCAAATAGCGCATCATCCTGGAAGACCACGGCGCGCTCCGCCGAGGGGCCGGTGACATCCTTGCCATCAAGGATGATGCGGCCATGGTTCGGCTCGAGGAAACCCGCCGCGAGGTTGAGTAGACTGGTCTTGCCCGATCCCGATTGGCCAAGCACGACGACAAAATCACCCTTGCCGATGCCAAGGGTGACGCGATCGAGCACGTTGGTTCGAGCGCCTTCATAGACAAAGGAAACGGCGTTGAGGCGAAGTTCGGACATTGGACGCTCCGAAAAACATAGGAACGCTGCCGCCCAAGGGAAGGCGGCAGCGCACGGGTCGGGCGACAGGAGGGCACCCGATCTCGGTGTTTATTGGCCGATGGCGGCTTCGACGAACTTGGTGGTCACGGCACCGGAATAATCCGGCAAAGCTGCCGAGATACGGCCCTGCTCCACAAGAAAGGCAGCGGTTGCGGCGATGGCTTCGGTGGTGCCACCGCCCAGGAAGTCAGCACTGGCCTGCTGTTCGAGCGAGGGGAACACATAGCCCTTGAGCAGCAACGGAACGTCGGCGGCATTGGCGCCGGAAAGCTCGGCGATCTTGCCGGCCTCAGCGGACTCGGCGTTCCAGGCTTCGGGATCTGCGAGATAGGCGGCATAGGCGTCGCCCGTCACCTTGACGAAGGCTTCGACCACGTCCGGGTTTGCTTCGGCATATTCCTTGCGGACGATCCAGGCGTCAAAGGTCGGGCCGCCCCATTCTGCGACATCGGCGCTGTCGGCCAGGACGGTGCCGCCGGTTGACTTGATCTGGGTCAGGACGGGATCCCAGACATAGGCGCCGTCGATGTCACCGCGCTCCCAGGCAGCAGCGATTTCTGGCGGACGAAGGTTGAGGATTTCGACGCTGCCGGCATCCACGCCCCAGTGCTTGAGCGCGGTGAGCAGGCTGTAATGGGCGGTGGACACAAACGGCGTGGCGATCTTCTTGCCGGCGAGTTCTTCAGGCGTCGTGACGCCCTTGACCGCCAGCGCTTCGGCTTCGGCGATGTTGCCGACGACGAAAATGGTCTCGATCGGCAGCTGCTGGCTGACAGCAACGGTGAGCGGGCTCGAGCCGACATAACCGATGTCGATGGAGCCCGAAGCAATGGCGGCGACAACGTCGGCGCCACCTTCGAAGCGGTTCCAGGTCACGGTCGCGCCGGTGGCTTGCTCATAGGTGCCATCGGCCTGCGGCACGCGGCTCGGCTCCACGATCGGCTGCCAGCCGATCCGCAGATCGACGGCAGAGGCGGCGACGGTGCCCAGCGATGTGAGGGCGACGCTAGCCAGCATGACTTTAAGGAGATTACGCGCAATGTTCATTCAGCTATCCGGCAAGCCCTTTCCGAGCTGCCGCCCCATTTGATGACGCCGCGTGATCATCACCGGCCCATGCAAATGTGGATTAGACTACTGAGTTTATCGAGTAAGTTGCATCGCTTGCTTCTCTTGCTTAGGGAAATGCTTTTTGGCTCCTTATCAGCGCCGCGATAAAATCGTTCGCCTCGGTAGAAGGTGTCGTCGCCGTTCCACAGCAGCAACGAGATGTGCACTGCAGCGATGAAACCGAACGCTAGCCCTACGGTCACGCCTTCTTAGCGTCTGCAGGATGCTCTTGCGCAACCACGCTGTGTCACGGGCCTGTGGGGCTTTATGCGTTTGAAAACGGCACCCGAAAACGGCTCCTCGGCGTTCCTTGAGTTTAGCGCAGTGCGTCCAAGCAGCAGAGCTATCGCCAGTCGCGATCTTGGGTGCAAGGCCGGGCACTCGAATAGCCAACTGACCTGGCCCCTTGGCTCGCTCCGCGGAAAAGGCTGGCATGCTCCCGACCTTCCATTTAAGGGAAGCCTTAGGGGGAACGGCATGGCTCAGATAAAGCCATATTTTGAAGAGGTGATGCGAGCACTGCTTGTGCTTGCGCTGGTCCTTCTCAACCTCGCCAACGCTCCAGCTCCAGCCGTTGCGCATGATGGCTTCGCCTTCACAAGTGCCGCAATCGTCTTCTGCGGGGATGACGGTTCCGACGGAAGGTTCTCCCACGCCCCGTGCCACGCTTGCCGCGTCGGTGCTGATGTCGCTTTGCCACCTCCGCCTTGCGATGCCGTGACGGTCATCCTCAGGGCTGTTCCTGTTATCTACTCACCCGCCGAACCGGCTCCTCAAGACAACCTCGACCTGGTCGTCAATCGCAACCGCGGACCGCCTCCGCCAGCCTGAGCTCTACTGCACCCACGTTTCCTTCATGTCGCTTCGGCGCGTGAACGCTCAGGATCTATCATGACTATCAGCTCCGCAGAGGGCGCCCGGCAGGACAGCCGCGCCAGCTCTCGTCTCTATCGCGCCGTCTGGCGCTGGCATTTTTATGCCGGCCTCGTCGTCGTTCCCTTCTTCATTCTCCTGGCCAGCACCGGCATGATCATGCTCTACGGGAATTCCGTCGAGACCATGCTTGGACCGCGCCATCTGGTGGGCAATGCCGCCGCGCCTGTGCCGATAGTCGAGCAAGCTGCAGCTGCGGCAGCCGCGCTTCCGGGCGGCAACCTCACCATGTATGTCGAGGCGCCGGCGCCCAACTTGGCCAACAAGTTCATGGTAGCCGCCGAGGACGGCACCCACATCGTGGCCGTCGACCCGAACGACGCAACGGTGGTCGCGGACTACCGCCAGGACAGCGTCCTGTTCAACTGGGCATCCAAAATCCATGGCACGCTGCTGCTCGGTGACTTCGGTGACCGGGTGCTTGAGATCGCTGCCGGCCTCGGTATCGTCCTGCTGCTCACCGGTCTCTACATGTGGTGGCCACGTGGCGCGAGATCCTGGGGCAAGGCGTTGCTGCCCCGTCTGACCAAGAGCCGTGCTCTGTGGCGGGACCTGCACATGAGCACAGGCTTCTACTTTGCCATTGTGCTCTTGTTCTTCCTTTTTACCGGGCTGGCTTGGACCGGCATCTGGGGCACTCAGATCGTGCAAGCCTGGAACACGTTTCCTGCCGAAAAACTTGGGGCACCCGTGTCGGACGTGACCCATGCCAGCCTGAACCACGGCGACGAGCACGACGTGCCATGGACGCTTGAGCAGACGCCGATGCCAGTGTCGGCAGCTCACGACCACAGTGCGATGGGGATGGATCATTCCGGCATGAACATGGACATGGCTGCTGCCGGGCCGGTCACTCTCGACACGGTCGCTGCGACAGCCCGAGAGATAGGTTTTGAAGGCCAGTTCAGGGTCAACCTGCCCGCCGATGAAACCGGTGTCTTCACCATTTCCACCGACAGCAACAGCGGGGACAGCTCCAATCCCTTCGGCGACCGCACCGTCCACATAGACCAATATTCCGGTGAGGTCATAAGCGAGGTGGCGTTCGCAGACTATGGGCTCGGCGGCAAGGCCATGGCCGCGGGTATCGCACTGCACCAAGGCAATCTGGGCTGGTGGAACATCGCCCTCAACTTGCTTTTTTGCTCTGCGATTATCCTGATGGCTGTTTCCGGCGTCGTCATGTGGTGGAAGCGCCGCCCCAAGGGTAAGGTGGCTGCGCCACTCTACCCAAAGCAGTATCGAGCACCTTTAGGCGTCATCATCATAGCGCTTTCAGTTTGTGTAGCGTTTCCACTCACCGGCGCAGCAATCGTGGTGTTCGCGCTTATCGACTTGCTTCTGCCGCGCCGCTTGAAGGAAACTGGAGCAGGCTAGTCAGTCGGGATAAGGGTGGCCGGTTCGGACCGGTCACCAATCCTTTCCGCATATGGCACCTGCTCAAATCAGACCGCTCGCTTGCTACTGAGGTCATTGGCCTGCGCTAGCTAAGGACTACGGTTGCACTGCCGGGCAAGGAGGGGCACACGTGGCTATCGATCCGCCTGGAACAAGGCGTCCCCGCCCTTCCATGGGTCCTCGCACGACAGGAACGTGGCGCCCCTTCCGTTCAAGGATGCAAGCTAAAGCTGCTCGGCCGCGGGACGGTTGGCGTTGAGACGTTCTGTCCGCCTCCCCATTGCCTGCCGGGCGGTGCCGAACAGGGCGAGGCCCCAGATGATGAGCGTTGCTGCACCCAGGACACCTGCGATGGGCCGGCCGAAGAAGCCGGCGAAATTGCCGCTGGTGATGATCATTGAGGTGGTAAAATTGGTTTCCACCAAAGGGCCAAGCACAATGCCCAAGATGATGGGCGCAATGGCGAACTGCCGCTTCTCCAGAACATAGGCGATGATGCCAAGCACCAGCATGATGCCGACGCCGAACAAGGTGTTGTTGATCGAGAACGATCCGACGATGCAGAACAGCAAGATGGCGGCATTGAGCAGCGCGCGGGGCACTTCGAAGATCCAGCGGGCAGTGCGGGCGGCGACGTAGCCAAGCGGCAGCATCAGGATGTTGGCGATCACGAAGACCAGCATCACGGCGTAGAAGTTTTCCGGATGCACCGTCAGCAGTTGCGGCCCGGGATCGAGACCCTTCATGACGAGAACGCCGACGGCAATGGCCGTCACTGCGTCACCGGGAATGCCGAAGACCATAGCCGGGATCCAGGATGCGCTCAGTGCGGCATTGTTCGTGGCGCCGGCTTCGACCAGGCCTTCGGGATGACCCTTGCCGAACAGCTCGGGGGTCTTTGAGGTCTTTTTGGCCAGCGTATAGGTCACCCAGGCGGCAAGGTCGCCGCCCACGCCGGGCAAGGCGCCGATCAGGCTGCCGATCACCGAGCCGCGAATCTGGTTCTTGCGATACTTCCAGAGGACGGCCATCGTTCCCTTGAATGGGTTTTTCCCGGCCTCCTGAACGACACGTGGAGCGCCCGAGCGGCCGGCGCGCATGATTTCGGCCAAGGCAAACATGCCGATCATTGCCGGAATGAAGCTGATGCCGCCTGCAAGCTCTGTAACTCCAAAGGTGAAACGGGCCGAGCCCATCAGCGGATCGAGGCCGACCTGGGCGATCAAGAGCCCCAGAAGCAGGGACAAGGCGCCCTTAGCCATGCCCCCGGAAGAAATGAGTGCTGCACAGCTGAGGCCGAGCACGGCCAGCCAGAAGTACTCAAAGCTTGAGAAGCCCAGGGCAAATTTGGCAAGTGCCGGGGCAGTCAGCATCAAGAAGACGAAGCCGAAAAGCCCTCCCAGGACCGAGCCGATAACGCCGATGCCGATGGCAAGGCCCGCCTGGCCCTTTTGCGCCATGCGATAGCTGTCTTCCACATAGGCGGCTGAAGCGGGGGTGCCGGGGATGCGCAGCAGGGTGCCGGGAAGGTCACCTGCGGTGATGGCCATGGCGGTGCAGGAAATAATGGCGGCGATGGCCGGGATCGGGGCCATGTAGAAGGTGACGGGCACCAATAGCGCCGTGGCCATGGTGGCGGTCAGGCCAGGCAGAGCACCGACAAAGAGACCGAAGATGGCGGACGCCGTGATGACCAGCAGCGTTTCGAGATTGAAGACCAGCCCGAGGGCGACAAGCAGTGCGTCCATGGTTTACCCCAAAATTCCGCGGGGCAGAGGCACCCGAAAGCCATAAGCGAAGATGGCGTAGATGGCGAAGGCGGCAATCGGACTGAAGATCACGGCGGTCAGGAGCTTGCCGCCACTGAGCAGCACCACCGCGAAAACAAACAACACGCCGGTCACAAGGAAGCCGAGTACGGGCATAACCAGGATGCTGGCCAGAACGCTGCCAAGAATGCCCAGCACGAAGGGGCTGAAGAAGCTCGGCGCGGCGAAGAGCACAGCGTCTTCGCCGGACGCTTCTTCGGGAAGGAGCGAGACTTCCTCATCAGGCGCCATGAGCCAGCCCTGAACCACGAGCACAAGGCCGAAAAACGCCATGGCTCCACCGGTGATCGTAGGGAAGAGGCCGGGTCCGACCGGCAGGCCAGGCATGGAATGGATGGCCAGCGCCTGACTTAGGACAAGCAGCCCACCTAGAGCAAAGACACCGCCAATGGCTATGTCGGGATAGTTTCTTGCTTTCAACTGACCCTCCTCCACGAGGTGTCCCCGGCCCGAAGGCCGGGGATCGTCATTATTGTGCTTGTGCCGTGATGCCAGCAGTCGAGATGGCCGCGTCGAACGCTTCGCCACGCGTGCGAAGGTATTCCTCGAATTCCGCGCCGCCAGCCCAGACGACGCCATAGTTGCGGCCATCCATGAAGGTAGCGAATTCATCGCTGTTGACGATTTCGTCGAGGGCGGCAGAGAGGGTAGCAACGACATCCTCGGGCATGCCCTTGGGCCCGCCGAGGCCGCGCCAGCCGGCGATCGAAAACTCAAGGCCGAGCGCTTCGGTGATCGGGGGAACATCAGGCTGCTTGGGATTGGCTTCGTTGCCGAGGAAACCAAGCGGGCGGATTTCACCAGCATCGACCAGGGACTGCGCTTCGGGGAACTGCGACACGGCGACGTCGATGGCGCCGGCAGCCAGAAGCTGAAGCGACGGGGTTGCGCCATCGGTCGGCACCCAGAAGGCCTGATCAGCGGGGGCGCCGATCAGCTGCACGAGGCTGACCCAGCTCAGGTGATTGAGCCCGCCGAAATTGGCGCCGCTTGCCTTGACGGCCTGCGGGTTGGCTTTCACTGCGTCTGCCAGTTCCTGCATCGTCGTATAGGGCGAGTCAGTCCGTACGAACACCGCGGACGGATCGGCATTGAAGAGGCCGATCAGGGTGAAGTCGTCATAGGTCATGTCGGCAGAGCCGACGGCCTTGTACATCGACAGCTCGGTGGTGATGATCCCCAGCGTATAGCCATCGGGATTGGCAGCCTTGATGGCCTCGTGGCCAACAATACCGCCGCCGCCAGTGCGGTTGTTGACGGTGATCGGCTGGCCGAGCTTCTCCTCGAGCATGGTGGCGATGATTCGTCCGGTCGCATCGGTACCGCCGCCGGCAGCCCATGGAATGATGAGCTCGATCGGGCGATCCGGATACTGCGCCATGGCCGAGCTGGCGGCCATGACCGTTGCCGCAAATGCGAATGCAAGCGTCTTGATTGTCTTCACTGACTTCCTCCCTTTGCGCCGGCACCTTCACCGGCAAATTGCGCGATTCTAACCGTATCGCGAAAGTTCGTACCACAATGTGGAATAGCACCTGTTTTCCGCCGAGGCAACTGTCTGCCCGCATCAACATCAATTTGCTTTCGATAAGCTTCAGCATTGACATTCGCTCTGCACTGCCGATAGAAGCGAAAAGGGATCGTATTCCACAATACGGAATTCCTCTTGGTGTGACAGGTTGATACTCTGCAACCAAGGACAGTTGAACAGTTTTCCGGGCTCCCGCGCTTGCAGGCGACGCCCGTCACCGGAGGAAAGACATGACCAACCCAATCGCCCAGCAATTGCGCCAGACGCTGACGGGTATTTTGCCGCCGCTGTCCATGCCGTTCGATGAAAACGGCAACCTGGTGAAAGGCGCGCTCAAGGCGCAGGTCGACTTCATGATCGAGTCGGGCGTGCGCGCCGTGGTGGTTGGTGGTTCGACCGGCGAGGGCCACACGCTTTCGTCGACGGAATTCGTCGACGCCATGACCGAAGCCTATGAAGCGACCGCCGGCCGCGTGCCGTTCGTTGCCGGGCTCATCGTGCAGTCGACGCGCGAAGCCATCGACCGCGTCAAGGCGCTGGGCGACATGAAGATCGCAGCGCTCCAGGTCACCCCCGTGCATTATCTTTTCAAGCCCGGCCTCGAAGCCACGATCGAGCATTTCCGCGCCATCTATGAAGAGACCAAGGTTCCGGTCCTGATCTACAACGTCATTCCCTGGAACTATTTGAGCGTCGACGACATGCTGGCGATCATGGAAGCTGTGCCGGGCGTTGTCGGCATGAAGCAGTCCTCCGGCGACGTGAAGTCGGTGTCGGACCTGGTGCTGCGCTCCAAGCCGGAAAACATCATCCTGACCGGTATCGACGCCCTGCTCTATCCAAGCTTCGCGCTCGGCGCGCATGGCGCCATCAGCGCCCTCACCTGCGCCGTTCCGGGCGTCACTGTTAAGCTCTACAATGCCGTGCAGGCTAAGGACTTCGAGACCGCCAAGGACATCCACTTCCGACTCAACGCGCTGTGGAACTCCATGCGCCACGACAACCTGCCGGCCTGCGTCAAGTACATCCAGCACCGCCAGGGCTTGCCGATGTTCCACCCGCGTGCGCCGATGGAACGCGTCACCGAGGAGCAGAAGCGCAAGATCGACGCTGCCTTGGTGTCCGTTCTGGAACTGGTGGACGTGCGCGCTCGCGCTGCTGCCTGAACCTGATCGCGCCGGCCGCGGAGCCAACCGCGGCCGGTTCCGGCCCAAACAAAGTCCACGGAGGACGCGTTGAAGAAGCTGATCAACCACCCCGCCAACTATGTCGACGAAATGCTGGACGGGCTCTGCCTTGCTCATCCCGGCCTCGTGCGCGTCGGCAATGATCGCCGTGCCATTGCACGCGCCCAATCCATGCGGCAGGGCAAGGTTGGCGTGGTTTCGGGCGGCGGCTCGGGTCACCTTCCGCTGTTCACTGGTTATGTCGGTCACGGCCTGCTCGACAGTTGCGCCATCGGCAATGTCTTCGAGGGTCCGACCATCAATTCCTGCCAGGACGCGATCGCTGCTGCCAATGGCGGCGCGGGCGTGCTTTGCCTTTTCGGCAATTACGGCGGCGACAAGATGAATTTTGAAATGGCCAGCGAGTTCGCGGCCATGGACGGGGTCGAAACGCGCACCGTGCTCGGCACCGACGATATCGCGAGTGCCAGCCCGGCTGAGGCGCACAAGCGCCGGGGCGTGGCCGGACTGATCTTTGCTTACAAGACCGCCGGCGCGCTGGCCGACCAAGGAGCCGACCTCGATACCGTTGCCGCCATCGCGCAGAAGACTGTCGATCGGACGCGCACCATCGGCGTGGCGCTGTCGTCCTGTCAGATCCCGGGTGCTGCCGGCCCCAACTTCACCATTGCTGACGACGAGATCGAAATGGGCATGGGCATCCATGGCGAGCCCGGCATCTGGCGCAAGAAGATCCGGCCCGCCGACGCGCTGGTCGACGAAATGATCGCCATGCTTCTCGCCGAGCGCCCTGCTGATGCCAGTCGCGTTGCGATTCTGGTCAACAGCCTTGGCTCGACGCCCTTCGAAGAGCTCTTCATCCTTTACCGCCGCGCAGCGCAGCAGCTCGACGCGGCAGGCCTGACCATCGTCCGGCCGCTTGTCGGACCCTATGTCACGTCCATGGAGATGGGCGGCGCCTCTATCAGCCTCTGCTTCCTCGATGATGACATCGAGGCGCTCCTGGCCGCTCCGGCCGATTGTCCCTTCTGGCGGGTGAACTAGACCATGAGAATCAACCAGGACACTCTCGCCACCGCTCTCGAGCGCGCGCATGCCGCCATGCCGCGGCTGACCGACGTGCTCAACGCGGCCGACGCAAAGCTGGGCGATGGCGATACCGGCACCATGCTGGCGCGTTTGATCGCCACCTTTGCTGCTGTTGATGTGCGAGCCACGCCCGATCTTGGTACTGCGTTCATGGCGCTGGCCAAAGCTGGTGCGGCTTCGACGGGATCGAGCCTTGGCACTTTGGTGATCACCGCCATGATGACGGCAGGAAAAGCCAGTGCCAGCCAGTCCTCGCTGGGTTGGGATCGTCTGGGTCCGCTGATCGCTGCCATTCGCGATGCCGCCATGGCACGGGGCAAGGCGGAGCTCGGCGCCAAGACGATTATCGATGGTCTTGACGCCTTGGCCCAAGCCCTCGCCGGCCAGGATGATCCGGCGGTGATGGCGAAGGCTGCGGCCGAAGCGATGCAGGCAGTGCTCGACGATTTCCGCCCGCGCCCCTGCACCATGGGCCGAGCCCGCATGTTCGCGGATAGAAGCATTGGCCTCGATGACCCAGGCATGTTGGCATTGGCCGAACTGGTCTGGGCCATTGTTGGAAGCCAAGAGGCGCGTCATGGTGAGACCGCGCTTGCTTGAGGCAAGACTGCAAGTGCCTTATGGAATGCGCCTGCCCCTAAAGGCTGTGCCGTCGGACGAAGAAGTGTGTTGAGGCCCAAGCAATGACCGATTTCGACGCCGCCGCTCCGGTCAAACCCGCACGCAGCGACGAAAGCCTCAAATCGCTGACCAAGGTTTCGCGGGTCCTCGATTGCTTCACCACGAGCCGCCGTTCGCTCAGCCTGGCAGAAATTTGCGCGAAGACGGGCTATCCGCGCTCCACCACGCACCGGCTCCTGGCGGCCATGCGCGAAGTCGGTTTCATCGAGCAGGACCGGGAACGCGATTACTATCGGCTCGGGTTGCGGCTGTTCGAACTCGGCAACGTGGTCTTGGCCAATCTCGACCTGCATCGCGAAGGCCGCTCGATCGTCGATGCCCTGCATAGGCTGACCGGCAAGCCGGTGCACTTGGCCGTGTTCGATGGTCTGAGCGCCGTTGTCATCCAGCGCACCGAAGCCGAGCCGATGCTCTCCAACACCATGGTTGAAAACTCGCCGGCCTATTGCACCAGCGTCGGCAAGGCGATCCTCGCCTTCCAGCCGTCCGAGATCGTGCAACGGGTGATCGACGCTGGGCTCGAGCGCTTCACCGAAACCACAATCACCGATCCGGTTGTGCTGGAGGCGGAACTGGAAACCGTGCGCCAGCGCGGCTTTGCTATCGACAATGGCGAACACCAGCCGGGCTTGCGCTGCGTCGGAGCGCCGATCCGCAACCAGCTGGGCATCACCTTTGCCGGCATCAGCGTCAGCGCACCGGCCTGGCAGATGCCGGTGACCGAGGTGGACGAGCTCAACAAGGTGGTGATCTACCACGCCAACCTGATCTCGCAGAGGCTGGGCTATCAGCGCTGACTGTCGCATCGACCCCTCCTCCCGAGTGGCGCCAACTTGATGGGCTTGGTGTTTGCTAGATTGGTCCGCCAGCCTTGCCGACCGGCCAGATGCTCTGCAGATCTTCGCCGGCAAGGATGCGTTGGCGGCAGCTGACTTCGTTCTTGCCGAGCTCGTCCGCCGCATCGGCAATGACGGCAACAAGGCCAGCCGGAATAACGACAACACCGGTCACATCGGCAAAGATGACGTCTCCCGGGCGAACCTTCACGCCGTCGATATCGAGCTCGACCTGATAGTGCGTGGCTTCCATGCGGCCCGACACGCCGACCGGGCTCATGCCTTTGGCGAATAGCGGATAGTCGAGCTTCCTGACCTCAGCGAGATCACGCACCGTGCCGTTGACGACGGTGGCCGCAGCGCCCTTGGTCTTGGCGCCGCTCGACATCAATTCGCCCGTGCCGGAGCCTTCCGCACACGATGAATCGACCAGGAGAATGCCGCCCTTGACCACAGCATCGATGGCGCCGTGATAAACGTCCTGCGGCTGGCCTGTGCGGGTGCTGGGTTCGTAGAGCACCGTCGACACGGGCCCGCAAATGACCTGGCCTGGCTTGAGCACGCCAAACTGGGAAATGCCCTTAAGGAAACCATAGGGTCCGCGGCCATCGAGCACGTCGTGGATGTCGCCCGAGTACCAATTCGACAGGCGCTTGATCGCTGCCCAGTCGGTCTGGTTGTAGTCATAGGCCGTCATTGGAGGCTCCGTCTTGCGGTTTTGCGGCGCTGATCGCCTGCTGGAGATAAAGGGTGGAATTGTCGATATGCTCGCGCATCAGCGCGCGGCTGGCCTCGGCATCGCCGCGAACGATGGCATCATGGATCGCCACATGTTCGGCCACGCCCTCAGCTTGAGTCTTGCTCGCCTGGCGGCTGGTTAGCCGAATGACATCGGTGATCAGCGCGTAGAGATTGCCATAGACGGTCGATAGAATTTCATTGCCGAGCGACTGCACGAGCGCTCGGTGAAAGTCGGCGTCGGACTGCGCGTATTGGGCAAAATCCTTGGCTGCAGCCATCTCATCCAGGGCCTTGGTGACTTCGTCCGAAACCCTGCCTTCGGCCGCTGCCAGCCGCCCCACCACTTCCAGCTCGAACATGCGGCGCACGTCCATCAGCTGCACAAGATAGCCAGGGTCTTGCGCAAAGAGGCTGCGCACGGTTGAAGCCAGCGAACCCAGAAATTGCCCGACATCGTCGCGAACCACTTCGGTACGCTCACCGTGACGACGCCGCACCAGGCCTTTGGTTTCAAGGATCTGCATGCCTTCGCGAACCGATCGGGTCGATATGCCGAATTGCCGGGCGATCTCCGCTTCCGAAGGCAGACGCTCGCCAACCTTGAGCGCGCCGGACAGGATCTGCGCTTCAATGGCCGAGACCACCGAAACATAGAGCCGGTCGCGATCGGGAGCGGTTGGCGTCACCACGCGGTAAAGCCCCCGTCGACCACGACATTAGAGCCCGTCATGTAAGAGGAGGCATCGGAAGCGAGGAACTGGATGACGCCGTTATACTCGCTCTTTTCGGCCTGCCTGCGCATCGGCACGCGTTCGAGGAAGTTGTCGACGAACTCCTTATCGAAGCTGCCGGTCTTGACGCCGCCAAAGGAGATCAGATTGCAACGGACGTTCTTTTCGGCCCAGTAGGTGGCGACATAGCGCGTCAGGTTGACGAGTCCGGATTTCGACGCGGCATAAGACACCGCCTTGATGAAGGGCACGCCGTCGCGTTCCTGACGATAGGCGTAAAGCGCCTGGTTCGGGGAAACGATCCCATAGATCGAGCCGACATTGATGATGCTGCCGCGGCCGGCTTCCGCCATCTTGGTGCCGATCACCTGGCTGCACAGCATCACGCCAGTGAGGTTGACGTCGATAATGTCATCCCAGAATTTTTGAGGATAAACCTCGAACGGCGCGTTCTGCTCGGCGCCGCCATCCGGCTTGCTGTCGATGCCGGCATTGTTGACGAGGATGTGCGGAACGCCCCAGTCCGAAATCAACTGATCCGTAGCGGCTTCGAGGGCTGCCTTGTCGGTGACGCTGGCTTCATAAACGCGAATATTGTCTTGCAGACCTGGGTAGAGTTCATCGAGCTTGTCCTGCGCAACCGGCCGGCGGCTGTAGATGGCCACCTTGGCACCAGCTTCGGCCAGAGAGGCGGCGAACTCACGACCGAGCTGGCCCAGGCCTCCGGTTACGACGGCGATCTTTCCTTCGACACTAAACAAACCCGACATCAGCAGCACGGCCTCAACATGTGACATATGACTTATGACTTATGTCATATGTTTGGTGTTGATTTGTCGCAAGGGTTTTTTTGCGAGCCGGTTCAATAGTTAATCGCCTGATCGGGTTTAGCGTGTGAGCTTCAACGCTCGTACTTGGCGGAGGACGCCAAAGCGGTGCAGGCAGGCTTGCATTTAATCGCTGAAGCCGACTCTACCGCTCAATGAGCAAGGACGACGTGACCTCCAGCGTGCGGTCGTCGCGCGCCGTCTTATGGTCATCACCCCCGGCGTGGCGCTTCAACACCGCATCGCGCTCCCGGATCAGTTGCTCGATCTCCGGCTCATACTGCCGGATAATCGCCGTGAGCCACCGGTTTACCAGATAGGAGGGCTTTGCCAGCTCCATGTTGAACCGGGGCAACAGCGCGATGGTGGGTTCGGCGTCGAGCCAGGCGTCGCCGACGACCCACTGGTTGACCGTAAACAACCGGTGCAGCTTGCCATAGGCATCGACGCCGACGGCAACCAGGTGGTGCACGGGACCTTGCGCGCCGTCCGGGCGAACAAAGCAGTGGAAGTGGCCGTGTTCGACATCATCGGCCGGTGGCAGGTGGCAATGGTAATACCATTGCCCGCCGCTTTCGGGATCGAACACGTCGCCCGGCGGATAATGCGACCAGGCGGTGACCGGCGCATCCCGAAGCGTTTCGCGCAGGACGTTTTCGCCCGACTTGGCGAGGAGCCGCTCGCAATAAGCGGCTTCCTGCGCTGCGCGCTCGCGCCCTTCGGTCATTCGCCTCTCCTATTGCGCTCCGGCGGCACAGGGGTTGAGTGCAGCACAAGGCGCGCCCGCGGCGCAAGGGTTTGCCGCAGGAGCGGCAGCCGCACACGGGGCTGCAGCTGCACAGGGGGCAGCTGCCGCGCATGGTGCGGCAACGGGCGCCGGAGCGCCGGCTGCGCAGGGATTGCCGACGGCAGCTGGTGCACCTGCCGCGCAGGGATTGCCTGCGGCACACGGATTGGCAACAGGCGCTGCCGCCGCACAGGGATTTGCGGCCGCACAGGGGCCCGCCGCAGCGCAGGGATTGTCTGCGGCGCAGGGGTTTGCGGCCGCAGCGGCAGCTGCAACAGGCGCCGGTGCACGCGCCGGGCTCGTGACGTGGTCAGCAGCCACGGCCGCAGTGGCGACCAGGGCAGCAGCGCCGAAAAGAAGGGTGTTGCGTGCGCTCATTTCCGTTTGAACCCATCAAGTCCGAATACCGGACGAAGCAAGATGCCGCCAAGGCTTCCGACGAAAGCGGCAGCAAACCAAAGCCAGCCATGAACACTGCCCGATGCAATGCCCGAGAATAGCGCCCCGATATTGCAGCCAAAGGAGAGCCGGGCGCCATAGCCCATCAGCACGCCGCCGATGGCCGCGGCGATCAGTGACAGCAATGGCAGTGCGGCCTTGGGGGCAAACTTGCCGGCAAGACCCGCCGCGAGGGCTGCGCCCAAGATCAGGCCGAAGTCCATCACGGAGGTCGAGTCTTGGAGCACGCTGGCCTCAAGCGCCTGCGCCTGTGCGGGCCAGGTCCAGAATTCCCAGCTGGACACCGGAACACCGACAGCCTGCGCGATCTTGGCGCCCCACAGACCAAAGCCATAGGTGATGGACCAGGGGTGGCCGGCGACCAGCAGCGTCAGGACGTTCAGTCCGGCCAGCGCCAAGCCCGCGCCGACCAGCGGCCAGGGCCCACGCAGAAGACGGGCCCAGCCATGGACCGAGGGTGCGGCAAATGTTTCCAATGAGCCATGGCGCCGGCGCTCGACAAACACCGTGAGCAGTGCCACGGAGGCAAGGCCTGCCAGAGTGACCATCAGTGCCACTGGCACGCCGAGGCTCGCGCCAAGGCTAATGGCGGGAAGCGAAGGTTGGGTCAGCCAGAACGGCAGGTGTGCGGTTCCAAGGAGCGCGCCGGCGATGAAGAATGCCAGCGTGACCAGCATGCGCGAGCTGCCACCGCCAACGGTAAACAGCGTCCCTGAGCCGCAACCACCGCCCAGTTGCATGCCGAGGCCGAACATTGCGGCCCCCAGCAACACCGAGACGCCAACCGGAGCGGTGGCCCCTGCAAGCGGCTGCCCAAAAGGGTTGCCGAGCGTGAGGAGCGGGATAAACGCCAGTGCCGCGACGCCGATCATCAGCATCTGCGCTCGCATGGCATGACCACGGCCATCCACCACCATGCGGCGCCAGCCACCGGTGAAACCAAACGAGGCGTGATAAAGCGTCAGCCCCATAAGGCTGCCGATAAAGAACAGCGCTGCCTGCCGCAGATCGACAAGCTGCCAAATGACGATTGTGCCAAACGCCAGAGCAAGACTGGCAAACCACACCGGGCCACGATCAAAGGAAATGGGCGCGGGTCGCAATTGGCCCGCAGTCGTATCAGTCATCACATGCCTCAACAAAAACAAGCTTGCCCGGACGCGTCACCTGGGCAAGCAAACACGCTTATTCGGTATCAATCAGTTCGTGACAACCGGGCGGCTCGGGTCCGAGGTCCAGTCCGACATCGACCCATCATAGAGCCGAACATTGGGCAGGCCTTCGACTTCGGAGAGACCAAACCAGGCGATGGAAGCCAGGTGACCGGTATTGCAGAAGGAGATGAACCCTTCGCTGTCATTGACACCTGCATCGCGGGCCAGCTGGGCAATGGTATCGGCGCTGGCAAAAGCCGGCTTTTCAGCGTCGTAGAACTTGTCGAAGTTGATGTTGACGGCCGACGGGATGTGACCCAGCGCCTGCACGGTATTGGTCTTTTCCTGGCCGATGAACTGAGCGACCGACCGGGCGTCGACAAGGTTCACGTCATTGGCGATGGCTTCGTTGACTTCGGCGACTTCAGCGCGCAGCTCCGGGCGGAACTCAGCGTCGAACGTGGCGGCGACCGGGGTCACGGCTTCGGGCGAAAGTTCGCCGTTTGCCTTGGCCCATGCGGCGTAACCGCCATCCAGGATGGAAACGTTGTCGTGGCCGTAGACCTTGAAGGTCCAGTAGACACGCGTGGCGCCGCCGAAATCGGAAGCGTTGGCGCCACCGGTGAGGATTACGACATGGTCGTCATTGCTGACCCCAAGGCCGGAAACCAGCTTTTCGATAGCTTCTTCGGTGGGCAGGAGGCCCGGAACATCGCCGACCTTTGCACGCCAACCAGCAGCGGCATAGGGAGCAGCCACGGCGCCGGGCACGTGACCGGCAGCATAAAGATCGCCCGCATCGGTTGCATCGCGGATATCGAGCACGACGAGGCTATCATCGCCCAGGTGCTGGGCAAGCCAGGCGGCGTCAACCAGAGGCTGATCGGTGAGGCGCTCGGCCTGGGCAGCGCCCGTCATCAGCAGAGCTGCGGCCAGGGCCGCGCCAGCAAGATTGCGATGCATGAAATTCTCCTTCAAAGACGGTGTTCGACGTGACCTCCACTATCGCACGCCCGGTCCCGGAACGCTTCCGAAGCAGTTCCAAAGCTGCAAAGGGCGGAAAAAAATCTATCTACTCAGTCGTCTTTAGTTCGAAGGATTGTTCCTCCCTCGCGCTGGGCAGCCGGCAGGGGAGAGGTGATACTTTCCCCGTCCTCCTCTGCCATTTCATGAGCCCGTTTATGTTCACCCTCCAGCGCCTCGCCTTTGCCGCCCTCCTTGCTCTAGCGCCTGCGCAAAGTTGGGCCCAGGAGCCAGCTGCCGCGGACGCAGCGCAAGAAGCACCGCGCGCAACAGTGCTGAGCTTTGAGGGCGAGCCGCAACTCAATACGCTCGCGGCCCAGGGAACCACCGTGGTCTTCTTTTATGCGGCGTGGTGCCCCAATTGCCGGGCGACGATTGCCGAACTGAATGCCCGCTGGGCCGAGGTCAATCCGGACCTCACCATCGTTATTGCAGACTACGACAAGGAAGCTGCGCTCAAGGGCAAGTTCGGGGTGACCTATCAGGACACTTTCGTGCTGCTCGATGCCGAGGGCAATTCGGTGAAATCCTGGAACGCCGGTGGCGTGGACGGCCTTAACGCCAACAGCGCCAGCTAGACGCAGCAAATGCTCGTTACGGTAGGCTTTGCCTTTCTTGCCGGTGTTATCACCGTCCTGTCTCCCTGCGTCTTGCCGCTCTTGCCGATCATCCTGAGCTCGGGTGCCCAGGAGGGCCGGGCGCGTCCGATCGGCTTGATCGTCGGCTTCGTCGGCGCCTTCACCGCCGCCACGTTGGCACTGAGCTATCTGGTACGCTCGCTCGGCGTGCCGCCTGATCTTAATCGTATCCTGGCCGGCGCCGTGCTGATCCTGCTGGGCCTTGTGCTTGCCGTGCCGTTTCTCCACCGAAGCTTCGAGCGCTTCGCCGGGGTGATCGCCAGCCGCACCCCGGTGCCGCAGAACGGCTCGGGCTTTGGCGGCGGACTGGCCATTGGTGCCGGGCTCGGCCTTGCCTGGAGCCCGTGCGTCGGGCCGATCATGGCCTCGGTCATTACCCTGGCGCTCAATCAGCAAGTCGACGCTGGTGCCCTTGCGGTAACCCTGGCCTTTTCGCTGGGCACGGCGCTCCCCATGGCAGCCATCATGCTTGGTGGTCGGCAGATCACCCGGCGCCTCGCCTGGTTCCAGGCAAATGCCGGACGCATCCAGCAGGTGCTCGGCGCGCTTCTTGTGCTCACCGGACTTGCGATCTTTTTGGGCTGGGACCGGCAGATCCAGATTTTGCTGCTTACCTGGTTCCCTGATTGGGAACTGGCCCTCACCGGCTGGGAACCTCGTCCCACATTGTAGGCATTTTATCGCGTGTTGGCGGGACAAAAAATCCTGCCGCACGCGCCAAAAACAAAGCAATTCCGTTCGTTGCTAATGTCTACCAAGTTAGTAGAGGATCGTCTGGTCATCAGATCGGAAGGATCGCCAACATGGCCCAACTCAACGCACGCTCACTGCTCACTGCCGCTCTTGCCGCCGTTTCGCTCCACGCTCTTGCGCTCGGCGCCGCCCCGCTTACTCTTGCTTTGACGACCGCGCCAAGCCAGGCGCAATCGGAAAAAGCAAGCATCATTACAGGTCAGCCTGAATTCGAGCGCTTGATCAAGGATGGGGCCAAGCTCATCGATGTGCGCTCTCCCGCTGCCTATGCCAAGGGGCATGTCGCGGGCGCCATCAACCTGCCCTGGCAGGCGCTCAACGTTTCGGAAGCCGATGGCATCCGCAATGAGTTCGCCACTGACGCGACCTTCGAAGAGCTGCTTGGCCAGGCAGGTCTCAGCTACGACGACACGATCCTGATCTATGATACCACCGCGCTGCCGGGTCGCGCCTATGTCGCCTTTGTTTATGCCGGCTTTGATAATGTCCATGTGCTCGATGGCGGCATTGGTGCCTGGCAGGGCGACCTGACTACCGACCCGGTCCAGGTTGCCGCCACGACGTTCTCGCTTAGTCGCAAGAACGACATCCGCGTGTCCAAGGACTATGTGGCGGGCAAGGTCGGCGACGACAATGCCGTAATTATTGATGGCCGCAATGGCGACGCCTATGCGGACGGCCACATTCCCGGCGCCCAGACCCTCCCCGCCTCCAGCCTTTTGACACCAGCGGCAACGCTGCAGTCCGAACCTGTCCTATTGGCGCTGCTCAATACGGCTGGCGTCAGCCCTGACAGGGAAGTCGTGTCCTATTGCGGCAGTGGTGTCGCTGCGGCCAACAACTATCTGGCGCTGCGTAACCTCGGCTATCAGAACGTCGTTCTTTACGACGCCAGCTGGGACGAGTGGAGCCGCGATCCGCGCTCGGGCCAGCAATTGGCACTTGCCAACTACACGTTCGAAGGCACTGCCACGGCGCCCGCCAGCGGTCCGCAATTTCTGGACGAAGCGGCAGTGAAGGCTTTGGCTAGCGACCCCAATGTGGTTGTGCTCGATGTGCGCTCGCCGTCAGATTACTCGGCCGGCCACATTCCGGGCTCCGTAAGCCTCTTCTGGGACCAGACGCTGGATGCCGACCGCGTGCTCCTGCCTGTCGAGCAGTTGCAGAAGCTTTATGCCGATGCGGGCGTAACCCCCGACAAGCGCGTCGTGCTGTTCACCCGAGGCGGTCAGCAGCTGTCGCATAGTTACACGGTGCTGAGCCTCCTTGGCTTTACCGATGTCGATTTCTTTACCGGCAAGTTCGAGGGGTGGGACAACGGCGCCTTCAAGCGCACCTGATTTGTTCAAGCAGGGGTGGAGACACCCCTGCTTTTCGCTTTTGCTGTTGAGCGGCAGAGGGAACGTCAGTCAGCAGGTCGCGGTGTAGAGCCATGATGGCTTAACCCCGGCCGCCACTGGAAAAGTACGCGCGGGCGATGGCCTGAGTGGGCAGCGCGATCGCCACAAGGGCACCGATCACCAAGGGGACCCTATTATGCATGGCCGCACAGTGGCCTTTTCAGACACCCATGATCACAGGCTGAGAAGCCAGTATTTCTAGCGGTTTTCGCAGCAACTTAGGCATAGCCTTGAGGAGTCGATAATCTCCTCATGCGGAACGGCAATGCACATTTTGTCCTTTTTGCGGTTGAAATGTCATTCCTGCTGCCATACCCTAAGCTCAACACGATACACACTGTGGATATTGCCTCCGGTTCGAACTGCGAACCTGGAGTGCTGCTCCATTCCTTTTACTTGGCTTTCGAATATTGAGACTCGAGCGTCTTTATTCGTCTGCCGACAACTTATGAGGTTCCATGATAGTCAAGTTGAAGGTCAAGGAGGTCTTCAAGATCTTCGGTGATCGTCCTGCAGAGGCGCTCAAGTTGCTTGAGAGCGGCGAAAGCAAAGAAAGCATTTTCGAGACAACAGGACAGACGATCGGCGTACAGAGTGCCGGCTTTGAGGTCGAAGAAGGCCAGATTTTCGTTGTCATGGGCCTTTCGGGTTCAGGCAAATCGACGTTGGTCCGCATGCTCAACGGTCTGATCCGCCCTACCAGCGGCCAGATACTGATCGATGAGGACGATGTCGCCAGCTGTTCTAGCGGCAAGCTGCGCGATATCCGGCGGCAGAAGATCGCCATGGTATTTCAGCATTTTGCGCTGTTTCCGCATCGCACGATCCTCGAAAACGCTGCCTATGGTCTCAAGGTCAAGGGCGTCCCGGCCGACGAACGACGGGCCCGGGCGCTGAAAGCCCTCGATCAGGTCGGGCTTTCGGCCTGGGCGGAGAGCAAGCCCGCAGACCTTTCCGGCGGCATGCAGCAGCGCGTCGGCCTTGCCCGCGGCCTGGCCACCGACCCGCAGATCCTTTTGATGGACGAGCCCTTTGGCGCACTGGATCCGCTGATCCGCCGCGAAATGCAGGACGAGTTGCTGGCGCTGCAAGCGACGCTGAAAAAGACCATTATCTTCATCACGCATGACCTCAACGAGGCGCTGCTGCTGGGTGACAAGATCGCCATCATGAAGGATGGCCGCATCGTTCAGGTGGGTACCGCGCAGGATATCGTGTCCCATCCGGCCGACGATTATGTTGCCGCCTTTGTCGCCGACATCGATCGAGGCCGGGTGTTCACCGCCGAGACGGTCGCCAGCGAACCGCAGGTGGTGCAGCTCAATTCCGACACCGCGTCTGACGCCGTCAAGACCATGGAAGATCAGAACCTCAACGCCGTCTATGTCATGGATGGGGAAGAGATTGCCGGGGTGGTGACCTACCAGACCGCGGCAACGGCCGACCGCGACAGTGGCGCCGCTGAGGTGCATCTGTCCGACGTGATGCTCACCGATTATCCCACGGCGGACGCCGATACGCAGCTGGCCGATCTTTACGGCGCAGCGAGTGGCGGCTTGCCGATCGCCATTACCGATGCGGACAATAAACTCGTCGGGGTGGTCGAGCCTGAGGCTGTGTTCGCCCAGCTCTCGTCCGACACGCCACCGGTTGATGCCGGCCAGGCAACCGAAGCTGCCCGCTAAGGCGCTCCGCAAATCATTAGACAAGGAGACGTGCGATGAGCCCGTCCAATTTTCTCGTCATCCCGTTTGACGACTGGATCAATGCTTTCGTTCGCGGCTGGCTGGTGCCCACTTTCCGGCCATTCTTCCGCGCTGTGCAGGTGCCGATTACACAGGTGCTGAACGGGCTCGACGCGTTCTTCGCTTTCGTACCCATGCTCGCCACCACGATCGTCTTCGCACTGCTTGCGCTTAAATTCGCCGGTCGCGGGATGGCGGTCTTCACCATTGCCGGCTTCTTCTTCATCGACATGATCGGACTATGGCCTGAGACCATGACCACGCTGGCCATGATCGTCACTGCGGTGTTGTTTTGTGCGGTGATCGGCATTCCACTCGGCATCCTCGCAGCACGCAACGATGTTACTTGGAAGATCGTGCGTCCCACGCTTGACGTGATGCAGACTATCCCGAGTTTTGTTTATCTCGTGCCGATCGTGATGCTGTTCGGCGTCGGCATGGCCCCTGGCATCATCGCAACGGTGATTTTCGCGCTTCCCCCTATCGTGCGGCTCACCAATCTGGGCATCCGCAATGTGCGTGGTGACCTGATCGAAGCCTCCGAAGCGTTCGGCTCGACGCCGTTGCAAATGCTTTTCGAGGTGCAGTTGCCGCTTGCCATGCGCACCATCATGGCGGGGCTCAACCAGACGCTGATGTTGGCGCTTTCCATGGTGGTGATCGCCGCGCTGATCGGTGCTGGGGGGCTGGGTCTTGTGGTCAATACCGGCTTGGGCCGGCTCGATGTCGGCCAGGCGACCGCTGGTGGCGTCGGCATCGTCATCCTCGCCATCGTGCTCGACCGCATCACTCAGGGTCTTGGTGCTCAAGGCCAGAAGATTTCTCTACGACAAACACTGATTTCCATGTTCCGGCCCGGTGTTACCGCGCCAGCCGCAACCGGAAAGACGGCCTGAACGCGGGCCGTACGCTGGGGACCTCCCCGTTCGCCTTCCGCGAAATCGCGGATCCACGAAAAGCAAAACAAAGGAGACAAAAACAGCAATGTTCCGTCTCAACACTATCTCGACCTTCGCCACACTGTTGCTCGTCACCACCGCTGTCAGTGCACCCGCAATCGCCCAGGAGCAGCCGGGCGAAGGCAAGACCATCAACATGGCGCAGGCCACTTGGGACACCGGCTGGTTCCACGCGGAAATCTACCGCCAGCTGTTTCAGGAACTCGGCTATTCAGTCGACAAGCCGACGACCCTCGATAACCCGCCCTTCTATCAGACAGTGTCGCAGGGCGACATGGACCTTTGGGTCAATGGCTGGTTCCCGCTGCACAACACTTATGAGCCTACCTTTGCCGGGACTGCCGAGATCGTCGGCGCCGTGGCCAAGGGTGGCGCACTCGAGGGATACCTCGTCAACGCTTCCGCGGTAGAGGAATTCGGCATCACCTCGCTTGAAGACTTCAAGCGTGACGAAGTGAAGGCTGCATTCGACCGCAATGGCGACGGCAAGGCAGACCTGGTCGCCTGCCCGCCTGGTTGGGGCTGCGAGATCAATATCGAGCATCACATGGACGCCTATGGCCTGCGTGACCACATCAACCCCATCAAGGCCGGATATGCTGCCTCGATGGCAGACGCCGTGGCAGCCTACGAAGCTGGCGAAAATATCCTGTTCTACACCTGGACCCCAAACTGGACGGTGAATGAACTGGTCCCGGGCGAAGACGTAAACTGGATCGAAGTTCCCAAGATCGACCTGCCGGATATGAGCCTTGCCGATGCGGCGACGCTCGATGGCGTCGAGGGCTGCGTCAATGATCCGTGCATGCTTGGCTTTCCGGCCAATGACATCGTGCCGGTTGTCAATACGACGTTCCTCGAGGGCAATCCTTCTGTCCGCACGTTGTTGCAGTCCGTGGAAATTCCGCTGGCCGACATATTTGCACAGAACGCCGCTATGAACGCTGGCGATGACGACATCCAAGCCCAAGCCACCGCCTGGATCGCTGATAATCGCGAACGGGTCGACGAGTGGTTGGAAGCTGCTCGTTCAGCTCAGTAGAACGCATCAAGGCCGGGGCTTTCGCTCCGGCCTTTTGATTACGGCCGACAGCGGCCAATTAAACATCGCCGCACTTGGAGGTCTGCCGAGCAGGCATTCTAGGCCAAATGATGCGTACAAATTCATGCAAGATCCGCATTGATATCGTAAGTAGACATATTATATGTGCACTTATGAAAACAGACGCACCCAGCGGACAATTCCGTCGGCAAGTTCCGCTCGGTTATCTCGTGCACGAACTGGCACGCTTGATGAAGCGCCGGCTCGATGACGAAGCCAGAATGCACAAGATCACCTTGCCGCAGTGGCGAACACTGGCGCAGGTCGGCCAGAAAGCATCAATCACCCAGTCTGCTCTGGCCAACGCTCTCGATATCGATCCGATGACGATTTCGGGTGTTCTGGACCGGCTCGAAAAGAACGGGTTGATCAGCCGTGAGCCTGATCCCGCTGATAGCCGTGCCAAGCTGACGCAACTGACACCGGAAGGGGCCGAGCGGCTCGAAGTCGCTCGTCGCCTGGGCGCTGAAATGTATGAAGCCGCGCTGAGCGGAATTTCTAAAGACGATATCGCGACTGCCGAAAAAGTGCTGCGGCAGATGCAGAACAACCTGCTCGGCCTGACGGCCACGCCCAAGGATCAATAGATAAATGACTGCACGCGCAGAAACCTCTGAGCTAGAAACGAACCAGCCGGTGAGTGAGGCTGCCCTACCGGCTACGACCGCTGGCCCGGCGAAGAAGAAGCGCAATCCGCTGCGCTTTCTTCTGATGTTCGGTGTTCCGGTTCTGCTGATTGGTGGTGGAGCCTATTTTTATCTCACCGGCGGCCGCTATATCGACACCGATAACGCCTATGTGCAGCAGTCCAAAACCTCGATCTCCTCGGACGTGGCCGGGCGCATCGTTTCTGTAGCGGTTGCCAACAACCAGTCCGTCCATGCTGGCGACGCCTTGTTCACCGTCGATCCTGAGCCCTATCGCATTGCGCTTAGCCAGGCCGATGCTGCTCTTGCCAGTGCACGCGTCAATGTCGAACAGTTGCGCGTGGGCTTTGCCGTCGCTCAAGCAAAGCTCACTGCCGCACAAGCTACGCTCGAAATCCGCCAGAAGGACTGGGACCGCAAGGTGGCTCTACGGGATCAGGGTGTGACGGCAGAGTCGAGCCTCGACGATGCCCGTCTCGCCCTTCAAACCGCGCAGAGTACCGTTGCGCTTGAGGAGCAAGATGTCGCCAGCGCAACTGCCGCTCTCGGTGGAAACCCCGAGATCGTCACCGACGAGCATCCGGCGGTGCTTGCTGCCATAGCGGCACGCGACAATGCGGCTCGAAATCTGGACAAGACAACGATCTTGGCACCCGCCGACGGCATCATCAGCCAGGTGGCAAGTCTCAATGTCGGGCAGTTCGTCTCCATGGGTTCGACCATCGCCACGCTGGTGGAAACCGAGCGCACCTGGGTGGAAGCCAATTTCAAGGAGACCCAGTTGACCGGCCTCTCCACGGGCATGCCGGTCGAAGTCACTGTAGATGCGTATCCAGGCCTTGCTCTTAGCGGCCATGTCGACTCCATCGGGGCCGCCACGGGGTCAGAATTTGCGCTGATCCCGGCTCAGAACGCCACTGGCAACTGGGTCAAGGTCGTGCAGCGCGTGCCCGTGCGCATCGTGCTCGACAGCGGTGACAGTGACACTTTGCGTGCTGGCATGAGCGCAGCGGTCAAGGTGGATACCCAGCCGGAAGGGACGGCTTCTTAGCATGGCAGAAAGTGCCGCGGTGTCGGCGCCCGCCGTCACCGTGAAGAACAAGGGATTGCTCACCGCCGCCATCATGGTGGCGGTGGTGATGCAGGTGCTCGACACCACGATCGCCAATGTCGCGCTGCCGCATATGCGCGCAAGCCTTGGCGCTTCGCAGGACGAGATCAACTGGGTGCTGACCTCCTATATCGTGGCCTCGGCCATCGCTACCCCGCTGACAGGCTGGGTGGCGGACCGGCTTGGCCGGCGGCGGCTGTTGCTGGGCGCGGTGGTGGGCTTCACGGTCGCCTCCCTCCTTTGCGGCGTGGCGGCAAACCTCACGCAGATGGTTTTGTTCCGCATCGTCCAGGGCGTGTGCGGCGCCATGCTGGTGCCCTTGGCCCAAGCCACGATGATGGACATCAACCCGCGTGAAAAGCTGGGCCAGGCCATGGCCATCTTCGGCGCCGGCATCATGTTCGGCCCCATTATCGGGCCCACCTTGGGCGGCTGGCTGACCGAGACCTTCAACTGGCGCGCCGTGTTCCTGGTCAACCTGCCAGTGGGCATCCTGGCCTTTGTGATGTTGTTCGCGCTGATGCCGGACACGATCATCAAGATCCGCAAGTTCGACTTCTTCGGTTTCGGCATGCTGGCACTGGCAGTGGCCTCGTTGCAGATGCTGCTCGATCGCGGCCAGGGCCTCGATTGGTTCGAGGCACCGGAAATCTGGCTCTACCTGCTGTTGACCCTTTCCGGGCTCTGGGTATTCACCATCCACTGCCTGACCGCGGAAAACCCGTTCATCGACGTGAGAATGTTCCGCGACCGAAATTTCGTCACCGGTCTTGTGCTGATCCTGGCTACCGGCATCACGCTGTTTTCGGGCTTCGCGCTCCTGCCCCCGATGCTGCAGAACCTGATGGGCTTTCCGGTGGTGGAAACCGGCATCTTGATGGGGCCACGGGGCATCGGCACCATGGTGTCGATGATCGTGGTGGGCCGATTGGTATCCAAATACGATCCGCGCATTCTCATTGTCGGCGGGACGCTGCTGATGGGGTATTCGCTCTACATGATGACGCAGTTCGACATCGTCATGAGCACCGGCCCCATCCTGCTGTCGGGCTTTCTGCAGGGCGTGGGGATGGGCTTCGTGTTCGTGCCACTCAACTCCCTGGCCTTTGCCACCATCGATCAGAAATACCGGGTTGATGCCACTTCGATGTTCAGCCTTGTCCGCAATGTCGGCCAGGGTGTCGGCATTTCGCTGGTGACCACGGTCCTGGCGCAGATGCAGGTGGTCAACTACGGCGAACTGGCATCGCGCCTCACGCTCGATGCCGGCCCGCTGCGCGACTTCGCCGCCTCGCATGGCGGATTTGCCAATGTCGCCAGCTGGCTGAGCGGCCTGATTACCCAGCAGGCGGCCATGCTCGCCTTTCTGGACGACTTCTGGATGATGATGGTCGTGACTTTCGCCTCGCTACCTATCGTCTTCCTGCTGCGCAGACCGTCCCGCAGTGAAAAGCCCGATCCAGCCCATATGATGTCGGAATAGCGCTGGCAAGCAGCACTCAGCGAAGCACCCGCAGGCGGGCCGATCAAAGATCGATGGGGGTGTCTATCGCGAGGAACGGCGGGGTTTCGAGAAGGCCGGGTATGGTGTGGCGTGCGGCTACGGCCTGGAGCGTTTCGATCAGCCCTTGGTAGGGTTCGGTGCGGCGGTATTGGGAGGGCACAAGGGCCACGATGCGGCGGGGCGGAGCCTTGACGCGGTAGAGCCGGACGTTGGTTGCGGTCGGGTTCTGCTGCACGGTTGTGAGGCCTGGCGCGAGACACACGCCGGCTCCTGCGGCGACGAGGCCGATGGCGGTGTCGAAGGTGCGGCATTTGGCAACCACGCGGTGCTCGGGGAGCAGCTTGTCATACCATTCGGCGACACGCTGGGCCTGCTGGCTGCCGAAGATGAACTGGATCGAGCGGTTGAGCATGGCCCACTGCTTGGGAGGAAGTTCTCTCTGCGGATCGGCGATGCCGTCGAGTACCAGGTTTTCAGGCACGACCAGAACGTGGGGGTCTTCAAGGAGCGGCACCTGGACGAAGCCGACGATGGCTTGAGCGACCGAATTGGTGGCGAGAAGGCCCACATTGACGCGGCGGCTATAAAGCAGATCGAGGATTTCGGTGGGAGAGCTTTCCTGCAGGTCGAAATCGAGACCAGGATAGCGCTCCTGCATGTGACTGACGGCCAGGGGCACAAGCACACGCAGCACCGAATTGATGCCGGCAATGCGCAGCGTCAACCGCTCGCCGCCGCTGAACTGGGCCAAGCCATCCTCGAGTTCGCTGATAAGGCGCAGCACCTGTTCCACCTTGGGAAGCAGGAATTGGCCCGCTTCGGTCAATTCCATTTCATTGGAGCGGCGATGAAACAGGAGCGTCCCGATATTGGCTTCGAGCTTGCTCAGTTGCTGGGACAAGGAGGGCTGGGCAAGGCCCAACTGCTTGGCGGCTTTGGTGAGCGTTTCTGAATGGGCGACGGCCCAGAAAATTCGAAGCTGATGAAGGGTCAGGTCGCTGGGTTTAGGCTCCACGCGCGCCGGTCGTTTCTCGCGCTGCTTGCCGTCCATCGCCATGCGTGACCCTCCGACGCCATTGAGCGGCGTTTCTCTTCGAATTGAGCTTAGAGCAAAGCTTCTGCCGATGCAGTCAATTCTCTCCACAGCGGGAAACCTGGCGGGTGATGCAGAGTTGCCTATCGCGACGATAGGTTCTGCTGCGCTTGTGGAGCCCTTGCGGTTGCACCATTATACCGAGCCATGGCGAAAGAGTTGAGTGCATGATCAAAGAGCGGGCGGACCAGCCAGCCGTCCCCAATCACTCGCCGGTCATCAAGCCGATCGCAGCTCCAATGATCCTCCCGTCATCCGACCGGGCACGGCGGCGGCGGACGCTTGAAAGCGGCGCCGTGTTCGGCGCGCAGCTCCTTATTGCCCTGCTGATCCTTGCGGGCATGTATGTGCTCAACGCGGTGGGCGGCAATCTGGTGATGCCCAACCCCAACGATATCGTCCAGGAAAGCCTCGTCATGTGGTCGGACGGGACGATGCTGCGGGGCTTGGGCGAGTCGCTGACGGTGATCACGCTGGGCTTTTTGTTGTCGGCGACGACCGGAATCGTTCTGGGCGTTCTGCTGGGCGGGTTCCGGGTGCTGGGGCGCGTCTTGGACCCCTTTGTCAACGCAATGAACTCGACGCCTGGCGCGGCGTTCATTCCGCTTATCATCGTCTGGTTCGGGCTTTATACCGAGGCCAAGGTGGTGGTGGTTTGGAATGCGGCGTTTTTTCCGATCCTGATCAATACAACTGCCGGCATCGCCAGTGCGAACAAGGATCTCGTTGAGATGGCTCGCGCCTTCGGGGCGAAGCGGGCGACGCTGTTCTGGAAGGTGATGGTGCCTGACGCCCTGCCCTCGATCCTCAGCGGACTGCGGATCGGGGCGGCGATCTGCACGGTGGGAACCGTGATCGCGGAACTGACCATGGCGCAGTCCGGGCTGGGCGGGTTGCTGGCTGCGGCGGGCAACCGGTTCCAGATGGACCGCTATTTTGCGGTCGTAATCGTGTTGATGGCGCTGGGCACGCTGATCACGGCAATGCTGCGCCTTGCAGAGCGTCGCATCGGGCGCTGGCGGGTCAGCCTTGCGGATGGACGCTGAAATGAGCGGGCCCGTCATTTCGCTGCGCAATGTCGGCAAGTCGTTCAAGGACGGGCAGGTCCGGGCGCTCCAGGACATCAGCTTCGATGTGCAGCCGGGCGAATTCGTCAGCCTTGTGGGACCCAGCGGCTGCGGCAAGACCACGTTGCTGCGCATCATCAATGGATTGATCGCGCCCGAAGAGGGCGAGGTCCGGGTGATGGGCGCAACACCGGAACCGGGGCCGGACCTTGCCATGGTCTTCCAGTCGGCGCGTTTGCTGCCGTGGCTGACGGTAGCAGGCAATATCGAATTCGTGCTGCAGCTCAAGGGACTGCCGGGTGGCGAGCGGCCGTCGCGGGCACGGGCGCTGCTGGGCGCAGTGGGGTTGCGGGATTTCGCCGACGCCTTCCCCCATGAGCTTTCGGGCGGCATGCAGCAAAGGGTCGGCCTAGCGCGAGCGCTCGCTGTCGAGCCCAAAGTCCTGTTGATGGACGAGCCGTTTGCGGCGCTCGACGCCATGACGCGCGAAGTGCTGCGCAAGGAATTGCTGCAGCTTTGGTCGCGGCGCGGCATCGCCGTGGTGTTTGTAACCCACGATATCGACGAGGCGATCCTCTTGTCGCAACGCGTGGTGCTGTTGCGGCCGCGACCAGGCCGGATCGACGAGATCGTGGATGTGAGCTTTCCCGAGCCACGCTGGCAAAACGACCCGCGCACCTCCCCGGCCTTCGTGTCGATGCGGGAGCACCTTTGGGGCCGCATCCACGACATGGTGCGTGATGGTGCGGAACTTGAGGAATTGGCCGGTGCCTTTGGCAGCGCCGGAGCCCCCGAAGCGGTATAGGTCTTTCCTATTGCGACCATAGAGCGTTACCCGCCCTTCGGCGCTGTTGCTCACCATTCCCCTCACCTAACATGTCAGCTCAAGATTGAAGGGGAAGCCGGTGCTGACCGGAACCAGCGCGAACGAAAATCTATCGCCGATCAGCGCCGATGACTGGAGCTATGACCGGGCGGCGCATCTGCTGGAGCGGGCGGGTTTCGGCGGGACTCCGGCCCAGATCGAACAGCTTGCGCGCATGTCGCCGCAGGAAGCGGTGGCGTCGCTGGTGGACTATGCCGCGATCGACAATTCGTTTCTGCGGGAATTCGAAGAGTCCGGCTTTTGGGAGCCCTCATTCAAGGATTTTCCGGTGAGCCGGCCGGCGGCGACGGAGCTGGCCGAGCAAACGGGTATGGCGATGGGCGTTGCGGTCAAGCCGGGTGGCGACCGGCCGCTGCAGCCGGTGACCAATCGCTTTTTCTATTGGCTGCGCGCGACAGTGCTGGAGACCCGGCGGCTGGCCTTCTGGTGGCTGGACCGGATGGTCACCACCAACCGGCCGCTCGAAGAGAAGATGACGCTGTTCTGGCACGGGCACTTTGCCACGAGCGAAGAAAAGCTGCGCGACTATCGCAAGATCAAGCTGCAGCTCGACACGCTGCGCAGGGGCGCGATCGGCAATTTTGGCGATCTCCTGGTCGCAATCGCCAAAGACCCGGCGATGCTGGTGTTTCTCGATGCGGCGCAGAATGTCAAAGCCGCGCCCAACGAGAATTTTGGCCGCGAGGTCATGGAACTCTTCACCATGGGTGTCGGCAATTATACCGAGGACGACATCCGCGAGGCAGCGCGCGCTTTTACCGGCTGGGGCAATGATGACCTCCAATTCGTCATCGATCCGGAAAAGCATGATGGCGGCACGAAGCGCTTCCTCGGTCGCGAGGGCAATTTCACCGGCGAAGACATCCTCCGCATCATCTTGGAGCAGCGCCAGACGGCCATCTATATCGCGTCCAAGCTTTACCGCTTCCTGGTGCGGGACGAGATCTCGCCTGCTTTTGCCGAGAAGCTGGGCAACCTGCTGCGCGATAACCGCTATGAAATCGCGCCGTTTCTTACCACGATCTTCCTTTCGCAAGATTTCTATAGCGAAGCGTCGGTCGCGACCCATATCAAGTCGCCGACCGAACTGCTGGTTTCGACCTATCGCAAGCTCGGGCTGAGCGCGCTGCCGGGCATTCCTGACCCGTATACCGTCTCTAAGACCCTGGGGCAGGTGCTGCTTTATCCGCCTACGGTTGCTGGATGGAGCGAGGGCCGCGCCTGGATCACGCCGGGGCTTTTGTTTGAGCGGGCCAATTTTGCGCGCGAAGTGATGTTCCCCAACATCATCGAGTTTCGCGACCCCAACCACAATCCGGGCGGGGAAGTGCGGCGTGTCAATCGCAACATCATCGCGGGCATGGAGATCACCGCAGCGACAATGGAAGAAGGCGCGGCGCCCAGCAAGGTCGCCGGCATGCAAGAGGCGTTCAACACGCGCTATGCCAGCCTCATGGGCTATTCCGAAGCGCTGCGGAAGCTCAAGCCCCTGCCGCGCATGGCGGCGCAGTTCTCACTTTCGGACATCGTGACCGATGCCGGTGCGACCGCCGCTGCAGATGCCGTCGACGTGCTGATCCGGCAATTGTTGCGGGTGCCGCTGACGCCCCCTGCCCGTGCTGCGCTGATCGACACGCTGAGCGCCGAGCTGGGCACAACGGCGCTCGCGGACGCGCAGACCTATATGGAGCATCCGCTGCGGCTTGTGGCGCATCTGATCATGAGCTCACCCCAGTTCCAGCTCGCCTGAAGCGGAGGAGAAAGACAAATGGCCAAAACGCCCAAGCTTACCAGCCGCGAACGCGAAGTGCTGATCCAGTCCGGCTTTGGCTCGATGGTGCTTGAAGGCGCGGGCGGAGTAGCGACCTCGCCGGTCTGGTCCAAAGTCGCCGATGCGCAGGCCGATCGGAACGAGCGAATTCTCGTGATCGTCGAGCTGTCCGGAGGCAATGACGGGCTCAATACGGTCGTGCCCTATGGCGACGATGCCTATTACAAGGCGCGGCCGAACCTGGGCCTCAAGCAGGACAAGCTGCTCCGGATTGACGATCATTTCGGTTTCCAGAAGACCATGGGCGGCTTCGAGCGGCTCTATAAGGACGGGCTGATGGGGGTGGTGCATGGCGTCGGCTATGACCAGCCATCCTTCTCGCATTTTTCCTCGATGGCCTTTTGGCAGACCGGCGCACCAAACAGCGGCGAAGCCTATGGCTGGCTGGGGCGCATGGCCGATGCCATCGACCCACTGGGGCACACCACCAATTTCCTGGTCAATATCGATGACAGCCAATCGCTCGCTATCCGCGCGATGAACCATGTGCCGCTGGTGTTCAACGACCCGGACAATTTCACCCGTCACATGTTCCATGAACAGCGCGAAGCAATCGCCGCCATTGACGCGCGCGGCAATGGCAGCGCCAACCCGTCGCAGGATTTTCTGTTTGACATTGCCGCCAGCGCCAACAGTTCAGAGCATCTGGTGCGCGAGGCCTGGAATTCCTACGAGACGCCGATCGACTATGGCCTCGTGCCTTTTGGCCTCGAGCGTGTCGCGGCGCTGATCGCTGCCGACTTCCCGACCAAGGTTTATTACGTCCCTTATCGCAACAATGCCTTCGATACGCATGTGTACCAGGGGGACCTCCATGCCCGGCTTTGGTCCTACACGTCGGACCATATCTCCGCCTTCGTGCGCGACATGGAGCGGCTGGGCCGGGGCGACGACGTGGTCGTCATGGTGTTCAGTGAATTTGGACGCCGCGTGGCGGAGAATACCAGCCTTGGCACCGACCATGGCACGGCTGGCCCGGCCTTCATCATCGGCAAGCCGGTGGCCGGCGGCCAATATGGTGCGCCGCCGAGCCTCACCGATCTTGATGAGGGAAACCTCCGGTTCACCACCGACTACCGGCGCATCTATTCGACGCTGATCGAGGGCTGGATGGGGCACCGGGAGACCTCGGCCATTCTGCGCGACGATTTCCAACCACTTCCGATTTTCGGCCGGGCCGCCTGAGTGCCCGGTCTCAACGTGAGAATGCTTCTTTGGAGAAGATAACATGCAAAAGACGATGACGGGGCTGCTGCGCGGCACGGCGACCATGCTGACAGCGGCAGCGATTGGGCTTGCGAGCGCCGGCAATGCCTTGGCTCAGCCTGCCGATGTGCTCGAGCTCAAGCTCGCCCTGGCCGTGGCGGATACGCAGTTCAACACGACGACGTCCTCCATTTTCCAGCTGGCCGAACAGTTCGGTTTCTATGAAAAGCATGGGGTGAAAGTCACGATTGTACCGCTCGAAGGCACGCCGCAGGCCGTGGCGGCCCTCAATGCCGGGGCTGTCGATATCGCCGATATCAGCATCGACTCTGCGTTGCGGCTGCGCGCAGAGAACGACTTGCCGATCCGCGGCTTCGTGGCCGTCGCGCGGGGGACGCCTTTCCTGATCGCAGCGAAGTCGGAGATTGCAACCGTCGAGGACCTGGCCGGCAGGTCCTATGCCATTGCCGACAATGGCAGCCTCGATCACACGCTGACCCAGGCGGTGCTGCGCAGCTATGGCGTTGAGGCGACTGGACCAGATTTCGTGGCCATCGGCGCACCCGATGTTCGCATCCAGGCACTGGCCGCAGGACGGATCGATGCGACGACCGTGTCCTATGGCACGTTCCTCTCGATCGACAACCCGCCCGGCATCCATGTCCTGGTCGACCCGGATGATTTTTCGTCCCGCGCCCCGGCTCTGTCGAAGTTCGTCGCCGCGCTCGACAGCACGATTGAGACCAAGAACGAGGCCCTTCAGCGTTTCACCACGGCGCTGATCGATGCCTCCCGATCGATGGCAACCGAACCGGAACGCTGGGTTGCGGCGATTACCGAGGGTCGCCCTGATCTATCGCCAGAGAACATCAAGTTGACCAGCGACCTGGTGCAGACCCGCTGGTGCGTCAATGGCTGCGTCAACCCTGCTGAACTCAGCAAAGCCGTGGACTTCACCTATGAGGGCCCCGATTTTGCAGATGTAAAGGTGATTTCGGCCCAGGACATCTCCGACCAAAGCTTTGCCACCAAGGCGATCGAGGAGCTTGGCGCCTTCGAGGGCGAGACCATCGACATTCGCTGACAACTGTTCGCGGCTGGCGGGCCCATGCTCGCCAGCCCTGCTTTTACCGGCCCATGGCCTTTAGGTCGTTGACGAGGCCTGACGATAGGCCCTGGTCCGAAGCCATCACGAACTTATAGCCCTGGTCGCGACGCGCTTCCCAATCGGAAGCGTTGCCCAAAATGCCGAGGTAAGCGCCGATGCGTTCGGCCGTGGCGCCAGCCTCCTGGATCTTTGCTTCCACTTCTTCGACCCCAGCGAAGCTGCCGGGATAGCCCATATCGGCGTGAAGATCGGCTGGTCCGAGGAACGCCGCACCGACACCGGGGACAGCCATAATCTCTTCCAGATCATCCACGGCCTGGGCTGTTTCGATCTGCACGATCAGCAACAGTTCGCCTTCGGGATCGAGCGGGTATAGATCAGCTGCCTTGGCATAGTCAGGTGCCGGGAGACCCCAGGCCGCCGGGGCGCCACCGAAGCCGCGCTGACCGCGGGGTTCGGGTGCCGCGTCGTCCTTAAATGGGGGATAGCGCATGGCGACCACCGCAGCCTGGGCGTCCTCGACGCTGTTGACCTGGGGCACCATGATGCCCATCGCGCCGGCATCGAGGATTTGCTTGAACAGCCACTGGTTCTGCCCGGCTTCGCGTCCGTTGATGGGAATGCGTACGATCGGGGCAACGGGGAAGCTGCCGTCGGTCGAACGCATGTTCCAGATGAAATTGCGCAGAGTCTCGGCGTCGAAGGCGTTGTGCTCCATGTCGATCACGATGAAATCGAGCTTAGAGGCGGCGAGGGTGCGGGCATTGAGTTGATCTCGCACGGCCGAGAAAGGGCCGATACCAAACTCACCCGCTTCCACCATTTCGATCAGGTGGTTCATGCGGTGTCCCGTCATCTCAGTTGCAGCCACGTCCTGGTAGACACCGGTGACAGGTTTGGCAGGTGCGGGTGTTGCTGCGGTTTGTGCGAAGGCGCTGGCCGTGCCGAGCAGCACGATTGCGACGCCCGCCATGATGACGTTGTGCATTGGTTATCCTCCTCCTGGTTGCGCGGCGCCACTGCCGGAATCCAGAAATGGACTCCAGGTATGGCGAGAGCGCATGTTTGTGGTTTTGGCGATCCTCCGCAGCCGACAGCCGGGCCGATTTATCGGTCTTGCGGCTGCGGTGAAAATCAGACTGCGCTAAGTCTTTAGCCCCGGCAAGCAAACTTAAGTTCTAAGACGGTTGGTGAGGTTAGGGACTTTTGTCGGGGGAACTTTGGGAACTGTGGCGGGCTTGCGGCGTTCGGCTTTCATCATGCCAAGGAGGGACTCGATGGCCGCGCAGCTTTCGCCGCACGCAGAACGCAAAGGTTTTGGTTTCTGGTGGACGATGCTGGTGGCTGTGATCCTGGTGCTTTTCGGGCTGCCGATTGCGGCAGGCGGACTGTGGCTGGTGACGCTCGGTGGGTCCTTTTACTATTTGCCAGCCGGGATCGGCATGCTGCTGACCGCTTTTTTCCTGTTCCGCCGGGAAATGGGTGCGGTCTGGATTTATCTCATCACCTATGTCGCGACCGTCATCTGGGCGCTGTGGGAGCGAGGCATGGAGCCTTGGGCACAGGTGCCGCGGCTTTTGGCGCCGACCGTGGTGCTCGTTCTGGTGCTGACCACACTGCCGGTTCTGCGCGGGCCGGCACGGCGTCTCGGGACCGGAATGGCAGCAGCCATGGTGACGCTTGCGGGTGCGCTCGGCGCAATCACCGTTGCCAACCACGGGGTCGAGACAACCATCGCCCAGGAGGCGGAAGCTCCCCTTGCAACGCCTGCGCCTCAAGCTCCAACAACAACCGTTCCTCCCGCCGCACCCTTGGCTCCAGAGGCGGATTCAATTGCGCTTGCGCCGCCGGAGCCGACCTATGTCGCGCTTGAAACCGGTGCCGACTGGCCGGCCTATGGCGGCACCCATAAGGCCGCGCGCTATTCGCCGCTGACGCAAATCACACCCGACAATGTCGGTGAGCTGGAGCAGATCTGGGAGTTTCGCACCGGCGACCTGCCGGAGAATGACGAACCCTTCGGCAATCAGAACACCCCGGTCAAAGTCGGCAATCGGCTTTATCTATGTTCGGCGCTGAACAAGATTTCGGCGCTGGATGCTGCGACGGGTGCAGAGTTCTGGACCTATGATCCGCAAACGCCGATCGACGCCATCGGCTACAACGCCTCCTGCCGCGGTCTGGTCTATTTCGAGGACCCTACCGCCGACGCGGATAGCCTTTGCGCGACTCGCGTTGTCAACCTCACGCATGACGCGCGCATGATTGCGCTCGATACGCAGACCGGGCAGCTTTGCCCCGACTTTGGCGACGGTGGCATCGTCAATCTTCTGGTCGGCATCGGCGACACGGCGCCCGGCTTTTATGCCCCGACTTCGCCGCCAACGCTGGTGCGCGACGTGCTGGTGGTCGGATCGCAGGTCAGCGACGGGCAGACGCGCGAAGCGCCGTCAGGTGTCATTCGCGGGTTCAGCGCCGTTACCGGCGAACTCAACTGGGCCTGGGACATGGGCCGTCCGGGCGAGACCGGACTGCCGCCGGAGGGCGAAATCTATACGCCGGGAACGCCGAACATGTGGACCATCGCTTCGGGCGACGATGAACTTGGGCTCGTCTATATGCCGATGGGCAATTCCGCCGTCGACTATTGGGGTGGCGATCGTTCGGACGCGGAAAACGAGTTCTCGACTGCGATCGTGGCGCTCGATGTCGAGACCGGCGAAGTGGCTTGGAGCTACCAGACCGTTCATTACGACGTCTGGGACTATGACTTGGGCGGGCAAGGCACGCTGGTGGACTTCCCGACCGCCGATGGTCCGGTTCCTGCTATCATCATGCCGTCAAAACAGGCGCAGTTTTACATCCTCAATCGCGAAACCGGCGAGCCGCTGGTGACGATCGAGGAGCGCCCAGCTCCGACTGGTGGCGTCGAGCCAGAGCGGCTGTCGCCAACCCAGCCGTATGTTACCGATTTCCCGAACCTTTTGAAGCCAGACCTGACGGAAGCCGACATGTGGGGCGCGACGCCGCTCGATCAGCTCTGGTGCCGCATCCAGTTCCGCCAGGCAACCTATGATGGCGTCTATACGCCGCCGACGGTCGATACGCC
The DNA here is from genome assembly GCF_016698665.1 of Devosia rhizoryzae. Classification (NCBI taxonomy): domain Bacteria; kingdom Pseudomonadati; phylum Pseudomonadota; class Alphaproteobacteria; order Hyphomicrobiales; family Devosiaceae; genus Devosia; species Devosia rhizoryzae. The sequence continues at coordinate 2,487,197 of NZ_CP068046.1, forward strand.
CTGGATCCAGTTCCCTGGCTATAATGGCGGCTCGGACTGGGGTGGCGTGGCGATCGACCCGGAAAAGGGCATCATGATCGCCAACTACAACAACATGCCAAACTTTAACCAGCTGGTGCCGCGCGAAGAGGTCGACGCCGCTGGCGTGTTGCCGATCACCGATCCCAACTATGACGCGGAAGCCGGCGGCGGCTCGCATGGCAGCCTCAGCCCGCAGGCGCTGACGCCCTATGGCATTCGCGTCAATGCCGGCTGGCGCGTGCCTTATACGGGTCTTCTCTGCAAGGAACCGCCCTATGGCGGGATCGCGGCGATCGATCTCAACACCCGCGAAGTGTTGTGGGACCGCCCGTTCGGTTCGGCACGCAAAAACGGGCCCTTCGGCATTCCGTCCATGCTGCCCATCGATATCGGTACGCCCAACAATGGCGGTGGCGTTGTGACTGCCTCAGGCCTGTTCTTTATCGCTGCCGCAACCGACGACATCCTGCGCGCCGTCGATATCTCGACGGGCGAGGAAGTGTGGCAGGTGACGCTGCCGGCGGGTGGGCAGGCGACACCGATGACCTATGAGGCGGAAGGCCGGCAGATCCTCGTGATCAATGCCGGGGGCCATGACTTCATGGAAACGCCGATAGGGGATTATTTTATCGCCTATGCGCTGCCTAGCGACGTGGCTGCTGCGGAAGCAGACCAACCGTAAGGATATGCCGGAATAGACCTCATCCTGAGCCTGTCGAAGGGCGAGGTCGTGGCAGAAAGGTGGGCCCGACCTCGTGGTTCGACAAGCTCACCATGAGGTCTCATTGGTTAAGGACAGAATGGAACAAGCCTCAGCCTTTTCCTTCGACATGAGCTATTGCGGTGCGCCGCCAACCCTTGGTCAGCTCTGGGGGCGGTGGAACCTCGATCCAGCTTTGCTGATAGTGTTGCTGCTTGTTGCCTTGGTGGGCGGTTACGTGCTGCGCTACGCATCCTGGCAGCGGCAGGCGAGCTTTGCGGGCGCCTCGGGTTCGGCGGCCGTGCTGTTCGTGTCGCCGCTTTGTGCACTGACCGTGGCGCTGTTCTCGGCGCGCGTCGGGCACCACATCTTGCTGACAATGGTCGTGGCGCCGCTTCTGGCCTTGGCGCTACCGGCTGCCTGGGGGAAACGCTCCGGGCTTGGTCCGGCGCTTGCCGTTTCCACCATTGCGCTCTGGCTCTGGCATAGCCCCGACCTTTATGCCGCGGCCTTTTCGCATCCGGCGATCTATTGGGCGATGCAGCTCAGCCTCCTGGGAAGCTTTACTTGGTTGTGGCTGGGTCTTTGGCGCAGCGATTCAGTGCTGGGGGCCGGTGTCGCGGCACTGTCGAGTGCGATCCAGATGGGTCTGCTCGGGGCGCTGCTGGTGTTCGCACCGCAGCCGCTTTACCTGCCGCATTTTGCCAGTTCTGCAGCCTTCGGGCTGGGGCCGCTTGAGGATCAGCAGCTGGCGGGCATCTTCATGTGGGTGCCAGCCAATCTGCCGCTGATGGCCATCCTGCTCTGGAGATTGGTGGCCATCATTTCTACGGCGCGCGAAACGCCTGCGCAATGACGGTTGTCTGGCTTAAATTCATCCACGTCATCGGCATTGGATTGTGGTCGGCAGGCCTTCTAGCCCTGCCCTTTCTTTACCGGCAGCGCGGTGGGTTGAAGGGCAAGGAGCTCTATCGGCTGCACAATTTTACCCGCACCTTTTATGTCGGCATCGTTTCGCCCTCCGCCTTCGTGGCCATCGCGAGCGGTACGGCGCTGATCCTGCTGATCGGCACCTATGAGAACTGGTTTTCGGCCAAGCTCGTGGGTGTCGCGGCGATGACCGGCGTGCATATCTTTTCGGGGCTGATGATCCTCAAGCTCTTCGAGCCCGACCGCAGCTATCCCGCCTGGAGGCTGGCGCTGACGGTGACGGTGACGCTTGTCGCCATCAGCGCGGTACTCACTCTGGTGTTGGGGAAGCCACAGATCGAGTGGCCGGGGGTGCTGGATGAGTTCTTTTCGCCCGGGGCGCTGTCCAAGTTTGTCGGGGGCATCATTGGCGGGACGATATGATGAGGCCGACGCCGTGATCGAAGACCAGCTTGCCGCCATGCCAGCCGGCGAAGGCAACGGCCATGGTGCTAAGTGCCGAGAGCATAAGGCCGTTTGGCAAGATATCCTCGGTGCCGTAAATGCGGAGGCCGGCATTGGCGCCGGTGATGGCGAGCATGACCATGGCGGCGATGGCGTGGTTCCAGCTCGCGACGCGCACCCGGATACCGGGTACGGCCAGCAATTCGGCGGTGCCGGCAAGGGAGGCCAGGACACCGAGTATGAACGCCGCGCCGGCGGACCAGAGGCCGACCTGAACCCAGAAGGGATCGGCCGTCCACCAGTACAAAATATCGACGCCAAGCGTGGCGACCACGAAGGCGATCGGGAAGTGCACCAGCATGGCGTGGATCGGGTGCCCGGCTACGGCGATGGCGGAGCTGATGTCCTGCTCGGCCATCGCGCTGATAACCGGATTGGGATGATCGGCGCGCGCTTCGATGCCGTTTTCGCTGCTGCCCTTTTCCGCATTGGGGTCTTCCTCGGCGGCAATTTCCTGTTCCTGCGCGTCGCCCGTCTTGTCCGTCATCCCGCATCCTTGCCCAAAGCTCTGGTTTTAGCCGGAACGTGCGTGCTGCTGGCCGGTTGCAGCGGCGAGTTGTCGGCCCTCGACCCGGCCGGGCCACGGGCCGCAAATCTAGCGACGCTGTGGTGGATCATGCTGGGCGGCGCGGCCTTGCTGTTCGCGCTGGTCATGGTGCTGTTCGGGATTGCTTATCTTCGTCCGGGCTGTCTGTCGCGGATCACGCCGATGCAGTGGATCGTGGGAGGCGGGCTTGTGCTGCCGATCCCGATCCTGGTGCTGTTGACCGGTGCCGCGCTGGTGTTGGGAGAGCAGTTGCTGCCCAAGGGCGATGCGCCGCTGCGCATCGAGGGGCAGGCGCGGCAATGGGCTTGGAGCTTCGGCTATCCGGGCGGCGCGGGACCGGACGATGGCACGCTCCATATGCCGACGGGGGAACCGGTGGATATCGCGGTGACCTCGGAGGACGTGATCCATTCGTTCTGGGTGCCGCGGCTAGGCGGCAAGATCGATGCGATCCCCGGGCATGTGAATGTCATCCGTCTCGAAGCGGACGAGCCGGGCATCTATTGGGGGCAATGCGCGGAATATTGCGGGCAAGGACATGACGGTATGCAGTTTCGGGTCGAGGCGCATGCGCCGGAAGATTTTGCGGCCTTGATGGCGGGGGCGGCGCAATGACCGATCCTATCCGTCTTCATAAGGAACTGAGCGCTATCTGGGGTACGCCCGGGCGCTGGGGGCGCCTTTCGAGCGTCAACCATACGGTGCTGGGCAAGCGCTTCATGGTCGTGGCGCTGACCTTCTTTGCGATCGGCGGCTTTCTTTCCATGCTGATCCGGGCGCAGCTGGCGACGCCCAACAGCGCCTTTATCGGGCCGGAAATCTACAACCAGATTTTCACCATGCATGGCACGGTGATGATGTTCCTTTTCGCCATCCCGATGTTCGAGGGCTTCGTCATCTACATGCTGCCCAAGATGCTGGGGGCGCGGGACATGGCGTTTCCGCGGCTCACGGCCTACGGGTTCTGGTGCTATCTTTTCGGTGGGTCGATCCTGATCATCGCGCTTCTGGTGGGCGCGGCGCCCGATAGCGGCTGGTTCATGTATACGCCGCTGTCCTCGCGGCCCTACACGCCGGGGATCAATGCCGATGTGTGGCTCCTGGGGCTGACCTTCGTCGAAATTTCGGCGGTCACGGCAGCGATCGAGATCTTTATTTCGATCCTCAAGATGCGGGCGCCGGGCATGTCGCTGGCGCGCATGCCGCTGATCGGCTGGTATATGCTGGTGACCTCGGGGATGATGATCGTCGGCTTTCCGCCGCTGATCCTGGGGGCGATCCTGCTCGAACTCGAGCGCGCCTTCGACCTGCCCTTCTTCGACCCGACGCGCGGCGGCGATCCGCTGCTTTGGCAGCATCTCTTCTGGCTGTTTGGGCATCCGGAGGTCTACATTATCTTCCTGCCGGCGGCGGGCGCGCTGTCGACGATCATTCCTGTCTTCGCGCAGCGGACGATCCTCGGCTATCGCTCGATCATCGCGGCGATCGTCGCCATGGGCTTTCTGAGCTTCGGGCTTTGGGTCCACCATATGTTTACGGTAGGGATTCCCCACCTGGCGCTGGCCTTTTTCTCGGCGGCGAGCGCCTTGGTGGCCGTTCCTACGGCAATCCAGATCTTTGCCTGGATCGGCACCTTGGCCTCGGGCCGGCCGCGCTGGGATATCCCGATGCTTTATGTGGCCGGGTTCTTCTGTGTCTTCGTCATCGGCGGGCTGACCGGGGTAATGCTTGCCATGGTGCCGTTCAACACGCAGGCGCATGACAGCTACTTCGTCGTGGCGCATCTTCACTATGTGCTGGTCGGCGGCTTCGTTTTCCCAATGCTGGCGGGCATCTACCACTGGATGCCGCATATCTCGGGCCGGCAGAGCCTTTACCGGCTCTCGGTGCCAGCCTTCTGGCTGATCTTTGTCGGCTTCAATCTCACCTTTTTCCTGATGCACCTGACGGGCCTCATGGGCATGCCAAGGCGCATCTCGACCTACCCTTCGAACTGGGGCTGGGACTGGCTAAATCTCCTAAGCTCGATCGGCGGCTTTATCCTCACCATGGGCTTTTGCCTCGTCCTCGCCGATCTCGTCCTGCAATGGCGTTTTGGGCGGCGATATCGCCGCGATCCGTGGAAGGCGCAAACGCTGGAATGGGCAACGGCGACGCCACCGGCACCCTATAACTTTGCAGCGCTCCCCCGTGTCGATAGGCGCGCCGACATGCTCGAGCCAGCTGAAATCGGGCCGGTGCTGGCGGGGGGTACGGGGTATCTGGGCTTCGTGCGCGATGGCGAGCAGGAAACACTGGGCGTCGACATGTTTACCGGGGAGCCGGAGCATGTGATCGTCCTGCCGCGACGCACGTTCCTGCCGCTTTGGACGGCGCTTGCAACAGCCAGCGTCTTTCTGGCGCTGTTGTTCCGACAGTATTGGCTGGTGCCGTTCGGCGCGCTGCTGACGCTGGGCATGTTCCTCCTGTGGCCGCGCACGCTGGGGCGGAGAGAGGACACCGGGCCCGTCGATATCGGCATGGGCGAACAGGTGCCCTTCGATGTCGAGAGCAAAAGCAATGCCAGTGTCCTGGCCAATCTTGCCGCGCTGATCATGAATGGGACGCTGTTCACCTCGCTTCTATTCGGCGCGCTGTTCCTTCTGGTGATTGCGCCGAACTGGGATGGCGTGGCGCCGATGTCGTTGCCGCTTTGGGCGGGAGTTGTCGCAATCGTTCTGGCAATAGCCGGTGCCGCGTTGTCCTGGTTGGCTCGAAGCCGCAATGCTGCGGGTGGAGAGGCGATGCCGTGGCTGATCGGGTCCGCGGTGGCGATGGCTGCGGCAACTGTTCTGCTGGTCCTGCTGATGACGCTTGTGCCGGATCCGACGGGCCATGCCCGGAATGCCGTTGTGTTTACGCTCCTCGGATATGGCGCGCTCCATACGGCGTTGGGCGCATTGATGTCGGCGCACGGTGGCTGGCGGATCATGCAGGGCTATGTTTCGACGCGTCGGAGCACGGAGATGACCCTAGCCTGGCTCTGGTGTTTTTATGCGGCAGCGGCGAGCCTTCTGAGTGTCGCCATGGCAACTCTCTTGAGTGCCGCCGCATGAGTGGGGTCAATCAAAGAGCGCTGGTCCTGCTGGTGGCAGGGTTCACCGTCTGGTCGGTCGGGTTCGTCGCGCTCTATGCGCTGCAGGCACTGGGCTGCGCCTATGAGTGGCCGCAGCATCGCGCCATCCTGATCGGCGCCGATGTGGTTTCGCTGCTGCCGTTGATCTGGCTGGCGATGATGAAGCCCGTGCGGGAGGGTGAGCCGGCGACAAGCTTGTCGGTTACAGCGCTTTGGGCCAATCGGGCGGCGCTGGCGTCCGGAGTGCTGGTGTTCCTGCCCGTCACCTTTGTCAGCGCCTGCATTTAGAAAAATGGCGTCCCGGTGACCGGGACGCCATTGCTTGCGGTTAGATCCAGTATGGCGTGACGCCATAATAGTCGTAGATGCGGCGGCCGTTTTCCTCGCCCCAGAAATCGTCGCCTTCGGTTTCGTAGCGGGGCGCGCCTTCCACCTGCTCCTTGCTGATGTCGACGCGATAGCCGCCCAGCTGCTGATCATAATTCAGCTTGCCCCATGGGAGCGGGTAATGCTCGTCGCCGATGCCCAGAAAGCCGCCGAAGCTCAGGACGGCATAGGAAACCTTGCCGCTGCGCTTTTCGATCAGGATGCGCTCGATCGCGCCGATATGCTCGCCCGAAAGATCGTAGACCTTGGTGCCCTCGACCTTGTCGGAGGCGATCAGATCGTGAGTTTCCTTGAGATCGGCCGATGTCCGGTTGACGTCATCATAAGCCATTCGAGTACTCCTTTTTCGATGGATGTGAGGGGTAAACGCATTGCGGGAGTGCGGGTTCATTCGCAGGACCAAGTGGTGGCGGAACCGTGGTCAGCCCGGCGCATTCATCTTCCAAGCGGCCTTGTGCCGATGGAACAGAGGAGAAAGACCATGGTCTTCGACACTCTCAAGGATCGGATCGGTGGCCGCGACCACCTGACGCCGATGGAAATTGCCAGCCACACGCTGTTTACAGCGCGCGAGAAGATCGACCTGCTCAACGAGCTCAAGGCCGAAGCAACCGGTGCGCGGACGGAGGGCGACCCGGTGGCCTTCGAGCCGGAAGAAATCGATGAAGCCCTGGCGCATGTGCATGAAGGCGTTGCCAACGGCGTCGGATCGGAAACGGTTTTAAGGGGAGATTACTGATGGCTGAGCCGCGCAACGTGAATTCGCCGCAGGTGGCAAATGTCGACTATCTGGTCGACGAGAACGGGTCGCGCATCGACGTGCCCGATGGTTCGGGCATCAAGGTAGCCGGCGAGCATGAGCCTTCGGTCGGAGCGACAGGACCCACCAATTGGTGGCTTTATGGCCTCGTAGCTCTCGCCATCATCATCGCGCTGTTGTTCGTGATGCAGATGTTCTCGGGTGCGCCGAGCACCGACATGCAGCCCGGCTCGCCCACATCGGCGCCGGTGGTCGAGACGCCGGCTTCGGCGGCTGACCCGGCTGTGGATGCGCAGGCAACCACAACGGCACAATAAAAAACGCGGCCTCAAGAGCCGCGTTTTCGTTTTTCGATGCTGGGGCGCTTAGCCGCGGATCGGCGAAAGCTGAATTTCGACGCGGCGGTTCTGCGCGCGACCGGTTTCGTTGGCGTTGGAGGCGATGGGGCTCGAAGAGCCCTTGCCCTCGATATAGAAACGGCGCTGATCGATGCCCTGGCTCGACAGGACGGTCGCGACGGAAACGGCGCGGCGCTGGCTGAGCGACAGGTTGTGCTCGGCAGAGCCGGTGGAGTCGGTGTGGCCGTAGACGTCGACGATCGTCTTATCGAACTTCTTGAGCACGAGACCGACCGAGACCAGGGTCTGGTTGAACTGCGGCTGCACCGTCGACTGGTCGGTCGCGAAGGTGATGTTGGACGGCATGTTGAGGATGATCTGGTCGCCCACGCGAGTGACCGAAACGCCGGTACCCTGGAGCTGGGCGCGCAGTTCGGCTTCCTGCTGATCCATGTAGCTGCCGATGGCCGCGCCGGTGAGGCCACCAACGCCTGCGCCGATCAGCGCGCCGACGCGCGGGTCACCGCCGACAGCGGCACCGACGATGGCACCGGCAATGGCGCCGCCACCGGCACCCAGGAGGCCGCCACCAGCCGTATTGGAGAGCTGGCTCTGGCCGGTATAGGGATTGGTGGTGGTGCAGGCGCTCAGCGCCAAGGTCGCGGCAAGCGCCACGAGAACTTTCGATTTCATGGATTCCCCCTAAGGATTCGCGAAAAGTGGCCCTGTCTTGCCCTTGAATGCGGCAGGAGCGTGATAAAACAAAGATGCTGAACAGGCGGTGAATGCCTTAGGTGTTGGCCCAGCCGCCATCGACCAGGAAGTGTTGCCCGGACACCATACGGCTGTCGTCGGCCGCAAGGAAAAGGGCGAGGCTGGCGCAATCTTGCGGCAGGAGCTGGCCGGGCAGAGCCTGGTGGGCGGCGATGTCGGCCAGCGAGTCGGGCGTCAGCCAGAGATCGAGCTGACGCTGGGTGATGACGGCGCCGGGCACCAGCGAATTGACGCGGATATTGGAGTGCCCCAGTTCGCGCGCCATGGAACGGGTGAGCCCGTGAACCGCGGCCTTGGCGGTTTCATAGAGCGGCAGCGACGGGGTCATCACCATCCAGCTGATCGAGCCGAAATTGATGATGGAGCCGGAGCCGGCGCGGATCATGCCGGGCGCGACGGCCTGGGCGGCGAAGAAGAAGTGTTTCAGGTTCACCGCCATGGCCGCGTCCCAATAGTTGGGCGTGACCTCGGCCCAATCGTGGCGCTGGTCGTGGGCGGCGTTGTTGACGAGGACGGTGGCGTCGCCATGGGCCATGGCAAAGGTGCCGATGGCGTCCTGGTAGGCGGCGATATCGGTGACGTCGCAGGCGATGAAGCGTGCGGTTTGTCCGCTGGCGGTGAGTTCGGCAGCAAGGGCTTCGCCGGCGTCCCGCGCGATGTCGACGAAGCCGACGCGTGCGCCCTGCCCGGCGAAGCTGCGGACCAGCGCCTCGCCGATACCGGTGGCGCCGCCGGAGATCACCACCGCACTGTCGCGCAGGCTTGGATAGGTGGCGAACACCACCCTAGCGCAGCCGCTCGACCGACGGCGTCATGGTGTGCGGACCGACATCGCGGGCTTCCACCTCGTCGAGGAGGGCCACGATCTTGTCGACATTGACCAGATGCCGCTGCTCCATCGAGAAGTTGAGCGTCACGTATTCGCGGCCGGGGCAGAAGGTGCAGATATTGGCGGCCGAATGCCAGGCGCCGCAATAGATCGGCTCGATCATGCCATGGGTCATCGGCCCATAGGTGCGGTGCGGCGGAACCAGGGTCAGAACAATGTGGGTGCCGCCGTTAAAGCGCCAGAAGCGCTTGCCGGGGAGGAACGGCGCGATGCGGTTGAGCTTGCGCAGCGAGGTGAACATCGAGTTGATCATCATCTGGAAGGAGGTGATGTCCTTCTGCTCGATGCCGGCAACCGTGTCGTCGACCATGCGGACATAGTCGACGAAATCGTCCATCACCGCGAATTTGGCGGCGAGCGCGCGGACGCGGAAGAAGTCGTCGTCGGAGCTGTTCCGCTTGGTGTCGAGCATGGTGTAGGCGGCGCCGATCACCGTCTTGCTCATCAGCTTCTCCTCGCCCTTGCCGTTTAGGGCATGGGTGACGAGCGCGAACATCAGCGAGCGCTGGCGGACGCCGAGCTTGTTGGCGAGCTGGCGCAGGCGGTGGCGCTCGATGGCGAGGGTCTTGAAGCCCCAGGGCTGTTCCTTGGGCGCAAGGATGGTGCCGAAGAGGATCGACATGAAGGCAAAGCTATAGCCGCGCAGCGCGCCCTTGAGCCGGTCGCCGAGCGGCAAACGGTTCTTTTTGTCGGACTGGACGCCGTGACCGGCCGTAGCGGAGCGGGTGAGGAGCGCGGAATCGGAGCCTTCGAGCAGTGCGTGGCTCGAGCGCACCTGGATCACCGAGGCGCGGCCCTGTTCATCCGGTCCGCCGCGGCGGACAGCGGCCATGACGCGGAAAAGGGGCAGGTCCTTGCGCTCGAAAATGTCCTCGGACTTGCTCAGCCACTTGTCGGGGTAGCCATCAAGATCGTCGACCATTTCGACCGAGGTGATGGCATCAAGGAGATGCTTGGGAAAGGGCTGGCCGGGCTGGGCGCCGACAAAGCCATGGGTCAGTTGAGGGGCCAGCGCCACCATCTCGGCGACCATGTTGCCCAGGCCGTCCTTGTCGTAGTGGTTGGTCGAAAAGGCGGTGAAGAAGACGGTGTCCCGGCCCTCATACAAGAACCACTGGAAATCGGTGAACAGCGCCTGCGGATTGCGCGCTACGGCCGCGCGGGCGAGCACCATTGCATCGCTATGCTGACCAGCGAAACTCGACGATGAAAAACTCTTCAACTCAGTGTTCCCTCAACACACGGGCCGCACTTGATCTTGGCCCAGACCGATGTGCGTATCAACACATTGTCGCCACGCAGGTTAACCCCCGTTTGGGTGGGGACAAGAAAAGCGCAGGAAAGTGATGGCCACGTTTGGATTTGCACCCGAGCGCTTTTTCTTTAGAATGTTTCTCATGTTCGCTGACTGACGCAAGGCTCCACAAGACGTTGGCAGCGAACCGCGCGTCGAATTGACCTATGTCAATGACGGCATGCGGGGATTAGTTGAGGAACACGTTGCCGGTCGGCGTCTGCCTCGCCGCGCGGACGGAAAAGGATCGGCCCCATGGACTATCGCGGTATTTTCGAGGATGCAGTGGACACGCTGCGGGCGGAAAAGCGCTATCGCGTGTTTGCCGATCTCGAACGCATCGCCGGCCGTTTTCCCAAGGCCGTATATCGCGACGACAGCGACAATGCCCGCGAAATAACCATCTGGTGCTCCAACGATTACCTCGGGATGGGGCAGCACGAAAAAGTCGTCGCCGCCATGCAGGAAACCGCAGGCGCTATGGGTGTCGGCGCCGGCGGCACGCGCAATATTTCGGGCACCAACCGGCCGCTGGTCGAGCTCGAGCGCTCGCTCGCCGACCTCCATCGCAAGGAAGCGGCGCTGGTTTTTACCTCCGGCTTTGTTTCCAACGAAGCTGCGATCTCGACGATTGCCCGGCTCCTGCCCGATTGCATCATTTTTTCCGATCAGCTCAACCACGCCTCGATGATCCAGGGCGTGCGCCAGTCCGGCATGGAAAAGAAGATCTTCAGGCACAATGACGTGGCGCACCTGCGCGAACTCTTGAGCCAGGTCGATCGCAAGCGGCCAAAGTTGATCGCCTTCGAGTCGGTTTATTCGATGGACGGCGATATCGCCCCCATCAAGGAAATCTGCGATCTGGCCGAGGAATTCGGCGCGCTCACCTATATCGACGAAGTCCATGCCGTGGGCATGTATGGTCCGCGCGGCGGCGGCATCGCCGAGCGCGACGGCTTGATGGAGCGCATCGACATCATCGAGGGCACGCTGGCTAAGGGCTTTGGCGTGATGGGTGGCTATATCGCGGCGAACCGCTCGATCGTCGACGCCGTGCGCTCCTATGCCCCCGAATTCATCTTTACCACTGCCCTGCCCCCGGCGCTTTGCGCGGCGGCCCGAGCCTCGATCGAGCACCTCAAGGGCAATGGCCAGGAACGGCTGATGCATCAGCGCCAGGCGCGGTTGACCAAGGCCATCCTCGCCGATGCCGGCCTGCCCGTGATGGCCACCCACACCCATATCGTGCCGCTGATCGTGGGCGACGCCCGTGCGGTGAAGGCGGCCAGCGACATGCTGCTCGACAAGCACAATATCTATATTCAGCCGATCAATTATCCGACCGTGCCCAAGGGCACGGAGCGTCTGCGCATCACACCGACGCCGCTTCATACCGACGAGATGGTGTTCGAGCTGCGCCATGCGCTGGTGAGCGTTTGGACGGCGCTGGAACTGCCGCGCGAGAGGGCCGATGCGGCGATCACCGCCAGCAAGCTAACCAGCGGAGATTTGACGCTGCCGAGTCTGGGCGGCTAAGGCGGACCTATCAGGGCCGACATCGGCGCCTCGATCGCACCGATGACTTGATCAGGCAGGCGGAACCGCCGACACCCCCTTCCGAGCTGCGCTAAGCCTAGCGGCTAAGCTCCGCTTGCCTTCCCCTCAAGGGGGAAGGTCGATTCGGTGGGTGTGGCACTATCGAGCCAAAGTCACGAGACCCACCTTCCCCCTCAGAGGGGAAGGCAAGCAGAGCTTGGCGAGGAACGAGCCTAGCGGCGCTCGGAAGGGGGTGACTGCTCCGTGCCAAGGAGCCTTAAGTCGCCTTGGTCCCAAGGCAAGGCCGCGGGACAAATGCTCACCAGCAGCGCTTAAGGCAGTGCAATTTCGCGGACCATGTGGGGCTCGCTTGCGGCGTTGCCCGCCTGCATATCGGCGAAATGCGCCTCGACCACAAAGGCCTTATCGCCGATCTGGGCAACGCCTGCAGGGCCATCAAGGCCGGCTGCGATTTCGGTGATTTCCGCAGTGTCGCCATCAATCGTCGCGCGCACGAGGCGATTGCCATATTGCTCGACGATCAGGAGAGCAGAACCGTCTTCGGTGGTGCGCATGCCGTCGGGGCCGGACATGGGTTGGGACAAGGTCAGAGCTTCAAAGCTTGCCGGTTCGGCAGCAGTGTCGATGCGGTAGAGCGCGCCGGTGAAGAGGTCGTTGCCGATCAGTTCGCCATCAAGGAACGCGATGCCATCGATGCCGCGGATTGCAGGATCGGCCAGCACCACTTCGAGTTGGTCGCCGTTCAAGCGCAGGATGCGCCCGGGATCGCCTTCGGTGAAGCGAAGATCCGAGACGTAGACGGTGCCATCCGGGCTGACGGCGATATCGGAGCAAAAGCCACCATCGGGGAAGGCGTAGGAGGCGGTTTCCTCGGCGGTGGCGAGGTCGAAGACCTTGAGCGTCGGCTGGGGCGCGGAGAACTCACCATTGGAGCAGACATAGGCGCTGTCCTCGTGAGCGAAGACGCCAACAACGACAGGACCAATGCCGGTAATCCAGGGCTCTGCCGTGGTTGCGCCCTTGGCAACGCGGTAGACGGTACCGCCGGTAAAGCTGCCGATCAGCAGATCACCGTCTTTGGTCGAGGAAATGCTTTCCGGAAATACCGCTTCGCCGACCGTGATCGTTTCTTCCTGCGCCCAAGCGGGCGTGCTTGCCAGAAGGACCAGCGTCAGGGCGGCTAGCCGCATATTGCCAAAGTTCATTATAGTCTCCTCAATCGCCAAAGTGCTGACTGTTGCAGCATAAGGGCGACGGCGCCAGCCCTGTAGCGTGATCTAGGCGAAGAGTTGGCGGGGCTGCGACGCCAGCACGACCGCTCCTATGCGGGCTCCGTGGAACTCATACGCGCTTAGCGACAGAGGGTTGAACCCACTGTCGCTAAGCGCTTTTCGCCAAGTCTGACCTGCGATTAGCTGGTCAGCACTATGCGCATCAGGTCCGCCGTGTTCTTGGCGCCGAGCTTTTCCATGACGCGGGCGCGATGGACTTCGATGGTGCGGGGGGAGATGCCCAGTTCGCGGCCGGCTTCCTTGTTGGATTGGCCATTGGTGATGAGCTGGAGCACTTCGCGTTCGCGCGGGGTGAGCTGGGCGAAGCCGCGCACTTCGACGGGGCGGCGGCCGGACTGCATGGCGCCCAGGTGAACGTCCTTGCGCAGGGCATCGCGAATAATGGTCAGCAGATGTTCGCTGTCGATGGGCTTGCTGAGGACGTCCGTCGCCCCCAGCTTCATGGCGGTAACAGCAGCCTCAAGCTGTGGCGCGTTGGAGAGCATGACCACAACGGCGCCATTGCCAAGCGCTTTCGTCCGCCGCAGTAGGCTGAGACCGCTTTCCTCGCCGATGGCGAGATTTATTACAGCTACGTCAGGTTGGCGGCGATCCAGAGCCGTGAGGAAGTGACCGGTATCGAGGGAAAATACTGTCTGAAATCCTTCGAGCCGAAATAATACGCTCAGGGATTCGCAAGTGTGCGGATCGGGATCGACGATATGAACGAGGCGGTCGCGATTCAAAAATGCGTGGTAATAATTGTTTGTAGTCATGCCTAAGGCCCTTCAGCAAGTACTGACGAGGTCCCGGACGTAATCGTGGCCGCTACTTCCGAGATGCGTGCCATGATTGACCGCAACACCCGAGCCTATACTTGTATTTTGCTCTAGGTGAAGACGCCCTCCGACAGGGACTCTCCGTACTGAACACTACTTACGGGTTAGGAATAAAAGTAAGAAGCAGGAGTGTCAACGACATTATTCCTATTCTAGGAATAATCGGCTAGGATGGCGATACGGGAATAAGGCACCCCCTTCCGAGCGCCGCTAGGCTCGTTCCTCGCCAAGCTCTGCTTGCCTTCCCCTCTGAGGGGGAAGGTGGGAATCGAGTCCGTCGCGGGCCCGGAGATCCCTTTCCCCTTGAGGGGCACTATTCAGAAATGACGCTCGCAATGTGATTGTTCATCGCATCCCTCCCCTTGAGGGGAGGGCCGGAACTGATGGGTTCGATCAAGAGAAGCGTCCAAACTGAACAGCCCCCCCCTCCGACAGGCGGGTACCTAAGCTTAGCCGCGCGGCTTAGCGAAGGTAGGGTGGGGGTGTGCGATCTCGCCAGAAACCAACAAATTAGCGTGGCATTCCGCGCAGCGTGTCGCGAATTTCGGTGAGCAAGACTTCTTCCCGCGTTGGTGCAGGCGTCGTCTGGACCGGCTCCTTGGCGGCTTCGCGCTTGAGAGCGTTGATGCCCTTGACCACCATGAAGAGCACGAAGGCGATAATGGTGAACTTGACCACGGCGTTGATGAAGAGCCCGATATTGAGCGTCGCGACACCGGCGGCCTTGGCGGCGGCGACGGAAGGCACTGGCACGTTGCTGGGATTGGAGAGGACAACGAAAAGGTTGGAGAAATCGATGCCGCCGATGATGAGCCCAATCAGGGGCATGAAGATGTCGTCGACGATAGAGGACACAATGGCGCCGAAGGCCGCGCCGATGATGACGCCGATGGCCAGATCGATCATGTTGCCTTTGACGGCGAAGTCACGAAATTCCTTGAACACGCTCATGATGTTGTCCCCGCTGGATTAACCCAGAGCAGGTTTGCCAGAGTTTTGCGCAAAAGCAATGACCTTTTGGTCGGCTTGCATGCGCGCGGACGGGGGCAGATAAAGCGGGGGAACAGTTTGGCTGGAGCCGATGGTTTTTACCCAGAGCGATACGGCGAACAGCCTTCTGGCGGCGATGGATTTCATCCCGCAAGGCTTTGCGATCTTTGACGCGGGTCTGCGGCTTTCGGTTTCCAACCAGCGCTATAACGAGCTGCTGCTGCTGCCGGCGGACCTGACGCGGCCGGGATCGGCGCTGTTCGACATTGCACTGTTTCTAGCGGAACGGGGCGATTTCGGCGGGGGTGATGCGGCGCGGCTGGCGATCGAGCGGATCAACACATTGACCGCCTCGCCGACCACGGTGACGCAGCGCATGACCAGCGCTGGACAGACGCTGGAGTTTCATTCGAGCCGGTTGCCCGACGGTGGCCTTGCCATCAGCTTTTCCGACGTCACGGCGCGCGTAAAGGCCGAGCAACAGCTCGAGCAGGTGAACCAGACGCTGGAACGGCGGGTGGGCGAGCGGACGGCGCTGTTGACGCAGGTCAACCGGGAGCTCGAACTTGCGCGCGCCAAGGCGGATGCCGCCAATCACGACAAGACGCGGTTTCTGGCGGCGGCGAGCCACGACCTCTTGCAGCCGCTCAACGCCGCGCGGCTTTACACTTCGACGCTGATCGAGCGAGCGAAATCGACGGGCTTTGCGGAACTTGCCAATTCCATAGAGGCGTCGCTGACGGCAGTAGAAGACATCATGTCGGCGCTGCTCGACATTTCGCGGATCGATTCCGGGGCGCTGAAACCCCAGCCTGCGGCCATGCAGGCGCAGGACCTGCTCAAGAAAACCGAGGTGGAGTTCGCGCCGCTCGCGCGGGAGCGCTCGATTTCGCTGCGCATCGTGCCGACCCGGGCCAATGTGCTGGCGGACCGCTCGCTGGTCGGGCGCATCGTCCAGAACCTTGTTTCCAACGCGATCAAGTATACCCCAATTGGCGGCAAGGTCTTGGTTGGCCTACGGCGGCGGGGCAATCGCTGGCGGCTGGATGTCATCGACGCTGGGATCGGGTTCAACAAGGATCAGCAGCGGCTGGTCTTCGCGGAGTTTTCGCGGCTGGAGCGCGGGGCCCGCATGGCGCAAGGGCTGGGACTGGGGCTCTCGATCGTGCAGCGGCTGGTGACGGCGCTTGGCCTCACCCTTGAAGTCGATAGCGTCGAGGGGCGCGGCTCGCGATTTTCGCTCTACCTGCCCGCAGCGCGCAATGCGCGAGTGGAGGGCCAAAAGGAGGCGCCGCTTGCGGAAGCGGGGTTCGGGACGCTTGATCTTAAGGTGCTATGCGTCGACAACGAGATCGCAATCCTCGAAGCCATGGAGGGATTGCTCAGCCATTGGGGCTGCGACGTGCGGACGGCGCTGTCACTCAAACAGATCGACCGGGAGCGGCTGCTGGAGGGCTGGTATCCGGACCTCGTGCTGATGGATTATCACCTCGACCAGACGTCGGGGCTCGATGCGATCGAATGGCTGCGGCACAACTTGGGCGGGCATCTGCCGGCAGCGCTGGTGACGGCGGATCGAAGTGCCGCGGTACGGAGCCTGGCCGAGGATCGCGGCATTGCGGTGGTAACCAAGCCCGTCAAACCCGCGGCGCTGCGGGCGACGATCAGCGGACTAGCCAATCAAAGCGGCCGCTCGGTGCGGGTGGGCTAGGTAATTGGCGCCGGCGTTTCGGGGCTCATGTCGGGCGTGGCCGTTGCCTTGTCCATCACGGGCGCGACTGGGGTGACGCGCGGCATGCGGTTCCAGGCGTCGAGGGCGGCGATCTTGTAGGCTTCGGCGAGTGTTGGGTAGTTGAAGGTGTTTTCGACGAAATAGTCGAGCGTAGCGCCGAGGTTCAGCACGGCCTGTCCGATATGGATCAGCTCGGTCGCGCCCTCCCCCACGATGTGGACGCCGAGGAGCTTGCGCGTTTCCAGTGAGACGATCATCTTCATCATGCCGGACTGGAGGCCCATGATGTGGCCGCGCGAGGTTTCGCGGAAGCGGGCAACGCCGCATTCATAGGGGATCTTCTGCTCGCGCACCTGTGCCTCGGTGAGGCCGATGGTCGAGATTTCCGGCACGGCATAGATGCCATAGGGGAAGAAATCGGGCGCCGGCGGCATCTTGGCGTCAAAGGCATGCAGCGCAGCGATGCGGCCCTGCTCCATCGAAGTGGAGGCAAGGGCGGGGAAACCGATGACATCGCCGGCGGCATAGATATGCGGAATCTGGGTCTGGAAGGTGGCGGGATCGACCTTGAGGCGGCCTCGCTCGTCAGGCACGACGCCGCAGCTCTCGAGGCCAAGACCTGCCGTGGCGCCGACGCGGCCGGCGGCATAGAGCAGCATGTCGGAGCGCACCTGGCGGCCATCGCTGAGATAGGCGACGGCCCAGCCCTGCGCGTCCTTTTCGACACGCTCGACCTTGCCGCCGAGGCGCAGGGTCACGCCGCGCTGGCGCAGGTCGTGGGTGAATTCCTCGATGATTTCGCGATCGATGAAATCGAGGAAATTGTCTCGCGGTTCGATGATGGTGACCGGCACGTCGAGCGCGGAAAAGATGGTCGCGTATTCGATACCAATGACGCCAGCGCCGACCACGGTGAGGCTGCGCGGCACGCGCAATTCGGAGACCAGCGTGTCGCTATCGAGCACGGTGTGATTGTCAAACGCGATCGTGGGCGGACGGTAGGGGCTGGTGCCGACGGCGATCACTGCGAAGTCGAAGGCGAAGACATGCGGCTCACCATCGTGACCGGTGACGGTGACGTGGTACTCGTCTTTGAAGCGGGCCAGACCGCCAAAGGTGCGGACGCCGTTTCGGGCGAACTGGTGTTCGAGGACCTCGATCTCGTAATCGAGCGTTTTGCGCAGGCGCGCGCCGAGATCCTTGCCCTCGATCTCTTTCTTGACGCGATAGGCCATGCCGTAGAAGCCGCGTTCACGCCAACCGGACAGGTTGAGTACGGTTTCGCGCAGAGTCTTGGAGGGGATGGTGCCGGTGTGGACGGACACGCCGCCGAGGCGCAGGCGGTTTTCGACGACCAGGACCGACTTGCCCAACTTTGCCGCCTGGATGGCAGCGCGGCGGCCGGCGGGGCCAGAGCCGATGACGACGAGATCGAAGCGTTCCACGAGCTATCCCCCAGATGCGGCGAAGCTAAGCGGGCAGTGTGACATTGCCGTTAAGTTTTGCCCAAGGCAGCCGATGCAGGTCAGGCCTGCACCATGGGCTCACCAAGGTCGGGCAGGCCATAGAAGTCGCGCACGATGGCCCAGCCTTCTTCCGCCGTATCGACCACGGTGAAAAGATCGGGATCCGTGGGGGCGATGGTCCCCGCTTCGGCCAAGGCTTCGAGGTTGATGACCTTTGTCCAGAAGTCGCGGCCGAAGAGCAGGAGCGGCACCTTGTCCATGCGACCGGTCTGGATCAGCGTCAGCGTTTCGAAGAACTCGTCGAGCGTGCCGAAGCCACCCGGGAAGACGGCGACGACCTTGGCGCGCAGCAGGAAGTGGATCTTGCGGGTGGCGAAATAGTGGAAGTTGAAGGACAGGTCGGGCGTCACGAAAAGGTTGGGCGCCTGTTCGTGCGGCAGAACGATGTTGAGGCCGATCGATGGCGCGCCCATGTCGGTGGCGCCGCGATTGCCGGCCTCCATGACGCCGGGGCCACCGCCGGTGACGACGACGAAGTCCTTGGACTGGAGGCTCAGCGAAGTTTGCGACGCCAACTGTGCGAAGCGGCGCGCCTCGTCATAGTAGCGGGAGGCTGCTTCGAGATTTTGCTTTTGCGTCTCGTTCTTGGCCGCCCAGGCCGGCTTCCCGGGCTCGGGGATACGGGCGCCGCCGAAGAGGACAACGGTGGAAATGATGCCGCGTTCGCGCAGGCGGCTTTCAGTCTTGAGGTATTCGAGCTGGAAGCGAATGCCGCGCGTATCCTCGGAGGTGAGGAACTCGTCG
Source organism: Devosia rhizoryzae (assembly GCF_016698665.1). Lineage (NCBI taxonomy): Bacteria > Pseudomonadati > Pseudomonadota > Alphaproteobacteria > Hyphomicrobiales > Devosiaceae > Devosia > Devosia rhizoryzae. Next base: position 2,506,115 of record NZ_CP068046.1, read on the forward strand.
TCGGCGAAAGCCAGCCGATAGGTCGGGCTGCGGGTCTGGGGGGTATCGGGGACCTTGTTGGCGGCCGCGACGTCCTCGCTCGACGTGCGCAATGATGTGGGATGGCGACGCTTGGCCAAGGCTTGCTCCTTGCTCGATGCCGCAAATCGCAGCCGGATTGGTTCTTGAAGGGCTTAACCAGCGCTTGCGGATCGGGCAAGGCGCTGACGTGGTTTTCAGATCGGCAAAGCTCTAGCGCAGCAGGCCTTCGCGCTCGAACTCGTCCCAACCGCGCAGTTTGACGCCGGCCTCGTCGCGTCCGGCGTCGGGAGAAAGCGGCGTTTTGACCAAGCGTGCTTCTTCGCGTCGAATCCGGGCCTTGAGCACGGCGAGGCGCCGGTTTTCCGCGGCGGTGAGGACGTCGTCTTCCCGCCAGACATCGACGAGGTCGCGATTTAGAATGTCTTCGACGTGGCGCGGATCAAAGACGTGAAAGGTGATCTGCCGGGCTCGTCCGCGAAGTTTTACCGTCCTTGTGCCGGCGCTCACCAGCCGGCCGTCCTTGAGCCAGCGATGGCGTTCGGAGGTCTTGATGGCGAGGATGTCCTCGATCTCGCGCGGGATGATGGGCAGGTTCTCGATGCCATCGAGCGTCTGCTCGACGATGCGGATGGTGGCGTCAAACGGTCCCTGCGCATCCTCGGCCATGCGTAATGCCAAAATCGCGCCCTTGATGTCGAGGGAGCGGCGAACCGTGACCGGCAGCTTGGCGCGGATTTCGAGCAGGATGCCCTTGGCGCGGACCGAGGAGCCGAGCGTTGCGGCCGGCGTCAGGGTCCACTCGCGCATAAGGGGCAGGTCGACAACGATTTTGGGAGCGCGCGGCATGGCTGTCACATAGGCGACGGCCCGCCGGGGTCAAGCCGCGATCGAGAGGTTGACGAAAACGTTTGCCCGATCAGCTGGTTTCCGGCGTGTAAATGACCTTGCCACGGCGCTGCAACAAAGTGGCGATGGCGCTGCAAAGGAGCGCCCAGGCGGCGCCGAGGCACCAGCCGGCGAGCACGTCGGTTGGGTAATGCACGCCCATATAGATGCGGCTGATGCCCACGATCAGCGTCAGAAAGATCGCCGTGGAGAAGGCATAGATGCGCAGGGGACGAGTTGGCGCAAGTTTGGCCAGCAGCACGCCGATGGTGAGGAAGGTCACCGCCGAGAGCATGGAGTGGCCGCTGGGGAAGCTGGCGGTGAACTGGTGTGACATGTTCACGAGGTCCGGGCGGGGACGGTTATAAGTCATCTTGAGCACGGTGCTGAGCAGCGTGCCGCCGAGAACAGAGAACAGGACCAGCATGGCTTCGGTGCGCAGCCGCTGCATGAGGAGGTAGATGCAGACGCCGGCAACGACCAGTCCCAGTATCACGAAACTGCCGAGCGAGGTCAGGTCGCGCACCATTTCGTGGACCCAGACCGGGCCGATGACCTGGTCGATATTGGTGGGATCGCGGAACCACATGAGGATGGTCTGGTCGAAGTGTTCCAGTTCGTCGTCTTCGACCCAGTCGGCGATCTGAAGGAAAAATAGAATGAGGCCGCTCACAATGGCGATCGAGGCGAGAAGGCTCGCTTCCGCGGTGACGAACTTTTGCAGGCGGCGAACTTGGCTGTGCTGGACCAGTCTGTTGAGCATCGCGTTTTTCCGTTGATCGGCTACGCAACGCGGAGAGCGGGCGATGCGTTGCTGGCAGAGCTTTTTCACCCAAGGATCGAGTCGGCATGTCTGCGAAGCGCTACTATGTCCTTCTCAACGAGAACTCCGGCACAGCCCATGCACTGGGCCTGACCGAGGAAAAACTGGCTGATTTGTTCGAGGCCAATGGGCTCGATGCGACGATCGATGCCGACAGTTCGCGGCCGATGAGCGAGCGGATCGAAGGCGCCCTGTCGAGCGATGCCGAGATTGTGGTTGCGGCGGGCGGTGATGGCACCATTACTGCGCTGGCCGGGGCACTGGTGGGTTCGGAAAAGGATCTCGCCATCCTGCCTCTTGGCACCTTCAATGCAGTGGCCAAGGACCTGCATCTGCCTCTGGAGCTTGCCGCTGCGGTGGCGGCGCTGGGCACCGGCACCAGCCAGCGTATCGACGCTGCCGAGGTCAACGGACGGATTTTTCTCCAGAAAGTGGTGATTGGCCTGATCCCCGGCCTGGCTGCCGGGCGCGAGCATCTGCGCGGGCGCGAGACGATGGCGGCAAAGCTGGCATTCATGCGGTACTTCTTCCGCCGGCTGGCGCGCGCCAAGCGCATGGCGGTTGTCATCGAGCCCAGCAATGGGGCGCGGCGCGTCGAGCGGGTGCAGGCCATGGCCGTGGCGTGCAACGCCTATGACGAGGGCCTGGGCAAGTTCTTCTCGCGCGCGAGCCTCGATCGCGGGACGCTGACGCTTTATGTGCTCAAGCACTTTACCGCCGGCGACTTCGTTCGCCTGGTGACGGGCATGTTTATCGGTCGCTGGCGCGATGACGCGGCGCTCAGCATGGAAAGCGTCAAGGAGGTCACCATCGACACCCGCAACACGCTGATCAAGGTCATGTTCGACGGCGAGGTCGAGACATTCCAGACCCCGCTCAAATTCACGATCCGTCCGAAGGCTCTTTCGGTCATCGTGCCGGCTGAGGCCGAGGCTACGGCGGTGGCCGCATGAAAATACTGCACATTTCGGACCTCCATTTCGGCCACCATGACGACGCAGTGGCGGCGGGCTTTGCCGACGACATCAATGCGCAAAACCCCGATCTTGTGGTGGCGAGCGGCGATTTCACCCAGGTCGGCACCAAGGAAGAATTCGAGCAGGCGCGCGAGTTTTTGGACAAGTTGACGGCGCCGGTCTTTGCTGTGCCCGGCAATCACGACGTGCCGGCGGTCAACATTTTCCGGCGATTTCTTGATCCCTACGGGCTCTACAAGAAGTATATCTCGCCCGATCTCGAGCCATTTCTCGAGATGGACGGCGTGGTGCTGGTCGGCATGCGCACATCACGCCGCATGCGGCTGGAGTGGAATTGGGGTCATGGCACGATTTCACGCGGGCAGTTGGATGACCTCGCCGAACGCTTCGACAAGGCGTCGCCCGATGCGGTTCGCATCATCGTTGCGCATCACCCCCTGCTGTTTCCAACCGAGCCGATGGTGCAAAAGACCAAGCGCGTGAAGCGCGCCGACGATGCGCTGGAATGCTTTGCGAGCCTTGGCGTGCGGCTTGTGCTGTCGGGGCACTTCCACCTTTCTTACGTGCGCAAGCACGAGAGCAAGGACAAGGCGCGCGAGGGTCAACCGATGGGCGTCAGCAAGTCGGTGGTGGCGCCGATCATGGTGGCGCAGGCGTCGTCGGCGATTTCGACGCGGCTTCGGGGCGAGGCCAACGCCTACAATCTCATCGACATCGGCGAGCAGATCACCGTCACCGTGCGCGAGTGGAAAGACGGAGCCTGGCGAACGCGGGACAAGGCGACAGAGCCGGTCTGAACTAGCCGCCGCTTTGTCCAATGGCGAAGGCCACGAGAAGGCCGAGCACGACGAGCAGGCCCGTCCCCCCGCGCTCGCCTTCCACCGCTTCGGGGATCATCGTATCGGCGATCATGGTCAGCAGAGCACCGGCGGCGAGGGCATTGACCATGGCAATGAGCCAGGGCAAGGCATCGCCGAGAAGAGCAGCGCCGAGCATGGCGGCGAAGGCCGAAAGCACGGCAATTCCGGCCCAGAGGCCCAGCACATAGGCCTTGCTGCGCCCGGCCTTTTTCATGCCCACGGCGCTGGATAGTCCCTCCGGCAAGTTGGAAAGGAAGATGGCGACCAGCACGGCAAAGCTGACACCATTGCCATCGAGGAGGCTGACGCCGAGGACGATGGATTCGGGTATGCCGTCGAGCATCGACCCGATTGCGATGGCGAGGCCGCTATTGGATGCCTTGTCCGGAGCCGGTCTTCGCCGGAGCGCTTGCGGTGCTTGCCGCCGTTACGGGTGACAAGCCAATTGGCGACCGTTTAGGCCGCCGATCCGGCAAGGGCGCCGCCGATGATGGGGTAGAGCCCGCCCTGCTCGTAGCCATCCATGATGAGGTCATAGGCGACGGCAGAAATGAGAATGCCGCAGCCGAAAGCCATGATCCCAGCGATGAGCCGCTTCGGCAACTCGATCAAAAAGGCGATTGCGGCGCCGATGACCAGGGCAGAGGAGCCCAACAGTCCCCATAGTCCTGCTTGAACCCAGATCGGCATCGGCATCTCCAAGCGGCCAAGCTGGCGGCCTTGAGACAAGTGTCCGCGACATGGCTTTGTTCCGCGCGTGATTTCCGCACGGCACTTGCATCTCCGCCCATAAATTTGCATATAGCGGATCGGGAGGTTGGCGCGGACGTGTTCCTCGCCAACCGGGTCAGGTCCGGAAGGAAGCAGCCCCAACGAGATCCTCACGGGTCGATGCCAGCCTCCTACTCATCTGTTCACACTCGTGCAAATCGACGCGAAAACGCCTATCGGCTTTTGCGGATGGGACCCCTTTGCCTTATGGTCCCGCGCATGAGACTTACGCCTCACAGCAAGGAGGGCGCATATGGCTGAAAAGCAGACGACGCCCTATCTGGTGCTGGCCCGTAAATACCGGCCGCGCGACTTCTCGACCCTAGTCGGGCAGGACGCGATGGTGCAGACGCTGGGCAATGCCTTTGCGCAGAACCGTATCCACCACGCCTTTATCCTCACCGGCGTGCGCGGCGTGGGCAAGACCACGACGGCCCGTATTCTGGCGCGCGCCTTCAACTACGAAGACGAGACGGGCCGCCATCCGACGCTCGACCTGAGCAAGGAAGGCGTGCATTGCCGCGCCATTATCGAGGGGCGCCACGTCGACGTGGTCGAGATGGACGCTGCCAGCAATACCGGCATCGGCGATATTCGCGAGATCATCGACTCGGTCAAATACGGGCCGGTCTCGGCGCCGTACAAAGTCTATGTCATCGACGAAGTGCACATGCTTTCGACGGCGGCCTTCAACGGGCTGCTGAAGACGCTCGAAGAGCCGCCGCCCTATGTGAAGTTCATCTTTGCGACCACTGAAATCCGCAAGGTGCCGATCACCATCCTGTCCCGCTGCCAGCGCTTTGATCTTCGGCGCATTCCGGCGGACATAATGTCGGCCTATCTCGAGCAGATCCTCCATCAGGAAAATATCGGCTTCGAGCCCGATGCCCTGGCGATGATCGTGCGGGCCGGCGAAGGATCGGCGCGAGACTCGCTGTCGCTGCTCGACCAGGCGATCGCCCATGGCAATGGCGCGGTCACAGCCGCAACGGTCAAGGCTATGTTGGGCCTCGGCGACCGGGCGCGCATCATCGACCTCTTCGAAGACCTGATGGGCGGGCAGATCGCGACGGCACTGACCTCGCTGCGCGAGCTTTACGATCTTGGAGCCGATCCGCAGACGTTGCTGGCGGACTTGGCCGAATTCACCCATCTCGTTACCCGCATCAAGGTCGTGCCGGCCGCTGCTGACGATGCGTCGCTGACGCCGGACGAACGCAATCGTGGGCGCGATCTGGCTAGCCGCCTGCCCATGCGGGCGCTGACCCGCGCTTGGCAGATCCTGTTCAAGGGCAATGAAGAAACGGCGCGGGCGGGCAATGCGCTGCAAGCGGCGGAAATGACGCTGATCCGGCTCGCCTATGCCGCGGACCTGCCGAGCCCCGACGAGGTGATCGGCAAGCTGACGCAACAAGGGCAGCTGCCGAGCGCTCCAGCCATGGCGCCATTGCCGCCGCGGGCACCGAGCGGTGGCGGCGCGGCTTCGGCGATGCGGATGGAAACGGTTCAGGTTTCGGCCGCACTGATGATGTCGGTGCCGCAGGCACAGGCCGTCGTATCGCCTGTCGCCATTGCCCAAACGCAGGCAGCCCCGCCGCAACCGGCCCTGGCGACGATTTCGAGCTACAAGGATATTATCGCCCTGGCCGTAGCCAAGCGCGACATGCTGCTCAAGATCGCGCTCGAGTCCCAAATGATGCCCGTGGCTTTCGAGCAGGGGCGGATTGAGGTGGCGCTGGTCGAGGGCGCCAATTCGAAGGTGGTCACCGATCTTTCGGCGCGTCTGCAGTTGTGGACCGGCGACCGCTGGCTCGTGACCGTGTCGACCAAGCCTGCCGAAGGCGTGACCATCCGCCAGGAAAAAGAGCAAAAGCAGCAGGCAGCAACTGCAGCGGCGCATGACGACCCTTTGGTCAAAGCCATTTTTGAGACATTTCCCGGGGCCAAGCTGGTCAATGTGACGGTGCGCGACGACGATGCCGCCGTGCCCGACCTGCCGATGGTGCCACCAGAAGAGGACGACGAATGAAAGACATCATGGGCATGATGAAAGCTGCCAGCGAAATGAAAGGCAAGATGGAGGCCATGCAGGCCGAACTTGCCGAGCTGGTGGTGGAAGGCCGTTCCGGCGGCGGCATGGTGACCGTTTCGCTGACCGGCAAGGGCGACGTGCGCGGCATCAAGATCGATCCGACGCTGCTCAAGCCCGAGGACGCCGAAGTGATCGAGGACCTGATCGTTGCCGCCTTCACCGATGCCAAGGGCAAGAGCGAAGCCGAAATGCAGCGCAAGATGGCCGAAGTCACCGCCGGGCTGCCGATCCCGCCGGGCATGAAGCTGCCGTTCTAGGGTTCGGTGGCACGACCTCGTCCTTCGACAGGCTCAGGATGAGGTCTATTGAGGCGTCGGACTTTGGTTCGACCCCAAGGTGAGCTTGTCGAACAACCAGGTCGAATACACACCATGCCATCCGGCGGACCCGAGATCGAACAGCTGATCCAGCTCCTGGCGCGCCTGCCAGGGCTTGGGCCGCGTTCGGCCCGGCGAGCGGTGCTGCACCTCATCAAGCGCAAGGACCAGTTGATGGTGCCGCTTTCGGCAGCGCTGGACCGGGCGGTGGTCGCCGTAAAGTCCTGCGAAGTCTGCGGCAATGTCGATACGATCAGCCCCTGTTCGATCTGCGCCGATCCGCGGCGGGGCGAGAGCGGTATTCTGATCGTCGTCGAAGACGTTGCCGATCTTTGGGCGCTGGAGCGGGCTGGCGTCGGCCAGGTACGCTACCATGTGCTTGGGGGTGTCTTGTCGCCACTCGATGGCGTGGGACCCGATGACCTCAACCTCGAGGGGCTGATCGGGCGAGCGGGCGACTATGGCGAGGTGGTTCTAGCCATGAATGCCACGGTCGAGGGCCAGACCACGGCCCATTACATCACCGACCGGCTGGGGGGCACGAACCTGCGCGTGACGCGCCTTGCTCATGGCGTGCCGGTGGGCGGGGAGCTTGACTACCTCGACGAGGGAACCCTCAGCCAAGCGTTGCGGGCCCGCACGGAAATCTGATCCCGCGCGGGCGTAAAGCTTTAACGGAGCGTGTCGGCGTCGACCGCTTCTTCGTCCTCGATCAGGGCGCCGTCCTCGATATCGTCTTCATCTTCGCCGGTCAGGGCTTCGCGCGCATCGACATCGTCGGGCGCCAGAGCGTCGAGGTGGTCTTCCGGGTCGATGGCAAGGGCCGGATCGAAGTCGCCATTTTCATCGGCATAGTCGTTGTCGGCCTGAAGCTCATCGAGGGCGCGATCGATCTCGGCCATCATGTCCTTTGGATCCTGATCGCCAAAATCGCCGCTTTCGCGCGTGGCCATTTCGGCGCGCATTTCCTTGAGGCGTTCGACGCGTTCGGCGACCGGTCGATCGGAGCCATAGAGGAGGTCTTCGATCTCGTCCTGGCTATAAGGAATGGACAGGCCTGGCTGTTCGTTGGCGTCAAAAGGTTCGTCGATCGGGGTCAGCGGATCGGAATTGTCGCGTTGCTGGACCATCTGGGCCTCCGTTGAATGTTGGCTTGTCAACGTTCGGCGACGAAAGCGGTTCGGAACGAATGTTGAAGCCACCTCATTTTTCCCGCGCACAGGAGAATGAGAATGGCATTTCGCAAGGGTTCAAAGGTCACGTGGAAATGGGGCTCCAGCACCGCCGAGGGCAAGATCGTCGAGCGGTTCACCGAAAAGGTGACGCGTACGATCAAGGGCTCGGAGGTGACGCGCGATGCCAGCACAAAGGAGCCGGCCTTTCTGATCGAGCAGGAAGACGGCGACAAGGTGCTCAAGAGCAAGAGTGAGCTGACCGCCAAGGGGAAGTAACCAAGTAGCACCCCCTCCCTAGCTCTGCTACGGCCCCTGAGCCTAGCGGCGCTACCCTTCCCTCTCACGAGGGGGAGGGTAAGAAGGTGTTCAGGCCAGGTCGCCCGGGTCGTTGACGAGGCGAAGGGTGGGTTGGGGGTCTTCGTGGCCCCCGTCCCAGCCTGCGGGGAGGGGCTTAGAGGATTTGGCGCCAAGTTCGCGCAGCATTTCGACCTGGCGCACGACATTGCCGCGGCCGCTCGAGAGTTGGTCCTTGGCCTTTACGAAGCTTTGCTGGGCCTTGTCGATGTTTTCGCCGACCCGGTCCATGGTCGACAAAAAGCCGACGACCTTTTCGTAGAGCGCGCCAGCGCGTTCGGCGATTTCCTCGGCGTTGCGGTGGCGCTTTTCGATGTCCCAGACGTTGCGGACGGTGCGCAGAACGGTCATCAGCGTCGTTGGCGTCGTTAGCATCACGCCCTTGCTCATGCCGAATTCGACCAGCTTGCTGTCATGCTGGATGGCCGTGGCCAAAGCAGACTCGATGGGCACGAACATCATCACGTAGTCGAGGCTCGACTTGGCGGCGCCGGCATAATTCTTGGCGCCGAGGGTGGTGATATGGCCTCGGACAGAGGCGATGTGGGCCTTGAGGTGCCCGTCGCGTAACAGTTCCTCGGCATTGACGAAGGCCTCGAAGGCGGTGAGCGAAACCTTGGAGTCGATCACCAGCCGATCATTGTTGGGCATGATGATTTCGACATCGGTGCGCAGGCGCGATCCGTCCTCGCCGGTATGCGATTGCTGGATGAAATACTGCTCGCCTTCGCGCAGGCCCGACTGCTCGAGGATCGTGGCGAGGATCATTTCGCCCCAGGCGCCCTGCGTCTGCGACGAGCCCTTGAGCGCGCGGGTGAGGTTGTTGGCCTCGGTGGTGATCTGCACATTGCTTTCGAGCAGCGCGCGGATCTGCTCGCCCATGGTGGCGCGATCCTTGATGAGCCCGGTTTGAAATTCGCCGATCTTTTCCTGCAGCGGCTTTAAGAGCGTATTGACCTGTTCGCGGTTTTGCTTGGTGAAGGTCTCGCTGTGCGAGCGCAGAACGTCGCCGGCAATGGACTTGAACTCGTCGGTCATCTGCTGGCGCGCATCGGTGAAGCGCTTCAAATTGGCTTCGTTCTGGCGCTGCTGCTCGTCGAGGCGCGTGCGCATGGCGGCCAATTCGGCGCCCAGATCGGCGCTGCGGTCGCGTTCGCTCGCCAGCTGATCGGCGGCGCGCTCGCGTTCGCGGCTGAGCGTCAGCTCCAGATCGCGGATGCGGCTGTCGCGGCTGGCGACTTGCTCGGTGAAGGTGGCGCGCAGGCCATCGGCGGCTTCCCTTGCGGACTTTTCGAGCCGCTCGGCATTGGCGCGGCTGCTGACGATGACGAAGATCACCGCGGCGAGCAGCAGGAGCGCCACAAAGCCGAGCAGCGCCATGCCGGTGAAAATGGGCACGGAGCCGAGGGTGAAGAGCGTGCGGTCGAGTTCGGTCATGCCCTAAGACTAGAGTGATTCTTTTGTTCGCAAAATGTTCTTGGGCTTTCCGCCCCGGAGTTGACCCACGGGCCGGAAATGGCCATATCGGGGTCAATCCTCTTTTTGCCGGTGTTTTGTCATGGCTATCCGCCCGATCCTCGTCATTCCCGATGCCCGCCTGCGTGCCGTTGCCGATCCGATCGGCGAGGTCGACGACGAGATCAAGACGCTGGCCAAGGACATGCTGGACACGATGTATGACGCGCCCGGCATCGGCCTTGCAGCGCCGCAGATCGGCGTCCTCAAGCGTATCGTGGTCATGGACCTGGCCGGCGAGGGCGAGCCTCCTGCCCCACTGGTGATGATCAATCCGGAAATCACGAGCTTTGGCGACCAGATGCAGGTGACCGAGGAAGGGTGCCTGTCGATCCCCGAACTTTATTACGAGGTCGAGCGGCCCAACGACGTGACCGTCAAATATACCGATCTCGATGGCCAGGAAGTGATTAAGGAAGCCGAGGGCAAGCTGGCCGTCTGCATCCAGCACGAACTCGATCACCTCGATGGCGTGCTTTACATCGACTATTTGAGCCGGCTGAAGCGCGACCGGGTGATCAAGAAGTTTGACAAGCAGGCCAAGCGCGCAGCTGGGTAAGCCTCTGGTGGCTGCGACCTCGTCCTTCGACAGGCTCAGGATGAGGTCTAGGAAGGTCGCTGCGCAAGCGGAGACCTTCTGGTGAGCTTGTCGAACACGAGGTCGGGTAGATGCGCGTCGTTTTCATGGGTACGCCCGACTTTTCCGTGCCGACGCTGACGGAGATCGTCTCCTCGGGGCACGAGGTGGTGGCGGTTTATACGCGAGCGCCGAAGCCGGCCGGCCGTGGGCAGGCGGAGCGCAAGAGCCCGGTGCATGAAACGGCCGAGGCCTTCGGCATTCCGGTTTTTACGCCGCGCTCGCTCAAGGGCGAGGTCGAGCAGCTGCAGTTTTCCTCGCTCGGGGCGGAGGTGGCGGTGGTGGTGGCCTATGGGCTGATCCTGCCCCAGCCGGTGCTTGATGCGCCCGAATTCGGCTGCCTCAACCTTCATGGTTCGCTGTTGCCGCGCTGGCGCGGTGCGGCGCCGATCCAGCGGGCGGTGATGGCGGGCGACAAGCAGACCGGCATCGTCGTGATGCAGATGGACGAGGGGCTGGACACCGGCGCCATGGGGCCGACCGAGATCATTCCCATCGGACCAGACATGACGGCTGGCGAGTTGCACGACCAGATGATGCGCGTCGGCGCCGATCTCATGGGCCGGGCCCTGGCGGCGCTGGAGCGCGGCAGTTTGCAGTTCACACCGCAGCCGGAAGCGGGCACGACCTATGCAGCCAAGATCGACAAGGCCGAGGCGCGCATCGATTTTACGCAAAGCGCCGAAGCAGTGCACAACCAGATCCGCGGGCTGTCGCCGTTTCCGGGGGCCTGGTTCGAGCTCGAATTGGGCGGCAAGCCCGTGCGGATCAAGGCGCTGCGGTCGACACTGGCGAGCGGGTCGGGCGCACCCGGTACGGTGCTGGATGACTTCACCATTGCCTGCGGGATCGGTGCCGTGCGGCTGACGCAGGTGCAGCGCGAGGGCAAAGGCGCGATGGACGCGGCGACCTTCTTGCGCGGGGCCGGGGCGCTGCCCGCAACTGTCGCCTGATGCGGTTCAAGCTTACGATCGAATATGACGGGACGCCTTTCTCCGGCTGGCAGCGGCAGTCGGAGCGGATGAGCGTGCAGCAGGCGCTGGAGGAGGCGATCGAGCGCTTTTCCGGCGAGGCGGTAACGACGCAGGCGGCGGGACGGACCGATGCCGGTGTGCATGCCCTGGGCCAGGTGGCGCATTTCGACCTGTCGAAGGACTGGGACCCGTTTCGGGTGCGCGAAGCGCTGAACTATCATTTGCGACCGCAGCCGGTGGCGATCGTCGAGTGCGAAGCGGTCAGCGGGGCGTTTGAGGCGCGATTTTCGGCGAAGGCGCGGCATTACGAATACCGCATCCTCAACCGGCGAGCGCCGCCGGCGATCGAGCGAAACCAAGTCTGGCATGTGCCGATGCCACTCGATGCAGAGCGCATGCACGAGGCGGCGCAGCTGATCCTCGGGCTGCACGATTTCACCACCTTCCGCTCGTCAGAATGCCAGGCGAAATCGCCGATGCGGACGCTGGACGCGTTCGCGGTCAGCGGAGATAGCGAGGTGATTGCGATCACCGCCAGCGCCCGCAGCTTTCTCCATCATCAGGTCCGCTCGATGGTGGGGTCGCTGAAGCTTGTCGGCGAGGGCAAGTGGAGCCCGGCTGATTTCCGTGCCGCGCTCGATGCTGCCGATCGTAGGCGTTGCGGGGCCATGGCGCCGTCGAGCGGGCTTTATTTGACCGGGGTCGACTACTAGGCTGCAGGCACCGCGGGCATTGACTGCAACATGACGCCGCCCAGGATCAGGACGCCGATCAGCTGCGCGACGATCTGCACGACGATAAAGGTCGCCACCTGCATCGGCGACAGGGTCAGGATGCGGCGCGCAATATTGACTTCGACGATGATGCTTATGAGGCCGACGGTAAAGAGCATTACCTCGCTGCCGCCGACCAGGACCAGGATGACGGTGCCGAACAGGGAAACGATGAAGTTGACCCAGTTGTCGGCGACCATGAAGGGCACAAGGCCGTCGAGCCGTCCCATCTGCCGAAGGACGATGTAGGCGGCGGCGATCTGGAGCGCGAAGAGGAGCGCCGCGAGCATGACGGCGCCGGTGGCAGCACCCGATTGAGCGGGCACGCCGAGCAGCATGGGACCAAAGACGCTGATGCCGGTGCCGAGCACCAGGGCGATGAAGCTGCCGATAAGGCCACGCTGGGTGAAATCAAAGTAGCGGGCTGCGTCGGCGCGGCCGATGATCAGCGCCCAGCAGCCGCGCGCCGCGTTGACGGCTTCTTCGATAAAGGTCTGGTTTTGATAGGCCAAGGCTTTTACGACTCGTCTCAGGCGGCGGGAATGGCTGCTGCGCTAAGCATGTAGAGGGTCATCGGCAGGCCGACAAGCAGCACGGTGGTCAAGACGGCAAAGGCGACCGATACGCCGCGCGTCCACTGGCCCGCAGCGCGTCCCAAACGAAAGAGCAGGACGGCAAGACCAAGCCAGAGCAGCGGCAATAGCGCGCCGAGGATCAGCGACACCAGCGTGCCGAGCACTAGATAGGCGATCAGCGCGAAGATTGCGGGGATCAAGAGCGGCAGGACCGTCATCCGGGCGCGCAAAAAGTTGCGGGTGACGAAGATGCCGATCAAGAGCGCCACGAGCCAGAGCGACTGCACCAGCATGATGTTGATGAAGCCGGGAAGCGTCGGGACGCCGACCTGAAGCGAGGCCAGCATGACGGCAAGGAAGGCAAAAAGGTAGAACAGCGCGAGAGCGGTAACGAGGCCGGCGCGGGAGAGGCGAAAGTGCGCTTCCCAGCCTGGCTCGTCGCGCAGCAGTTTCAGCCAGCCGGTCAGCGCGTCACGAAGGGTTAGCCACAGTGTCATGTGGCGGCACCGAAGAAGCGGCGCATAAAGCTTGCGTAGATTGCGGTGAGGCCATGGAGATCGGCGACGGCGATGTGTTCATCGGCCTTGTGCATGGAGGACCCGACAAGACCGCATTCGACCACCGGCCCATATTGGGCGATGAAGCGGGCATCGGAGGTGCCACCGGCGGTGGAATAGTCGGGGCGTTTGCCGGTTTGCTCGGCGATGACGGATGAAAGGGTTTCGACATCGTCGCTGAGCGGCGACAGGAAGGACCGCGAGGGCGTGCCGAGGATGTCGAAAACGATCGTCGTTCCGTTGTGATCGATCGCGTCGATTTGGATGCGGATCCAATCGGCGAGCGTGTCGGACGTCCAAAGATCGTTGTAGCGAATGTTGAAACGCAGCGTGCCCGACATTGGGATGACATTGCCGGTCGGGTTGCCGACATCGATGGTCGTGAGTTCGAGAATGGAGGCCGGGAAGTGCTCGGTGCCGGTATCGAGGGGTTCGCTCGAGAGTGCGGTGGCAATAGCGGCGAGGACCGGCAGCGGATTGTTGGCCTTGTGCGGATAGGCGACGTGGCCTTGCGTGCCGGTGACACTCACCTGGCCGGAAAAGGAACCGCGCCGGCCGATCTTGATGCTGTCGCCGAGGGTTTCGGCGGAACTCGGTTCGCCGACGATGGCGAAATCGAAGTCTTGGCCGTTCTCCTTCATCCAGCGCACCAGCTTTTCGGTGCCGTTGATTGCGTCGGCTTCCTCGTCATTGGTGATGGCGAGCTGGATCGTGCCAGCGTCAGCTGGGATGGCGGCGCAAGCGGCGACGAAAGCGGCGATGCCCGATTTCATGTCGGCAGTGCCGCGGCCATAGAGCTTGCCGTCGGCGAGGCGCGGGACGAAGGGGTCGGAGGTCCAATGGGCGCGATCGCCGGGCGGAACGACATCGGTGTGACCGGCAAAGAGAAGGCGCCTGCCGCCCGTGCCGCGCGTCGCAAAGAGATTTCCCACTGGGTAGGAACCGTCGCCTTCGAACTTAAGGAGGGTGGTGGAAAAGCCGAGCGCCTGGAGTTCGGCTTCCAGCAGGTCGAGGGCGCCGGCCTCTTCGGGGGTGATCGAGGGGCAGGCGACGAGGCGGGAGAGAAGGTCGAGGGGGTCGGTCATGGTTTGCTCCGCTCCCGGGCGCCCACCCCCACCCGGCCTCCCCCATCAAGGGGGAGGAGATGGATCGTGCATGCGGAAGGTCCCTGCCCCATATCAGTCGCGGAGGAGGTCGTTGATGCCGGTCTTGCTACGGGTCTGGGCGTCGACGGTTTTGACGATGACGGCGCAGTAGAGATTGGGGCCGGGCTGACCATTGGGGAGCGGCTTGCCGGGGAGCGAGCCGGAGACGACCACCGAATAGGGGGGCACCTTGCCGATGTGGATTTCGCCGGTGTGGCGATCGACGATCTTGGTGGAGGCGCCGATGAAGACGCCCATGGAGATCACCGAGCCTTCGCCGACGACGACGCCTTCGACGACTTCCGAGCGCGCGCCGATGAAGCAATTGTCTTCGATGATGACCGGACCGGCCTGCAGCGGCTCGAGCACGCCGCCGATGCCGACGCCGCCCGAAATATGGACGTTCTTGCCGATCTGGGCGCAGGAGCCGACGGTGACCCAGGTGTCGACCATGGTGCCTTCATCGACATAGGCGCCGACATTGACGAAGCTGGGCATGAGGACGACGTTGCGGCCGATAAAGGCAGGACGGCGGACGACGGCACCGGGCACGGCGCGGAAACCGGCCTCGCGGAAGGTGTTCTCGCTCCAGCCCTCGAACTTGGTCTCGACCTTGTCCCAATAGTTGGAGCCGCCCGGCGCGCCTTCGATCAGGCGATTGTCGTTGAGGCGGAAGTTAAGGAGCACCGCCTTCTTGAGCCACTGGTGCACCTGCCAATTGCCGTCGATCTTTTCGGCAACGCGCAACTCGCCACGATCAAGCAGGGCCAGAGCGCTGTCGACCGCGTCGCGCACTTCGCCCTTGGTCCCGAAATTGACTTCGGCGCGGTTTTCAAACGCGGTGTCAATGACCTGGGCGAGTTGGGCGTGCGACATGGGGGCTCCTTGAAACTGTGGGGCGGACCATAGCCGGGGCGGATGGCGTGTCAACGGTTGGACATCGTCTTATCCTCTCCCGCCAGCGGGAGAGGATAAGACAAGGGCTGCGCTTACTGCCGGGTCAGCTCAATCACCGGGATGCTGTCGCGGGTGGTCTTCTTTTCGTATTCGGCGAATTGGGGGAAGCGGCTGGCCATTTCGGCATAGGTGGTGGCGCGTTCCCCATCTTCGAGCACGCGCGCCTTGACGGGAACGCGCTCGATGGTCGTGCCGTCGCCAACGGAAATTGCAGCGTCCGGGTTGGCCAGAAGATTGTGGAACCAGTCGGGGTTCTTGGGGCCGCCGGCGAAAGACGCAAAGATGTACCAGGGTCCTTCGCCGTCGCGCAGATACATCAGCGGCTGCGTGCGTTCCTGGCCGGACTTGGCGCCCAGAGCATGGAGCAGGAGGACGGGCGCGTTGGCAAAATAGCCGCCGGGCTTGCCGCCATTGGCGTTGAAATCTTCAATAACCTGCTTGTTGAAATCGTTCATGGCTCAGCCTTCCTTCGGAGATGCCGGGTAAACGCCCAGAATGCGGAAATGGTCGGTGAAGAACTTGAGTTCATCGAAAGCGTGCTGCACGCCAATATCGCCGGGGTGGCCCTCGATATCGGCATAGAACTGGGTGGCGGTAAAGGCGCCGCCGACCATGTAGCTTTCGAGCTTGGTCATATTGACGCCGTTGGTGGCAAAGCCGCCCATGGCTTTATAAAGAGCGGCCGGCACGTTGCGGACCCGGAAGACGAAGGTGGTCTTGAGCTTGCCTGTGCCTTGCGGGGCTTCGTCGCGATCGCGCGACATGACGAGGAAGCGGGTGGTGTTGTGGCCTTCGTCCTCGATATTGGCCTGCAAGAGATCGAGGCCATAGATTTCGCCGGCGAGGCGCGAGCCGATGGCGCCAACGCTGCGGTCGGCGCGGGCGGCGACTTCGCGGGCGGAGCCGGCGGTGTCGGAGCCGTTGATGGTGCGCAGGTTATGGCTGGCGATGAACTTGCGGCACTGGCCCAGTGCGGGCGGCTGCGACTGGACGGCTTTCAAGTCTTCGATGCGGCTGCCGGGGACGCCCAGCAGGTTCATCTCGATGCGGAGATAGGTTTCGCCGACAATGAAGAGGCCGCTTTCGGGCAGGAGGTGATGAATGTCGGTAATGCGGCCATAGAGCGAGTTTTCCACCGGCAGCACGGCGCGGTCGGCGGCGCCCGATTGCACCGCGGCCATGGCTTCCTCGAAGGTCACATTGGGCAGGAAGGTTCCGTCGGGAAAAACATTGAGCGCTGCAGCATGGCTGAAGGCGCCGGGTTCGCCCTGGAAAGCGATGGTCTGGGTCATGGCCGAGGATCCTTGGGAAGCTGGACCGGGTTTTGGCGCGACCATGGTTCCAAGTCAATGTGAGCAGAAGCGAGGGAACAGAGCGCGATGGGGAGAATTGACGCACCAAGGTTTGCCCTGTTGCGCCATGGGGGGCTTGATACTATCTTCCGCGCGCGTCGAGCAGGCCAGTTGAGGCCGATTTCCGTTTAGGAGATCGGAAGTTGGGCTGGCTAGGCTAGAGGTCCACGGGGTTGGACGGGCAGAGAGTTTGCAATGGATTCGTTCGAGCTAAACAAGATTTTGGGCGCGGTGCTCGGCACCCTTTTGTTCGTGATGGGGGCAGGCTTTTTGGCCGAAGCCATCTATCACCCGATCGAAAACCGCGGGCCGGGCTATGCTTTGCCGGAGCCGGAGCCTGCTGAAGGCGAAGCCGTTGCCGAAGCGGAAGTCGAGCAGCCGATCGGTCTGCTTCTGGCCAGCGCCAGCGCCGATCGCGGCGCAACCGCTACCCGCAAGTGCCAGTCCTGCCACAACTTCGGCGAAGGCGAGCCCAACAAGCAGGGCCCGAACCTTTATGGCATCGTGGGCAATACCAAGGCGCATGCCGAAGGCTTTGCCTATTCGGACATCCTGCTGCAGCAGAAGGCCGAGGGCCAGACCTGGACCTATGAAAACCTCAATGCCTTTCTGACCAACCCGAAGGCTTATGCTCCGGGCACCAAGATGAGCTTTGCCGGTGTGCGTGCGCCTGAAGAACGCGCCGACATCCTGGCCTACCTCCAGACCCTTTCGGCAAGCCCCGTGCCGTTCCCCGAGGCAGATGCTGCTCCCGCTGCCGAAGAAGGCGCCGAACCGGCCGAGGGCGAAGCACCAGCCGCGACCCCTGGCGAAACCTCTCCGGACGACCAGGTTCCCGACGCGCTGACAACCCCGGCCCAAGGCGGCGACGAAGAAACCGTCACCACCGCGCCTCCGGCGGCCGTGGATACACCGACCGAAACGCAGGGCGAGACCCCCGTTGTCGGCACCCCGGTGCAGTCCACCACGCCAACGGCACCGCTCTCGACAGGTGAAGGCACTGCCACTCCGGCCACCAATGAGACCGGTGCGCAGCCAGCCATTCCGCCGCGCAATACCAATACGACCGGCCCTACGACGACGAATTCGCCGGCCGCTCAGCAGAATACGACGACCGCTCAGTAATCCAGTGGGTCGATCAGGCGATCAGCAAGCCGCGCCCCCAAGGCGCGGCTTTTTTCTTGGGGGTTTCCGATGCTGTTTCTGCACCTTACCGATGTCGACGAGGCGAGCTGGGCCCGGGCATTCGCCGAAGCGCTGGGCCCCTACCCCGTGGTACGGCGCGACGACGATTTCGATCCGGCGGATGTGCGGTACATCTTTGTCTGGAAGCCCAAAGCCGGCGCGTTCAAGGGTCTCAGCCAGCTCAAGGCCGTGTTGTCGCTGGGGGCCGGGGTCGATGCGCTGATGAAGCATCCGGATTTGCCCGATGCTCCGATCGTGCGCTTCGTGGATGCCGATCTCAGCCAGCGGATGAGTGATTACGTGGTGGCGCACGTCACCATGCACCATCGCCAGTTCAGCCGCTTTCAGGCCGACCAGAAGGCCCGGCGCTGGAGCCAGTTCTATCCGCCGGCAGCCAGCGAAACCACAGTCGGCATCATGGGCATGGGGGTACTCGGGCAAGACGCGGTGAAGCGCCTCCGCCCGCTCGGCTTTGCGCTCCGGAGCTGGAGCCGCACTGCCAAGCAGATCGAGGGCGTGGAGGGCTTTGCGGGTGCGGAGGAGTTCGATGCCTTTCTCCAGGGTACCGATATTTTGGTCAATCTCCTGCCGCTAACGCGCGACACAGCAGGCATTCTCAATACCGAGACCTTCCGCAAGCTCCGGCGGGACGGCTTGGCCAGCGGTCCGGTGATCATCAATGCGGCGCGGGGCGGCCATCAGCGGGAGGCCGATATCGTCGAGGCGCTGGCCGATGGAACGCTTGGCGCGGCAAGCCTTGATGTGTTCGAAACCGAGCCATTGCCGAAGACGAGCCCGCTTTGGGAAATCCCCAATTGCTATATCACCCCGCACATTGCCGCCATTTCCAATGAGGCGAGTGGTGTGCGGTACTTCGCGCGGGTGATCCAGGATCATGAAGCCGGTAAGCCACTGGTCAACGTGGTCGACCGTACGCTTGGCTACTGACGAAAAAGTCAGTGGCGCCGCCCCCGCTAAGCTTACACCCTCCGTTCGACATTCTCAGAGAGGTTCGATGACCGAAACCGCAGCGCCGACCAAGCTTAAGCTTTACGACCGGCTGAAGCTTGCCACCAAGAACCGCTGGGCAGAACCGATCCTGGCGGCGCTGTGTTTTCTGGAAGCGATGATCCTGCCGATCTTTCCCGAGATCATGCTGGCGCCGATGATCATTGCCGACCGGCTGCGAGCCTGGCGGCTGGCGGCGATCTGCACGGTGTCCTCCGTCGCAGGCGGACTTGCCGGTTATGCCATCGGCTATTTCCTGTTCGACAGCATCGGCCGTGGCATCATCGATTTTTATGGTGCGGGTGCCGGCTTTGACGCGCTGCGCCAGAGTTTTAACGACAATGGTCCGCTGATGATCCTGATCGGCGCCGTGTCTCCGATCCCCTATAAGGTCATTACCATCACCTCCGGCGTCGCCGGGCTCGATATCTGGACTTTCGTTATCTATGGGCTGATCGGACGCGGCATCCGCTACTTTTTGCCCTGTGGGCTGTTCTTTTTCTTTGGGCCAGTGGCGGGCCAGTTCATCGAAAAGAACAAGAAATGGGCGACCATCGGCATGATCGTGCTCGCAATCGCCGGCTTTGCCATGGCGCCGCTCCTTTTCCCCAAGAGCCACGGACCGGCGACGGAGACGGCGGTCGAACAGATGAACGCCGTCGACGAGGTCGTGCCGAACGAATTGATCCCGGGCGCGCCGGCCGAGCAGTAGCTACTTGCCGTAGCGCTGGCGCAGCATGGTGTAGACGGCGCGGATGCCTTGGTCGGTGGCACCGACCGGGCGACCCGGCCGGGCTTCATTGACCCAGCCGAAGATGTCCGTATGGAGCCAGGCCTTGGCGTTCTTGACGAAGCGGCGCAGGAACAGGGCCGCAATGACCGAGCCGGCATAGCCGCCGGTGCCGACATTGTTGAGGTCGGCGATCTTGGAGTTGAGCTGGCTGTCGTAATTGGACCAGAGTGGCATGTGCCAGAGCGGGTCTTCGACGGTCGCGCCGGCGGCGACGACCTGAGCGGCTACCGCATCGTCGCTGGAATAGATGGCCGGGAGGTCAGGCCCGAGGGCCACGCGGGCGGCGCCGGTGAGCGTCGCCATATCGACCACGAGATCGGGGGATTCCTCGTCGGCCAAGGCCAGGGCATCGGCGAGGATCAGGCGGCCCTCGGCATCGGTATTGCCGATCTCGACGGTAAGACCGGCGCGGGAGCGCAGGATGTCGCCGGGGCGGAAGGCGGCGCCGGAGATCGAGTTTTCAACCACCGGCAGCAGCACGCGGAGGCGGACTGGCAGGTTGGCGGAAACGATGGTGTGGGCGAGGCCCATTATGTTGGCGGCGCCGCCCATGTCCTTTTTCATCATCAGCATGCCGGCGGCGGGCTTGATGTCGAGACCGCCGGTATCAAAAGTCACGCCTTTGCCGACGAGGGTCACCTTGGGGAGGCTAGGATCGCCCCAGGTCATGTCGATGAGGCGCGGCGCCTGCGCGCTGGCGCGACCGACGGCGTGGATCATCGGGAAGTTGGCACTGAGGAGGTCGTCACCGACGGTGACATGGACAACCATGCCATTGCGGCGGGCGAAGTCGCGAGCGGCTTTTTCGAGCGCCTCGGGACCAAGGTCGTTGGCGGGAGTGTTGATGAGGTCGCGGGCAAGGGTCGCAGCCTCGACCTGCCGGTCAACTTCATCCTCGTCGGCGCCTTCGGGCAGGATCAGCACCGGGCTGGGCTTGGCCTGACGGTAGCGGTCGAAGCGGTAGGCGCCGAGGCGAAAGGCAATGGCGGCAAGGGTCGCATCCTCGATCTCGCCAGCGAGCGAGTAGGTGCCCTCCGGCAGATTGGCGGCGGCCTGACCAGCAAGGAAAGGCGAGCGGCCGGTGCTGTTGCCCAAGCCAAAAAGCCAGCCGGAAATGCCGCTGTCGCTGTCCGGCAAAGCGAGCAGACAGCCACGCTGGCCGGAGAAAGAGTTAGCCTTCGCCCAGGCAAGTTGTGGCGCCGAGAGCCCAGCGCCATCGAGCGCCCCTTCTGCAACGAAGTGGATGGGGGTGGCTTCTGGCTTGGTCATGGCGAACTCCGAAATTGCGCCCGTTCTACCCCTCGCCGTCCTGCGCCGCAACGGCCCGAAAACTCACCTTAACCCTGCGTTAGGGTTAATGATCTATTGCTGGCGCAAGACTTTTGAGTGGCGTATTTCGCCCGGAGGCTCGCCATGTCCCACCCGTTCCGGATCGCGCGTACCCTGCTTTTGGCCGGTGTTGCCGCAATTGCCCTGTCCGCCTGTGCCTCCAATCGCGGGCAGCTGGGCAATACCGATTATGCCGGCATGCCGGCATCTCAGGCGCAGTCCAATCTTGGCCAACTAACCGAGCGCTATCGCCGCAATCCGAAAGATCGTGCAGTGGCCATCCAGTATTCGGCAGCGCTCCGGGCAGCCGGACAGCCGGAGCAGGCGGCTGCGGCGCTCGAAACGGCGATGATGACCTATCCCAAGGACGTTGCGGTGAGCGTTGCCTATGGCAAGGCGCTGACGGCCGCAGGGCGGTTCGACCAGTCTCTGACGGTCCTCGACAACGTCATCCGCCCCGATGCGCCGGACTGGAACGCACTGCTGGTCAAGGGCGCAACGCTCGACCAGATGGGCCGCAATGACGAGGCGCGGCGTCTTTACGCGCAAGCCGCAACGATCGCTCCAGGTGAAGCGTCCATCGAGACCAATCTTGGTCTTTCCTATGCGATGACCAACGAACTGCCGCGCGCCGAGCAGCATCTGCGCCGGGCAGTGGCGATGCGCGGCGCCAACACGCAGACGCGGCAGAACCTGGCTCTGGTGGTGGGCCTACAAGGCCGTTTCGACGAGTGCCGGCAGATCTACGCCGCAGAACTGCCGCCCGAGCAGGTCGAGAGCAATATGGCCTATGTGCGGGCGCTTCTAACCCAGCAGAACCGCTGGGACCTGATCGAACAGGGCTGATGCCGATGCCATGAAATGCGAAAGCCCCGGACTTGCTCCGGGGCTTTTTCGTTTGAACTCAGCCGCCGCCAACCGTGCTGGCGACGGAGCCTGAGAATACCTTGATCATGGCTGGCGACAGGATGACGATAAACAGCACCGGCAGGAAGAACAGGATCAGCGGCACGGTGAGCTTGGGGGGCAGCGCTGCAGCCTTCTTTTCGGCTTCCATCATGCGCGCCTCGCGGCCTTCCTCGGCCATGACGCGCAGCGCCTGACCAACCGAGGTGCCGTAGCGATCGGCCTGGATCAGGGCGGTCATTACGGCACGAACGCCGTCGAGCCCGGTGCGGCGGCCGAGATTTTCATAGGCACGGGTGCGGTCTTCAAGAAAGCTGAGTTCGGCCATGGTGAGGGTCAGTTCCTCGGCCAGCTCGGCGCTTTGGCTGCCGATCTCCTTTGCCACGCGTTTGAAGGCGTGTTCCATCGACATGCCGGATTCAACGCAAAGCAGCAAAAGATCGAGCACGTCGGGCCAGGCGCGGCGCACCGATGCCTGACGCTTCTGGGTCTTGTTCCTGAGCATAAGGATCGGCAGATACGCCCCGACAAGGCCCGCGCCGATGGCATAGACCAGGTTGATATAGGCTGGCCGGTCGCCGGGCGCGAGGATCAAGAGGTAAAAGGCTGCAAGGACGAAGACGACGATCGGGGTTGCAAAGCGCTGGAACAGGAACTTGGTGAGTTCCCCCTGCCCGCGCAGCCCGGCCATGGCTAATTTGTCGACCGTGTTCTCGTCCTGAAAGGCCTTCTTGAGGTCGAAGCGTTCAACCGCATTCTTCATATAGGACTTGGCTTCGGTGCCGCGACGGATCGAGCGTGCGTCCTGAACCGTGCCGCCGCGCAACCGGGCCATTTCCTCGGCCCGCATCTTGTCGCGCTCGATAGCGACGCGTTTGATGCGGCCCTTAAGCTCGCGCTTGCCGATCAGCGAGGAGCCAAAGGTAAAGACCACAGCCGCGGCGGAGATGGCAGCGAGCACAGCGATCAGGAATTCGCGCGAGGTGAGCGTCTCGATCATGGTTCAGATCTCGAACTTGACCATGCGGCTCATCACGAAGATGCCGGTCGCCAGCATCAGCACACCAATGCCGAGGCAGACATTGCCGATGGGCGTCACGAAAAGCGGCAGGAGATAGGAAGGCGACACCAACGACACCAGCGCCGCAACGACAATGGGAAGGGAGCCGATAATGCCCGCCGAGGCCTTGGCTTCGGAGGACATGGCCTTGACCTTCTGCTTCATCTTCTTGCGATTGCGCAGCACGCGGGCGAGGTTGCCCAGGGCTTCGCTGAGATTGCCGCCCGATTGCTGTTGCACCGAGATGACGACCACGAAGAAGTTGACTTCCGGCAGCGGCACGCGCTCAAGCAGCACCTGCACGGCCTCGGTCATGGACATGCCGAAGCTTTGCTGGTCGAGCACACGGCCGAACTCGGATTTCACCGGTTCCTTGGTGTCCTTGGCAACCACGCGCATCGAGTCATTGAGCGGCAGGCCCGTCTTGACGCCGCGCACGATGGCTTCGATGGCGTTGGGCAATTCGTCAAGGAAACGGTCCTGGTACTTGCGGCGGCGGCGCTGCACATACATGCGCGGCAGCAGGTAGCCGCCCGCCACGGCAAAGATCAGGGCGTAGAGCAACGGCACCTGCGCAATGACCAGCACCACGAAGAGCACGGCACCAAAGATCACGCTGTTGCGGATAAAGGTTGCCGGCCGGACGGTCATGCCGGCCTGAAAGATCAGGTCCGGCAGGGTGACGCGCTTTTTGGCATTGAGCTCTTCGGTCTGGGCCTTGAGCACCTGCTGCACCGACTTGCGGCGGTTGTCGCGGGTGCGCGACACGTCCGCCTCACGGCGGTTGGCGCGAATATCACCCTGGAACGCCTTGCGCCTCTCGCTGGCCCGCTTGTTGGGCAGTGCGGTGGGCACAAGAGCGAACCCCGCGGCACCGATGGTAACCATGGCCAGAATTGCGAGCAGGAGCGTCTGCATGCGCTAGTTCCCCAAAATGGCGTGCTCGTCGGTATTAGCCTGTTCCAGGGCCTCGACGAGGTTTGCTTCTTCGTTGAAGTAGCGGGCGCGTTCGGTAAATTGGGGCTTGGTGATGCCGGTGGAGCGGTGCTTGCCGATCAGCATGCCGTTGGAATCTTCGCCCATGATGTCGTAGACGAAGACGTCCTGCGTGACGATCACATCGCCTTCCATGCCCAGCACTTCGGTGATGTGGGTGATGCGGCGCGAACCGTCGCGCAGGCGTGCGGCCTGGACAATGACGTCTATGGATGACACCACCATTTCACGGATCGTGCGGCTGGGAAGCGAATAGCCGCCCATTGTGATCATGGATTCAAGACGGCTGAGCGCTTCACGCGGCGAGTTGGCGTGGAGCGTGCCCATGGAGCCGTCGTGGCCCGTGTTCATGGCCTGCAAGAGGTCAAAACTCTCCGGGCCACGGACTTCGCCGACGATAATGCGTTCGGGGCGCATACGGAGGCAGTTCTTGATGAGATCGCGCATGGTGATCTCGCCTTCGCCCTCAAGGTTGGGCGGGCGGGTTTCGAGGCGCACCACATGGGGCTGCTGGAGCTGAAGTTCGGCGGAGTCTTCGCAGGTGATGACCCGCTCGTCCTTTTCGATAAAGGCGGTGAGGCAGTTGAGGAGCGTCGTCTTGCCCGAACCCGTACCACCGGAAATAAGCACATTGGCGCGGACGCGGCCGAGGATGCGCAGCACTTCCGCGCCTTCGGGCGAGATCGAGCCGTATTTAACCAGCTGCGGGAGGGTCAGCTTATCCTTCTTGAACTTACGAATGGTGAGCGCGGCGCCGTCGATGGCGAGCGGCGGGGCGATGACGTTGACGCGCGAACCATCGGGGAGACGGGCGTCGCAGATGGGTGAGCCTTCATCAACGCGGCGGCCAACCTGGCTGACGATGCGCTGGCAGACATTCATCAGGTGCGCATCGTCGCGGAAGCGCACATTGGTCAGCCGGACCTTGCCGCCGACTTCTATGTAGCAGCGCTGCGAACCATTGACCATGATATCGGAGATGTCGTCCCGCGCCAGGAGCGGCTCGAGCGGGCCATAGCCGAGCACGTCGTTGCAGATGTCCTCGAGCAGGTCTTCCTGCTCGGAAATCGACATGACGATCGATTTGAGGGCGATGATTTCCGAGACGATGTCGCGGATTTCCTCGCGCGCCGCCTGTCCGTCCATGGTGGCGAGCTGGCTGAGATCGATGGAGTCGATCAGCGCGTTGAAGATGGCCGACTTGGTCTGGAAATAGGCTTGCGCGCGCTGCGCATCGGCGGGGGCGCGGACGTCGAGCACCTCGTCGGTGGTGCGCATGCGCGCGGCCATCGCATCATTGTCGCTGGCGCGCCGCTGCACCGGGGCCGGCGGAGGCGGCATGGCGGGGCTGGCGACCGGCCGCGGCATTTCGCCGACGCCGGGTGTATTGCCGCCAAAAGTGGTGCGCTTGCCAAACATATGCTTTGCCTTTCGCGCCTAGACCGCGCTCAAGCCCGCTTCCGGAACAGGGAGGGGAGCTTGAGCAGGCTTGCCGCTTTACCCGCGCCATGGGCAGGGGACCGTCCGGTCACCTGCATGCCGATGGCGTTGAAGATGTCGTTGACCTTGTTGTTCGCTGAGACCTCGGCGATCATCTGGCCGTTATTGGCCGCGGTGCCGAAGAGCGCTGCGTCGAAGCCGATCTGACCGATGAGGCTGCATTCGACCGAGGTGGCGAACTCCCCTGCTCCGATCTCGGGACGCCGCGGCACGCCAAGCTTGTTGATAATGAGCTTGGGGGCCGCTTCGGTGGGCCGCATGGCCTTGACCGCATCAGCAATATTCTTGGCATTGCGGAGGCTCGCGAGGTCCGGTTCGGCGACGATCACCACTTCATCGATGGAAGAAAGGGTCTGCCGGGTCCAGGCATTCCAGGCATGGGGAATGTCGAGGATGATCACCGGCACCGACTTCTGGCAGATTTCGAGCACCTGCTCGAAGTCGCGCTCTTCGAAATCCCAGGTGCGGTCCAGCGTTGCGGGCGCGGTCAAGAGGTTGATGTGATTGGCGGCCTTGCTCATCAGCCGGTCCAGCATGGTCTGGTCGACCTTCTGGTTGGCGAGAAGCGCATCGGCCAGGCCATGCGGCGGGTCCTGGTTGAAGTTGAGACCCGCCGTGCCGAAGGCGAGGTCCATGTCGACGATCAGACAATCCTGCCGCAGGTTCGTCGCCACGGCCCAGGCCACGTTGTGGGCTACGGTCGAGCCGCCCGCACCGCCCTTGGCGGAGATGAAGCCGACCGTGCGGCCGATCGGGGCTGCCCCTTCGGCGGCATAAAGCTCGGTGATGGCGGTGACGATGTCCTGCGAGGTGGCTGGCAGGACGATGTATTCGGAGATGCCGGAGCGGATCAGTTCGCGATAAAGCAGCACGTCGTTGACGTGGCCGAGGACGATGACGCGGGTGGAGGCGTCGCAGACTTCAGCCAGGCGGCCAAGAGCGTCGGGGATTTCCTGCGGCGGCAGGCCGGTTTCGACGATGATAAGATTGGGCGTCGGGTTGGACTTGTAGGTTTCAACGGCGCCTTCGACGCCGCCATTATGCGTCGTCAGCGCAACCTTGGACATGCGGCGATCGAAGGCGGCGCTTTCGACCAGTTGGGCCGTCTGCGAATTTTCGCAAAAGGCCTGAATGGTGATGCGCGGCACAAGACGCGCGCCGGTCGCGATCTCGGCGGCCGGTTCCTCGATCTTGGGCGGCTGTTCGGGGGTAAGGAAACTCATCAAACTACTCCTCTACCGCGATCAATCGAGCGCAAAGCCGACCGAGCCGGAGAAACCGCCCCGGAACTCGCCGGTGGCGCCAACGCCATAGCGCTTCTCAATGGCACCAAGGAAAAACGCCTCGGCATCATTGGTGATGTAGGAATTGTCCGTCGGCACAGCGATGGCGTTGGCGGGCGTGGTGGGCTGAACCAGGTAGGGCGTGACGAGGATCACGAGCTCGGTTTCCTGGCTCCGGTAGGCATTGGAGCGGAACAGGGCGCCGAGAATCGGGATATTTCCGAGGCCCGGAATCTGGTCGACGGTGCGGCTGGCACTTTCGCTGAGAAGTCCGCCGATGGCGAGGGTGGTGCCGGGCGGCAGTTCTACCGAGGTCTTGACGTCGCGCGTGGTCAGCGCCGCCGAACTGCCGGCCTGCAGCTCGGAAACACCGGTATCGATGGTCAGCGCCACCTGACCATTGGCGCGCACGGTCGGCGTGAAAGCGAGCTGAATGCCGTATTGCTTGTACTGGATCGAGGTGCCGTTGATGCTAGACGTCTGGATCGGGATTTCGCCGCCAACCAGGAACTCAGCCGGTTGGCCGGACATCGCGGTCAATGTCGGTTGCGCCAGAAGGCGCAGGGCACCGCGGTTTTCCAGCGCCCTTATGCCAGCATTGATCTGAACGGAGTCACCCAGCGGGAACGAGCCACCGATGCCATTGGAAACATTGGTTTGGCTGCTGTTGAAACCAAAGGTCGAGTTGCCCAGGGTAACGGAACCGGAGAGGTTGATGCCCAGTTGCCTCGCCACATCGCGGCGAATTTCCGACACCGTGACCTGCAGCATGACCTGCTGCGGGCCGGTCACCTGGATCAGGCTGCCGCTGGGGCCGTCGCTTTCCGAAAGCTGAGCGGCCATGGCCTCGGCAACGGCTTTATCCTCGGCGCTGTTCACCGTACCGGTGAGAACAAAATAGATCTTGTCGTTGATCGAATTGTTGGAGAGCGTTTCGACACGAATATTGGAGCCCGGAATGACGCGTGCCAAGGTCGATTCGAGCGCGCGGCCCACTTCGAGCGGCGGCTGGACGATGTTGACGTCGAGGATGCTCATGGTGCGCCCGGCATCGTCGATGAAGATGATGTTGGTCGCACCTTCGGCGATACCCTGAATGATCGCGCGAGTGCGCGACCGCATCACCGCCGCCGCGATCGAAGGCTGCGAGACCACCACTTCAGCAACGCCCGCTGGCAGATCGACAATCATCGACTTGTTGAGCTCGACCTCGAGGCTGCGCACAGCACCGTAGGCTCCGGCGGAGATGGCGATCTGTGCGTCGGCAGCTGGATAGACCGGAGCCGCTGGATAGGCGTTGCCGCCGGCAAAGACCGATGCCGGTGCCATGGCTGCCAGGAGAGTTCCGATCGCCAGCGCCAGAACCAGCCGCGGGCGGAAACGGTGCGTGTGGGCTTTTGCGTGTTCCATCTGCATCTGTTGCCTTACTGCGGCAGGACCTGCGGCACATCGGGCGCCGCCGGGACCTGGGTCTGAATCGGTGGGAGTTCGGTGTCCGTCACGTAGGGCTCGGCCGAAGACACCGGAGCGATGACATTGGGACTGGTGGTGATGACGCTCTGCTCGCGGCCGTAGCGGATGATGCGCACCGGCTGGTTGCTGGCGGGCGCGGCCGGACCGGTCTCGACGCGGTTGAAATCGGCAACCGAGCGCAGGGTCAGTGCCAGCTGGCCTAAGGTCGAGGCATTGATCAGCGTTTCGGCTTGCGGCGGGCTCAGTTCCAGGGTCGCAATCGTGGAGTCGTCAAAGGTTTCGGGCACGGGACTGGCGCCGTCGCCTTCCGCATTGCCGCCGGTCGTACCCATTTCGCCCAGGCGTTTGCCGATGGCGAGCACCCGCACGTCGGAGAGGATAACTTCAGAGCGCTGGCCAGTGGCCGTCGAGGTGGTGAGGACGACGTCTACGTGGTCATTTGGAACAACGAAGCCACCTGCGCTTGAAGCAGCAGTGACGCCGACCGACACGCCGCGCTTGCCTTCAGCAAGAACGGCAGAGAGGTAGCCCTGATCGGCGCGGACCAGCTTGGCTTCGCGGATCGGTTCACCGGGGAAAAATTCAAACCGCGCCACGGCGCCGTCCAACTGCACCGGTGCATCGGGCATGGCGTCTATGGTCACGTATTCAGGTCGGAGGGCGGTTTCCGGCCATTCCTGCCATTCTAAGCCTTCCGGGTTCAGCCTTTCGCCAATGCCGATTGCGGTCTTGGCAACAAGGATCTCGGTCTTAAGTTCCGGGACCACTTCGGTGACGATCTGTGTGTCTGGCGCAGGCGCCCTGCCGCCGCGCATCACCAGGATGGCCGCAAGGCCACCGGCGACGATAGCCACCAACAACAGGATAATACGCGCCGGTCTCATGACCCACTCCGGTTGTACGAGAGGGCCAGACAAGCCCAGTTCCACCGGCTTAACTATGAAAGCAAAGGGTCAAGGTTTAGTTAATCAGCACTTTGCGAAATGCGTTAACAACCGGTGAATACTCGCTTTTTGCAAAGGGTACCACCAAAACAACAAAGCACCCGCAGCCAGTGCGAGTGCTCCTTCTTCATATCTGTGCGCGCTCTTAGCCGGCGAGGCGCTCGAAGATGGGTGTATTGGAGTAAGTCAGCAGACCTGCAAAGGCCATGGCAATTCCATAAGGCACGCCTTGCTTGCGATCGTGGAGCCTTTCGAGCCAAGGCATGGATGCGGTATAAAGTTCGAGCGGCAGGCGGCGGATAAAAAGGATGATCAGCGTCAGCACGCCACCCAGAATTGCCGTATAGGCCAGGTATGGCAGGGTCAGTCCGAAGCCCAGCCACAGCGTCGTGGCCGCAGCAAGCTTTGCATCGCCGCCGCCAATCCAGCGCATGGCGAACATGCCGAAGGCGACCACCAATACGACAGCAGCGCAGGCAAGATGCATCAGAAATTGCTGCAAGGGTAAGCCAACCAGAAGTGCCACAATCACGAAGCCTGCCGCGAGAACAAGCACGAGCTTGTTGGAAATGCGCATGGTCAGGAGGTCGGACGTTGCCGCAAGAGCCATGGCGAATGGGAAAAACAGCAAAGCCAGCGTCGACATGGTGCTCCCTCGGCAAGCAATTCCCAATGGTAGACCGGCCGCGTTAATAAAGACCGAAAACGAAAAAGGAGGGCTCGCGCCCTCCCCTTCCAATTTCGGATATTGCTAATCAAGATGTGGCGGTCGGAACCGTCACGTCCAGACGGCCAGCGATACCGTTGAACAGGTCACCAAGATTGGTGCCGAGTGTGGTGGCGGCAAGAATAATACCGACAGAGATGAGTGCGGCAATTAGGCCGTACTCGATTGCAGTCGCGCCCGACTCGTCCTGCGCGAAACGTGCGAAAATTTTCATTCCCAGGCTCCTTTTTACACGTCCTCGAGTGACATCGTCGAACGGTCACACATCGAACATGACCGGGACGCTAGTCCTCACACGTTGAAATAGCGTTAATCGCATGAAGGTTCGGAACCAGGTGTAGAGGCACGATTTTCTTCACTTCCAACGGACTAACAAGAAAGATTGCAATTGAACTATCTCTTCATGACGTGCCCGTTACAATAGCTGTTGCATCAGTTGCTTCTTGCCCGCGCTCTTGCGCGATCCGCGCGAGTATACGCTCGAAAAAGAACTTACCTGACCGCTCTGAAGAGAAGTGTCCGGCGTTTGCCAAACATTTACCATTCGGGTGGATCGTAGAGGCAGTACCAGTACCCCGTGGATTGCTGATCATGTCCCGCCTCTTTGCCGCCATCGCCCTCGCCCTTGGCTTTGCCCTGCCCATGCCCGCGCAGGCCCAGGACGGCGCTCCGGTCAGCGTCAATGTGAACATGGCCCGCGTCCTGCGCATCAGCGCCCCGGCGGCGACGGTGATCGTCGGCAATCCCGGCATTGCCGACGTGACCATCCAGGATCCGCTGACCCTCATCCTCACCGGCAAGAGCTACGGCCAGACCAATCTCATCGTGCTGAACACGGCCGGCGAGCCGATCGCCGATACCTTGGTCGAGGTGGTACAAATGCAGGCGGGAATCATGACCGTTTACCAGGGCCAGGCCCGCACCACCCTTTCTTGCGCACCGGTTTGCCAGCCAGTCGTCATGCTGGGCGACGATAATGCCTTCGCCAGCGAAACCCTCGCCTCCTCCCAGTTGGTGCAGTCCGCTGCTGCCAACTGAAGTGTTAATCCTCCGTTAACCGGTTGGGCAGTCAACGCGAGTTTTATAACATCTGGTTAGCCTTGAGCTCCTAGCTTAGGGGGCATGATCAGGGTACTCGCCGCCCCATTGCGAAGACTTCGCCGCTGCCAGAAAGAGCTGCTGGCCGACGAGCGCGCCGTCACGGCCATCGAGTTCGGCCTGCTCGGCATCCCGTTCTTTGCGGTGATCGGCGCCATCCTGCAGACTTCGGTAATTTTCCTTGCCAGCCAAGTGCTTGAGAGTGCCGTCAACGATGCCGCACGCGAGATCCGCACCGGCCAGTTGCAACAGCGCAGCGCCACCGTCGAGACGTTTCGCACCGAAGTCTGCAACCGGCTTTTTGGCCTTTTCCCCGATTGCGCCGGACTTCATGTGCGGGTGACAACCGTCACCGATTTTCAATCCGCGACCCCCGTCCCCCCCGTCGATCCGAACTGCAGAGCGCCCTGCGATTGGACCTCGTCGGAAAGATATGAGAACCCGGTCGGCGGAAAAGTCGTGCAGGTGCAGGTGCATTACCGCTATCCGGTGTTGCTGACGCTAGGTCCGCTTGGCCTGTCCAATATGGGCGATGGGCGGCGGCTGATCGGCTCTGCCACGGTGTTCAAGACCGAGCCCTTCCCCTCATGATGCGGCTCGCCAGAACCTTGGTGGCAGGGTTACGCAGACTGGCACGGTCTCAGAAAGGTGCGGCTGCCGTAGAGTTTGCGCTGATCATGCCGATCATGCTCACGGTTTATATCGGCTCCATCGAGGCCAGCACGCTGATCATCATCGATCGCAAGGTGCAGTCAGTGGCCGGCGCGGTGGGTGACCTCGTCGCGCGCTCGGACAAGGAGATCCTGACCAAGGACCTCAAGGACTATTTCCGCGCAGCCAGCGGCATCATGACCCCCTATTCGTCGCAAGACGTGAGACAGGTTGTGACGGCCGTAAAAGTGGCCAGTAATGGTACGACTTCCGTCCTATGGCAGAGCAAATTCGAGCGCGGAACCTATACGGCCGTAAGAACGACCGCTCTGCCCAGAACCTATAGACTGCCCGACGAAATGATCGCCATCTCCAAGGGGCAGATGGTGATCGCCGCGGAGGCGAGCTATTCGTATACGCCGCTCTACGGCATCGTCATCGGCCAGGAAATCGATCTCTACCGATCCAACTTCTTCATGACGCGCTTCGAAGACGAGATCAAACTCGTTCCCTAGCGCGCTTGCCGGGGGACCGGCACCATGCAACAAGCCAGGCACCTCCCCCCGAACCGGCTTTTCGCATATGAACGATACCATCATTCCCGTTTTCGACCTGGGCGGCGTCTTCGTCGACTGGAATCCCGTCTACCTCTTCCGCAAGCTATTCGAGACCGAGGAAGAGGCGATCTGGTTTCACCAGACCATCTGCACGTCGGATTGGAACCTCGAATTCGATGCGGGCGAAATCTATGCCGAAGGCGTAGCCAAGCTGGTGACGCGATTTCCCAAATATTGGCGCGAAATCAAGGCTTTCGACGAGCGATGGACCGAAACTTTCGGGCCGTTCATCCAGGGCACGATCGACATCCATAACGAGCTGATCGAGCTGGAAATCCCGACCTTTGCGATCACCAACTTTTCCTGGGAGAAGTGGATGACGCGCCTGGGCGAATGGCCGTTCCTGGAAAAGTTCGATGGCGTGATCGTCTCGGGGCTCGAAGGCCTGGTGAAGCCTGACCCGCGCATCTATCGGGTGTTCTGCGAGCGCTATGGCTTTGCACCGGAATCCTGCGTTTTCATCGATGACAGCGAGCCCAATATCGTGGCGGCGCGCAAGTTCGGGATGCACGGCATCCATTTCCGCGACCCCGCCGAGGTGCGCAAGGAACTGATCGCGCTGGGGCTGCCGCTCAAGGCCTAAATACAAAAACCCCGGAGCGATCCGGGGTTTTCTCTTTGCGCTATTGGAAGCGCCCGCCTTTTTGGATGACTTCGATCTTGTAGCCATCCGGGTCGGTAGCAAAAAAGAAGCGGGCCACGGGCACGTTGCCGTTCTTGAAGTCGACCACCTTGCCGACGGTGAAACCCTCAGCCGTGAAACGCTCGTGCTCGGCCTGGAGATTGTCGATGACGACGGCGAGGTGCCCATAGCCGTCGCCAAGCTGATAAGGCTCGGTGCGGCCATGATTGATGGTGAGTTCGAGTTCGAAGCCGTCGAGTTCGTGGGCCATATAGACCAGCGTGAAATCGGCAAATTCCAGGCGATTGACGATTTCGAGGCCAAAGGCGCGGCGATAAAAATCGACGGAGCGCGCTTCGTCGATCACCCGGATCATCGTATGGGCTAGTTTTGCCATGGCTTACTTCGTCCCGTACATCCGATCGCCCGCATCGCCGAGGCCGGGGATGATATAGCCCTTCTCGTTGAGGTGACTGTCGATCGAGGCGGTGAAGACCGGGACGTCAGGATGCGCCTTGTTGAAGCGCTCGATGCCCTCGGGCGCGGCGAGAAGACAGAGGAAGCGGATGTTGTTGGCGCCGCGTTCCTTGAGCTTGTCGATGGCGGCCGTTGCCGAATTAGCGGTGGCCAGCATGGGGTCGACAACGATGATCAGGCGGTCTTCGAGGTTGGACGGCGCCTTGAAATAGTATTCGACCGGTTCCAGCGTTTCATGATCGCGGTAAATGCCGATATGGGCGACGCGGGCGGCGGGAACGAGGTCGAGCATGCCATCGAGCAGGCCATTGCCGGCGCGCAGGATCGAGGCGAAGACGAGTTTCTTCCCCTTGATGGCGGGCGAGTCCATCTGCGCCATGGGCGTCTCGATGGGGATCATTTCCAGTTCGAGATCGCGCGTGACTTCGTAGCACATGAGGTGGGCGATCTCGCGCAGGAGGCGCCGGAAACCGGCAATCGAGGTCTCCTTGTTGCGCATGATGGTCAGCTTGTGCTGGATCAGCGGGTGATCGATGACGGTTGCGTTGCTCATGTGATCACCTCTTAAAGGAAAATCTTGCCGTGGCGGCCGGGGGGGAGGCCGAGCCAATGGGCTATGCTCTCACCTATATCAGCGAAGGTGGGGCGAATGCCAATCTCCCCGGGCGGCAGGGCTGGGGAAAAAACCAGGATCGGGATCTGCTCGCGCGTGTGGTCGGTCCCCGGCCAGGTCGGGTCGTTGCCATGGTCCGCGGTGAGGATCAGGAGGTCATCGTGCCGAAGCTTGCTGATCAGCTCCGGCAGGCGTCGGTCGAACAGCTCCAGTGCAGCGGCATAGCCGGGGACGTCGCGGCGGTGGCCGTATTCGGAATCGAAATCGACGAAGTTGGTCATGATGAAGGCGCGGTCGGCAGCCATTTCCATGGCTTCGAGCGTGCGATCGAAGAGCTGCGGGATGCCGGTACCCTTGAGCTTGTGGGTAACGCCGGAGCCGGCATAGATGTCCGAGATCTTGCCCACGGCAAAGACCTGGTTGCCAGCCGCCTGATTGCGATCGAGCAGCGTTGGCTCAGGGGGCGAAATGGCAAAGTCGCGGCGGTTGCCGGTGCGCTTGAAGGTGTCCTGGGTCTCGCCGATGAACGGGCGGGCGATGACGCGGCCGATATTGAGCGGCTTGGTCAACTCGAAGGCGATCTCACAGAGCTTGTAGAGCCGGTCGAGGCCGAAATGGCTTTCGTGCGCGGCGATCTGGAACACCGAGTCCACCGAGGTGTAGCAGATTGGCTTGCCGGTTCGGATATGCTCCTCACCCATGGCCGCAATGATGTCGGTGCCCGAGGCATGCTTGTTGCCCAGAATGCCGGGGAGATCGGCACGGCGGATCAGTTCTTCGACAAGCTCGGGCGGGAAAGCCGGTTCGCTTTGCGGGAAGTAACCCCAATCGAAGGGGACCGGCACGCCGACGATTTCCCAGTGACCGGACGGCGTGTCCTTGCCGCGCGAGACTTCGCGGCCGACGCCAAAACGGCCGCCTTTCGGCGTCTCGGTCAGGCCGGGCGGAAGGATGCCGGTGGAGAGTTTTAAGGCGGCTCCAAAACCCATGGCATCCATGTTGGGGACGTGTAGCGGGCCGGCACGAAGTCCGTCGCGATCAGCGCGGCCATCGGCGGCCCATTCGGCAATGTGGCCCGCGGTGTTCGCGCCCTGGTCACCGTAGAGGTGGGCATCGGGCGCACCGCCGATGCCGACGCTGTCGAGGAGGCAGACAATGGCGCGGGGCATGGCGCTACTCCGTGGGGCCGACGCGATCGGCGATCAGCGGATTGCTGGAGGCCGCATCGCCCAAAGTATATGCGGCCCGCAGACGCGCCGTGGCGTCGGCTGCGCTGGCTTCGTCAGCGGCGTGAATGCGCGCGATGGGGGTGTGGCTGTCGACGACGGCGCCAAGACCGAGCAGGCGATCAAAGCCGACGCGGTGGTCGATGCTGTCGGTAGGCGTGGCGCGGCCGCCACCCAGCGCTACGACGGCCATGCCGACGCCGCGCGTGTCGATGGCGCTGATTGTCCCCTGCCCTTGCGCAAAAACGTCGAGGACGATGGGCGCGGGCGCGAGATAATCATCCATGCGCTCGACGAAATCGGCTGGCCCACCGAGGGCATGAACCATGATGGAGAAGCGCTGCGTGGCGCGACCGCTGTCGAGCGCCGAGGTAGCAAGGAGGAGGCCGGCTTCGGGCGTCGCAGCCTTGCCGGTCATCACCGCCAGTTCGGCACACAGCCCCAGGGTGACCTCGCGCAGGCGGACGTCTTGATGCGTGCCGGTCAGGAAATCGACGGCGTTGCGGACTTCGAGCCCGTTGCCGGCGGCGCTGGCCAGCGGCTCGTTCATGTCGGTAATCAGCGCGGTGGTCTTGAGCCCGGCGCCGTTCGAAACCTGCACCAGGCTCTTCGCCAGCTCGCGAGATTTTTCCAGCGTCGGCATGAAGGCGCCGGTGCCGGTCTTGACGTCGAGGATCAATGCGCCGATTCCGGCAGCGAGCTTCTTGGACAGGATCGAAGCGGTGATGAGCGGGATCGACTCGACTGTGCCGGTGACGTCGCGGACGGCGTAGAGGGTCTTGTCGGCCGGCGCCAGGTCGGTGGTCTGGCCGATGATGGCGCAGCCGGCTTCGCGCACGACCTTGCGGAAGAGGTCGTTGTCCGGGCTTGTCTGGTAGCCGGGAATGGCGTCGAACTTGTCGAGCGTTCCGCCGGTGTGGCCAAGGCCACGGCCCGAAATCATGGGCACGTAGATGCCCATGGCGGCAAGGATGGGCGCCAGCATCAGCGAAACGTTGTCGCCAACGCCGCCGGTCGAATGCTTATCGGCAACCGGCCCATCGAGATCGGACCAATCGAGCACCGTGCCACTGTCGCGCATGGCAAGGGTCAAGGCGACGCGCTCCGGCATGGTCATGTCACGGAAATAGGTCGCCATGGCGAAGGCCGCGGCCTGGGCATGAGAGACTGTGCCGGAAGCAAAGCCGGCGATGAACTGGCCGATCTCGTCCGCAGCCAGTTCCTCGCCGTTCCGCTTCCTGATGATGACTTCTTGGGGAAGAAAAGCCATCACGCCCCGTAGGGAATCCAGACGTTCTTGACCTGTGTCGCCTTGCCCAGGAAATAGTCGCCGGCAAAGCGGGGGTCGGCGAGGTCGTAGTCGAGACCGCGGCTGGTCCAGGTCTGCTTCAGGTTGCCGATCGACGCCTTCTCGATCATGGCGGAGCCTTCGGCCGAGCCCATGAACCAAAGACCGTCAACGCCGTCATGTTCGGCCAAGGTCTTGGCCAAAGCGACACTGTCGCCGGTGACGATGTTGACGACGCCGGAGGGCATGTCGGAGGTTTCGAGCACCTGGTAAAAGTCGGTCATCGAGAGCGGCGCACGGGCGGAGGGGACCAGAACAACCGTGTTGCCCATGGCGATGGCCGGCGCGAGCAGCGCGACGGAGCCGAGCAGCGGCTGGGTGTCCGGCGCAACGATGCCGAGGACGCCGAGGGGCTCGATCATCGCCGCGGCGATGGCCCGCATCGGCGGGTTGTGCACGGCGCCATCATACTTGTCGGCCCAGCCGGCAAAGGCGAAGAGCCGCTCGATGGACGCTTCGACTTCGGCCGAGCCGTCTTCGCCGGTCTGCGCCTTGAGACGGGCGGCGAATTCTGCGCGACGATAGTCGAGGTTTTCGGCAAGGAAGTAGAGGATCTGCGCGCGCGAATGCGCGGCGGTGGTGGCCCAGCCGGAGGCGGCGCGGGCGGCTTCGACGGCGTTGCGGATGTCCTTGCGATTGCCTTCGCCGACTTCACCGATGCTGAAGCCATCGGGTCCGAGCACGGGGCGGTTATAGCCGCTGTCAGGACGGGCTTGCTTGCCGCCGATATACATTTTGGCGGTCTGGTCCAGGGGGGCGGCGTCGAGGGGATTTACCTGACCTCGTGGTTCGACAAGCTCACCATGAGGTCTCACGATGCCCGGCTGTAAGTCCTTTTCCCACTTCAGCTTGAGGTAAGCGCTCATGCCTTCACGGCCGCCTTCGCGACCGAAGCCGGATTCCTTGTAGCCGCCGAAGCCGACGGCGGCGTCGAACTGGTTGGTGCCGTTGATCCAGATCACGCCGGCCTTGAGCTTGGGTGCAATGTCGAGGGCGAGGTTGATGTTCTCGCTCCAGACCGTGGCGGCAAGGCCGTAGCGGGTGTTGTTGGCCAGTTGCACCGCTTCTTCGGGCGTGCGGAAGCTCATGGCAACAAGAATAGGGCCAAAGATTTCTTCGGCCACCAGGGAATTGGCGGGCGAAACATTGGTGACCAGCGCGGGCTTGAGGAAACAGCCCTGTGCCGGCACGTCGCCGTCGGGCTCGTAGACATGGGCGCCTTCGGCGACGCCGCGCTTCATGAGGTCGCGGATGCGCTCGACCTGTACCGGGGCGACCATCGCGCCGATATCGACGGACTTGTCGAGCGGATCGCCGACGCGAAGATTGGCCATGCGGCTCTTCACCTTGGCGATGAAGCGCTCTTCAATGCTCTCCTGCACGAGAAGCCGCGAGCCGGCGCAGCAGACCTGGCCCTGGTTGAACCAGATGGCTTCGACAAGGCCTTCGACGGCGCTGTCGAGGTCGGCATCTTCGAAGACGATATAGGGCGACTTGCCGCCCAGCTCGAGCGACAGGCCCTTGCCCGAACCAGCGGTGGCGGCGCGGATGATCTTGCCGACTTCGGTCGAGCCGGTGAAGGCGATTTTGTTAACATCGGAATGGTTTACCAGCGCCGCACCGGTGTCGCCCTCGCCGGTGACGATGTTGACGACGCCCTTTGGCAGGCCGACGCGGTCGCAGATGTCGGCGAAGAGCAGCGCGGTGAGCGAGGTGAACTCGGCAGGTTTGAGGACCACGGTGTTGCCGGCGGCAAGGGCCGGGGCGATCTTCCAGGCCAGCATCAAGAGCGGGAAGTTCCAGGGGATGATCTGACCGCAGACGCCGTAGGGAACGTGGTCGGGAAACTGGCTGGCCAGATGCGTCGCCCAGCCGGCATGGTGGTAAAAATGCCGCGCCACCAATGGGATATCGGCGTCGCGCGACTCGCGGATGGGTTTGCCGTTGTCCATGGTTTCGAGCACGGCGAAGAGGCGCGCGTGCTTTTGGATCATGCGGGCAATTGCGTAGAGGTACTTGCCACGTTGGTAGCCGGGGAGTGCGCTCCAACCCGGGAAGGCGGCGCGGGCGGCCGCAACGGCGGCGTCAACATCTGCTGCACTTCCGGCGGAAATGTCTGAAAGGTGAGAACCGTTTGCCGGATTCGTGCTGGCAAAAGTCTTGCCTGGTGCGGTCCATGCGCCATCGATGAAGTGACCGAA
This sequence comes from Devosia rhizoryzae, assembly GCF_016698665.1. Taxonomy (NCBI): domain Bacteria; kingdom Pseudomonadati; phylum Pseudomonadota; class Alphaproteobacteria; order Hyphomicrobiales; family Devosiaceae; genus Devosia; species Devosia rhizoryzae. The sequence goes on from NZ_CP068046.1 coordinate 2,544,932, forward strand.
CTTGCGGTTCTTACTGTCGAGCCAGGCATTGGCCTGTTCGGCCGATTCCGGCGCCAGGCCGTAGTCGAGCGTGTCGAAGATTTGGGCGATCTTGTTCATGTCAAATCCTCAAACCAGCGGCTGGCGATAGTCGGCGGCGTAATGGCCGGTTAGGCCGTGTTCGAGCTGGCGCTCGATGTCAGTCAGAAGGCTCGAGGCGCCGAAGCGGAAGAGGTGCGGCTGCAGCCACTTGGTGCCGAGCTCTTCCTTCATCAGCGCCATGTATTTGAGCGCGTCGCCCGCGGTGGCGATGCCGCCGGCCGGCTTGTAGCCGATCTCGATGCCGGTCTCTTCGGCGAACCAGCGGATCATGCGGATCATGGTCAGCGAGGTGACGAGATTGGCGTTGACCTTTTCCTTGCCGGTCGAGGTCTTGATGAAGTCGGCGCCGGCCAGCATGCAGACGAGCGAAGCCTTGGCTATGTTGGTTTGCGTGGCGAGTTCGCCGGTGCCGAGGATGGTCTTGATATGGGCGTCGCCGCAGGCCTTGCGGAAGGCGCGGACCTGGTCGTAGAGCGCCTGCCAATCGCCGCGCAGCACCATGCCGCGTTCGATGACGATGTCGATTTCCTCGGCCCCGTCTTCGACCGACATTTCAATTTCGCGCAGCTTGGTTTCGACCGGGGCCAGTCCGTGCGGGAAGGCGGTGGAAACGGCGGCGACCGGAATGCCGGTGCCGTCCAGCGCTTCAACGGCGGTCTTGACGAAAGAGTGGTAGACGCAGACGGCGCCCGGAAGTATGCGGCGGTCGGCCATGCCGAGCTCAGCGAGGATTTCGCGGCGCACCGGGTGGCGTGCCTTGGCGCAGAGGCGCTGGACACGGCCGGCAGTGTCGTCGGCGTTGAGCGTCGTCAGATCGATCAGCGTGATGGCTTTCAGCAGCCAGGCGAGCTGATGGTCTTTCTTGACGGTACGGCGAGCGCCGATTGTCCCGGCACGGCGCTCGAGGGCGGAACGGTTCATGCGTACGCGGCCGACCCAATCAAGGTCGAGCGGGAAGCCGGGATTACGCCGATGCGTGGGCGCGGCGACGCTGTTGTCGACGACCTTCAAACTCATATCTGTCCTCCACTGCGGTGGATTGGCCGGTGATCCGGCTCTTACTTGTTCAAGAACTCGGGGCCGAAACTGTGGGGGAGAAGTTGCCCCAGAGTTTGGACCAAAGGTTGACCATCGACGCCGTGCGAGACGATTTCTACGTCTAGATCGGCGAATTCGCGGATGCGTTGGCGGCAGCCGCCGCAGGGCGTGACCGGCATGGCGCCGGGACCGGTTACATAGATGCGCTTGATGCGCTTGCCGCCGCCCGCCAGCATGGCGGCGATGGCGCTGGGCTCGGCGCAATTGCCGACTGGATAGGCGGCGTTTTCGACATTGCAGCCAGCATAGATGTTGCCGTCATCGGCGAGGATGGCGGCGCCGACCTGGAAGTTGGAATAGGGCGCATAGGCGCGGGCGCGCACGGCTTCGGCGGCGGCGAAGAGAGCTTGGTCAGTATCTGCTTGGCTCATACTAATCCTGCATTGGGGCACCATCCACCGCCCCCACCCTATCTCCGCTACGGCCTGCGGCCTAGCTGCAATACCCTCCCCCTCGAGGGGGAGGGAACAATGAAGATCACCGCTCCTTGACGTAGGGAATGCCCGAGGCCTTGGGCGCGATGGCGCGACCGATGAAGCCGGCAAGGAGAATGATGGTGAGAATATAGGGCAGCATCTGGATGAACTGCACCGGCACCTGGCCGACCACGGCGAAGTTGATGCCCTGGAGGCGGAACTGAAGTGCGTCAAGGAAGCCGAAAAGCAGGCAGACGAGGAGCGCCGGCCATGGACGCCACTTGGCAAAGATCAGCGCTGCGAGCGCGATATAGCCGCGGCCATTGGACATGTCGGGCGTAAAGCCAGCTGACTGGGCGATGGAGAGATAAGTGCCGCCGATGCCGACCAGAACCGCGGTGATGACGAGGGCCTGGTAGCGCAGCAGCGTAACCGAGATGCCGGCAGTGTCCAGCGCCTTGGGATTTTCGCCGACGGCGCGCAGGCGCAGGCCGAAACGGGTGCGGAACAGCACGAAGGCGGTGAGCGGCACGGCGAGGAAGGCGAAATAGGTCAGGATATTCTGGCCCGAGATCAGCTCGGAATAGATCTCGGCCGGGATGCGCAGCAGCGGGTTGTTGTCTGCGTTATCGGCGAAGGCGCCGAGCTCGGCGGCGTAGGGCCATTGAATGGGGCTGAGGCGCTGCGGCCCGGTGAGTGGCGGGGTTTCGCCGCCGCGGCCGAACCACGACTGGCCTAGAAAAGCGGTGAGACCGGCAGCAAGGAAGTTAAGAGCAACGCCGGAAATCGTCTGGTTGCCGCGAAGGTTGATCGAGGCAAGGCCATGAATGCCGGAAAAGGCCATGGCGACGCCCACACCGGCGAGAAGACCGATCCAGGGATTGCCGGTAACGGCGGTCGCAGCGGCGGCGCCGAAGGCCGAGCCCAAAAGCTTACCCTCAAGGCCGATGTCGACGATGCCAGCACGCTCGGAATAAAGGCCGGCAAGGCAGGCGAGCAGCAGCGGGATCGAAAGACGGATGGTGGAATCGAGGATCAGCACCATGTCGAAGAAGAACTGCATCACTTGGCCTCCGCCGACGAGAAGCGCCCGAAGAGGCGCTCCAGCGGAATGCGCAGCATGTCGCCCATGGCGCCGGTAAAGAGGATGACCATGGCCTGGATGGTGACGATCATATCGCGGGTGACCGAGGGCATGGAGAATGCCAGTTCGAGCCCGCCCTGGGTCAGCGCACCGAAAAGAATTGCCGCAAGGCCGACGCCGACGGGATGGGCGCGGCCCATGAAGGCCACGGCGATGCCGACGAAGCCGGCGCCACCGACGAAGTTGAGGATGAGGCGGCCTTCGGCGGCCCCGCCCGTGTGATTGACGGCAACGAGGCCGGCCAGGGCGCCGGAGATCACCATGGTGATGATGATCATCTTGGAGATGGAAATGCCGGCATAGCGGGTGGCGGTGGGGTTATGGCCCAGGGCGCGCATGGCGTAGCCGAACTTGGAGCGCCAGACGAGCCAGTAAAAACCCACCAGCGTGCCGATGGCGACGAAGATGGTGAGGTTGGCCGGGGCGCTGCCGAAGAAGGGAATGAAATCGCGGAGGCGCGGGATGCGAGAGATCATCTCGATCGGCGCGCTTTCGTCGGACTGCACGCCGGCGGGACGCAGGATGCGCGAGATGATGAAGTTCATCAGCGGCGTGGCGATAAGATTGAAGAGGATGGTGGTGATGACGATGTGGCTGCCGCGCTTGGCCTGCAGCACGCCGGGGATCAGCGCCCAGAGGGCACCGAAGGCTGCGCCGCCGATGATGAAGAGCGGAAACATCAGCGCCCAATGCATGCCATTGAGCGGCAGGGCGATGAGGATGACGCCCAGGCCGCCGAGATAGGCCTGGCCTTCAGGGCCGATATTGAACATGCCGGCGTGGTAGGCAAGCGAGACGGCGAGGCCGGCGAAGATGAAATCGGTGGTGTAGTAGAGCGTATAGCCAAAACCGCGACCGCTGCCGAAAGCGCCGGTCAGCATGATGTTGAGCGCTTCGAGCGGATTCTGGCCGACGGCGAGAACAATGAGGCCGCCGATGATGAAGGCCAGAAGGACGTTGAGAAGCGGCAGCAGGGCGACATCGACCCAGAGCGGCAGCGGTACGCGCGTGCTCATGGCGAGACGTCCTTGCTGGAATTGTCTTTGGGGCTGAACTCGGTGAGCGTGCGCTCGACCGGGGTCACGTGCTCGGGCATGGTGCCGGGGCCAGGCGTGCCGCCTTCGCGAGTAACGCCAGCCATGAGGAGGCCGAGCGCGCCTTCATCGGCGGTGGCCGGATCGGCTTCGCCGACGATGTGCCCATCAAACATAACGAGGATGCGGTCCGAGAGCGAGCGGATTTCATCGAGTTCGACTGAGACGAGGAGGATGGCCTTGCCCTCGTCGCGCATCTTGATGATTTCGTTGTGGATGAATTCGATAGCGCCGATATCGACGCCGCGGGTCGGCTGGCCGATCACCAGAACGTCGGGATCGCGCTCCATTTCGCGCGCCAGCACGATCTTTTGCTGATTGCCGCCCGAGAAGTTGGCGGTCTTGAGCTCGGCATTGGTGGGGCGGATGTCGAACTTGGCGATGTGCTCGCGCGCCGCCGCCTTGGCATCGGCAATGGAGAGGCCGGGGCCGCCGCCATACTTGTCCTGATAGCCGAGGACGGTATTTTCCCAGGCCTGGAAATTGGTGACGAGACCCATGCGCAACCGATCTTCGGGCACGTGGGCGAGGCCGGCAGCACGGGCGCGGGCAGCGCCGTCATCGCCTTCGAGCGAAAGCGGCTGGCCGTTGAGGTAGACGGTGCCGGAGGTCTGGTCGCGCATGCCGGTGATGGCTTCGAGAAGCTCGCTCTGGCCATTGCCGGAAACGCCGGCAAGGCCGACAATTTCGCCGGCACGCACGGAAAAGCTCACATCCTTGACGCGCGGGATCTTGAAATCGTCGGCGACGACGAGATTTTTGACCTCAAGCATGACCTTGCCCGGTGCGGCTTGGTCCTTTTCGACGCGCAACAGCACACGGCGGCCGACCATGGCTTCGGCGATTTCCGCCGGCGAGGTCTGTGCAGTTTCGAGGGTCTTGACCATGGCACCCTGGCGCATGACCGACACTTCGTCGGTGATGGCCATGATCTCGCGCAGCTTGTGCGTGATCAGGATGATGGTCTTGCCCTCGTCGCGCAGGGTGCGAAGGATGCGGAACAGGTGATCGGCCTCGGCAGGGGTGAGAACACCGGTGGGCTCGTCGAGGATGAGGATTTCGGCGCCGCGATAAAGCGCCTTGAGGATTTCGACGCGCTGTTGCTGGCCGACCGAGAGATCCTCGATGATGGCATCGGGATCAACTTCGAGGCCGTAATCCTTGGCGAGGGCGCGCAGCTGTTCGCGCGCGCGGCGCAGCGAAGTGTCGAGCAGGCGCGAGTCCTCGGCGCCCAGAACGATGTTTTCGAGGACGGTGAAATTTTCGACCAGCATGAAATGCTGGTGCACCATGCCGATGCCGAGCGCCAAGGCGTGGCGGCTGTCGGTAATGGCGTGGGGCGTGCCGTTGACGAGGATCTCGCCGCTATCGGCGGTGTAGAAGCCATAAAGGATCGACATCAGCGTCGATTTGCCGGCGCCGTTTTCGCCGACGATGCCATGCACCGTGCCGCGGCGGACAAGGAGGTCGATGTCCTTGTTGGCGTGGACCGGACCAAAATGCTTGTTGATGCGCCGCAGCTCGATGGCCGGAGACGCTGCAGCGACTGTTTCCAGTCGCTGCGATGATTGCTTGGTGACCATCAGGGGATCAGTTCCGACCCTGCATCAGACCGGGCAGGCCTGATCGGTGCGGTAGTCGTGAACTTCGAGCTCGCCGGCAATGATCTGTGCCTTGGCAGCTTCAACGGCGGTCTTCATCTCGTCGGTGATGAGCGAGGCGTTGTTGTCGTCGAAAGCGGCATCGACGCCATCTTCGGCGAGGCCGAGAACGATGGTGCCGGCAGACCAGGAACCGTTCTGCTCGTCCATGAAGGCGTTGTAGGTGGCGACGTCGACGCGCTTGACCATCGAGGTCAGGACCGAGCCGGGATAGAGGTGGTTCTGGTTGCTGTCGACGCCGATCGAGAACTTGCCGGCGTCGGCTGCGGCCTGCAGCACGCCTGCACCGGCACCGCCGGCAACCTGGTAAACAACGTCGGCGCCCTGATCGAGCTGAGACTGGGCAACTTCAACGGCGCGCGGACGATCGTTGAAGGCGTCAAAACCGGTGCCGATATAGGTTTCGAGGACGTTGATGTCGGGGTTCACCGCGACGGCGCCCTGCTTGTAGCCGCAGGCAAAGGCTTCGAGCAGATCGAGGTTGAAGGCCGGGACGACGCCGATGGTGCCGCTTTCGGACTTCATGGCGGCAAGCATGCCGACGAGGTAGGAGCCTTCCTGTTCCTTGAACAGAACCGAGCGCACGTTGGGCAGATCGACGACGGCGTCGAGGATGACGAAGTGCGTGTCGGGGAATTCGGGGGCCACGGTTTGGAGCGCGGTCACGAAGTTAAAGCCCGGGGTGACGATGGGGGAGTAGCCGCGCTCGGCGAACTGGCGCAGGAACTGCTCGCGCTGGGCGTCGCTCGAAATTTCGAGTTCGCCGAAATTGCCGCCGGTCTCGGTCTTCCACTGGGTCGCGCCGTTGTACGCAGCTTCGTTGAAGGACGCGTCGAACTTGCCGCCGCCATCATAGATCACGGCCGGATCGGCGAAGGCAGCGCCGGCAAGAACCGCGCTCAGCGCCACGCCGCCAGCGATGGCCTTGGTAAGTTTGGAAATTGTCATTGTTTATCTCCCTGTATCGCGACGCCGCAAAGGCCAGAGCCCTCTAAGCCGCCTGCGCTAACTGGCGATAAAATCGTGCAATGACGCCCTTCGCAAGAGGGGAGGCGCGATATTTTTCCGGTTGGTCAAATTTGAGGTGCACTGCCGCAGATGCAGGCAGCTTTCGCCCACAATAGGAGCAAGCTGACCGCTACCAGCGCGCCAGCATCGCCTCGAACAGGCGGCCGAAATCGAGGTCGGCATAAAGGGTGACGAGCACGGCCAAGGCGGCGATGACGTAAAGAGCGATGCTGTCGCGGGACTGAGTGGTCATGATGCAATTTGAGATAAATTGGAAAGGTCGGGTTTATCTCTAACGCAGCGGCAGCGGCGAAATCGTGGCGCCACAAAGGCGATTTTTGCTATGGTTAGCGGACGGTTAAGGCGTGCCCAGCGGTTCGATCTCGGCACCCATGGCGGTGGCAAAGCGCTCGAAGAAGCCATCGATGATGCGCTGGGCGGAATTGCCGACGATGGCCTTGCCGAGCTTCATGACCTGGCCGGAAGCGCCGCCTTCGGCGGTGAAGGCCAGAAGCGTCGCTTCACCGTCATCGGCGAGGGTGATGTTGGCGGCGCCTTCCGCCATGCCCATGAGCCCGCCCTTGCCGCGGCCGGACAGCGTATAGCTTTGCGCAGGGACGACATTGGCAAGGGCCAGCTCGCCTTTGAAGGTCGGCTTGACCATGCCCAGATTGACGGTGATCGCGAGGTCGAGGGTATCGGGACCAGACCAGGCGATGTGGCTGCAGCCGGGAATGGCGGCTTTGAGGACCTCGGGATTGTTGAGGGCTGACCAGACGGCCTCGCGGCTGGCGGCGATGCGATAGCGTCCACCAAAATCCATCAGTGAACCCAGGCCGCGCGCAGGGCAGAAAACATTGCCGAACCCAATCTTTACGTGCGGCTTTTGCGCACCAATATGGACTAAATAGTCGGCTGACCCACGAGTTGCAATTGTCAGGGGGGACGCCAGACGCAATCTAGTTTCCAGCGGGCCGCAATCCGTTCAGCGAGGAGCCGAGCATGACCGACCAAGCCACCACCACCGCAAACACCGCCACCCAGACCACAACGGCGCTGAGCGAGCGGCCATTGCAGTATCTGGACAAGGCGGTGGGGGCGATCCGCGAGCTTGGCATCTGGCCGGAAACGCAGGGCGAGCAGCCGATTATCGGGCTTCTGGAGCAGATTACCGAGCTCGATGAAACGCGCGTCATCCTGATCGGCCGCACGCTGAGCCAGGCTTCGGCTTTCAACGAAGTGGTGCGCGAGCAGGTCGCGGCGATGAAGATCGGTGAGCGCTACGAGGACATTACCAAGGGTTTCGATTCGATCCGCGACGACGCCAAGATGCTGGTGGACCAGTTGCAGGACAACAAGCTCGACTTCGGCGAGCGGGTGCAGAATGTCTGGATGAAGGTCAGCCGTGGCGATATCGCGACACGCTTCAACTCGATCCGCGACACTTATCTCGCGGTCAACCGGGACACCAAGGACCAAATCGAGCGCGAACACACGATCCTCGAGGCCTATCGCGATTTCCGCGGCGCACTGAAGCAGGCCGAAGTGATGGCGCTCGAAGTGCTGGCGACGGCTGAAAAGCATCTCGAAGACAAGAAGAACGTCCTTCAGGGATCAGCGAACGAACTCGCAGCCTATACGGGCACCGTTCCAGCGGATCGGGCGCGTCTCGAAATGGCGCGCGACGAGCGGTTGCGCGAGATGCAGAACGAGGAAAAGCGCTACCAGATCGCCAAGGATCTCGCCGACAACCTCACTATTTCCTACAATACGTCGGAAGTGGTGATGGCGCGTCTGATGCAGACCACCAATGCCAAGGAGCGCGTCTACCAGCAGTCGATCTCGTTCTTCTCGACAAATGAAACCGTGCTGACGGCGCTTTCCGCATCGTTTACCGGCATGTTCGGCCTGCATGAATCCACCGCTACACTCAATGCCATGAAGGAGGGCATGAGCAAGTCGCTCGAAACGCTTTCCGAGATCGGCGACCGGGTTCAGGAAGAAGCGGTGCGGGCTGGCTATGGCCCAACGGTGCGCGCCGATGCGGTCAAGAAGCTGGTCGATAGCGTCGTCAACTTCCAGGAAAAAAGCCGCACCATCATCAACGAGATGCGTGTCGCCTCGACCAAGAACTCGGCCGAAATCCGCGATGCCGTGGAAGACGGCAAGCGGCGCCTCGCAACGCTTGCGGCGGAGGGCAATGCCCTTCTGCTTGAAACCCGCAGCTAAGGGCTGGACCACCTCACCCCCATGAGCACCGTGACGGCGAAATCCGCAGCACCCCTCGATGAAGTCATGCTGGCGATGGACGTGGTCGATACGCTCCGTCACCGGCAGGACCTGGTGACGCGCGAACTCGACGGCGCGGCGCGCGAAAAGCAGCTGATCGAACGGTTGCGTTCGGTCTATCACCAGCAAGGCATCGAAGTGCCGGACCACATCCTCAAGGAGGGTGTGGCGGCGCTTGCCGAGGCGCGGTTCAGCTACGATCCCCCCGCCCCGGGCTTCGGGAAGACGCTGGCGCGGCTTTATGTGAGCCGCAAGCAATGGGGCGTGCCGTTTCTCGCCATTGCCGGCATGCTTCTGGTCATCGGCTTTGGATTCTTCGGCGTCTGGCAGCCCCTGGCGCGGGGACAGGCGGAGCAGGCGCGCATCGAGCTCAGCGAAGGCCTGCCAGCGCAGATCGATGCGCTCTACCAGACCATTTTCGAGGAAACCAAGGTACAGCAGGCGGTGGCGCAAGCGGACGCTTTGGTGGAGCGCGGCAAGGCTTTCGCCGCCGAGGGCAATCGCAGCGGCGCGGAGGGGATCGTGGCGCAGCTGACTGAACTGCGCGACCTTTTGCGGCAACAATATACGCTTCGAGTGGTAGGCGACCTCAACGGACTTTCCGGTTTCTGGCGCACGCCCGCCAACAATACCGATGCAACGAATTTCTACCTTGTGGTGGAAGCGCTGGATTCCAATGGCAACCCGGTGAAGCTTCCGGTGCTCAACGAGGAAACCAACCGGACCGACACGGTGTCGACCTGGGGCGTGCGCGTGCCGCCCGAGGTTTATGACAGCGTGGCGGCCGACAAGCGCGACGACGGGATCATTCAGGCCAATGTCGTTGCCCGGAAGTCCGACGGGTTCCTGGAGCCGGAATATCTGATGCCAGTATCCGGCGGCGCCGTGACGGAATGGGAAAACCCATGAGCATTCGCGGACCGCAGGCGCTGGCAAGCCTTGAAGAGGCGATGCGCGATATCCGTCGCGAGGAGGACGAGATCTCGCGCCGTGTGTCCCGTTCGGCCGAGCGCGTCACCAAGATCAAGGAAAGCGAAGCCGAGCTGTTTCGCCAATTGGCGCAGCTGCGGCTCGATCCTGCGGTGCAGTCGCAACTGGACGGGCAAATCTCAAGCGCCGAGATGCGCGCGCGGGAAATGCTCAAGACCCACGGGCGCGATGTCAGCAAGGCCGAAGAAGCGATCAGCGATCTCGATCGCAAGCGCGCGGCGCTGGTTGAACGCCGGAGCGCGGCGCTGGCGCTGCTGGAAGACCGGCGCGCCTCGCTCCAGGCACTGACGGCGTCGCTAACGGCGCAGTTGCAGGTCGACCCCCAGTTCCAGGCCAAGCGGGCGGAGGCCGAAGAGCTCGATCGCATCGCCGAACAATCGATGCGCAAGACCGAGCAGGTGGAGGCCGACCGCGAAGCCAAGGGCAAGCCTTATCGCGACGACCCGCTGTTCATGTATCTTTGGGACGCCGGCTATGGCACGTCGGCCTACAAGGCGAGCAATCTCACGCGCTATTTCGACGGGCTCGTGGCCAGCCTTGTCGGCTATCACAGGGCCCGTCCGAACTATGCCATGCTCAACGAAATCCCGCTGCGCCTGCGCGAGCATGCCGAGCAGCAGGAAGCCAATGTGCAGGCCGCCGAGGCCGAATTGGCGGCCCTAGAAGTGGGGGCGGTGGATCGTGCCGGCGGCAAGCCGCTGCGCGAGGCCATTGCGGTGACCGAAGGCGAAATCGCCAAGCTCGATGCCGAGATCGTCGCTTGCGAAGACCAGCGTGATCAGGCAGCGGCCGCTTTGCGCGCCTTGGCCGAGGGGCGCGACCCTGCCTTCGAAAGCGCCGCGGCGGAACTTGCGGCGGCGCTTGGGCGCGAGGACATCAAGACGCTTCTTGCCGAAGCGCGGCGGACGCGGACTGGGCAGGATGACACGATTGTCGCCCAGATCGACGATGCCCGCACGCGGCTGCGCGAGGAAGAAGCGGAAAGCCGCGATCAACGCGAGCGTCTCAAGGTGCTCGCGGCGCGGCGGCGCGAGCTCGAAGACATCCAGTGGGAATTCAAGAAGCAGCGCTTCGACGATCCGCAATCAAGCTTTGGGGAAGACCGGCTGGTGGGCGACCTGCTCAACGATTTCCTGCGTGGCGGCATTTCGGCGGCCAGCTACTGGGATCAGTGGCGCAAGAGCCAGAACTGGGCGCCGGGCAATGAATGGGGCGCCGGGTATCAGCGGACGCGGCAGCCGCGCAGCAACAGCCCGTGGGGCCCATCCAACGGTGGCGGCATGAGCTGGCCCGACAGCAGCTTTGGCGGCGGCGGCAACAGCAAGCCCCGCGGCGGTGGATTCGGTGGCGGCTGGGGCGGCGGTGCCGGTGGTGGCTTTTCCCGTCCGCGTACCGGGTCGATGGGCGGTGGCGGCAAGAAGGGCGGCGGCGGGTTCAAGACCGGCGGCGGGTTCTAGAGCGATCAATCACCACGCACCGGATGTCACCCCGGCGAAGGCCGGGGCCCAGCTTGAAATCTCAGGATGGGCCCCGGGTCAGGCCCGGGGTGACAATCGAGTTCGTGGCGCTGATTATGATCAGTTCACTACCGACTGGTCGCCATCAATTCCCAGACATTGCCTTCGCTATCCTCGAAGTAGGCCGAATAGCC